>JAYPVO010000067.1:0-10244 GCA_038134645.1 Paracoccaceae bacterium
AAAGAGTCGCATTTTCCCTCTGGACGGGGGGTGAAAAATTTCCTATCGGAAACATACGTGTTCGGGAGAACTGGATCACCAGTGCCGAAGGAGCAACCGCCCCAGGAAACTCTCAGGCAAAAGGACCTTGCACGTATCAACACTCTGGAGAGTGACGCGTCAGCGTCCGCCGAAGGGATAACGATCTCAGGCGCAATGGACAGAGGGGGCATCATGAAGCGGGCCGATGGCCCGGATGCTGGAGGCAGTATGTCCGATTTGAAACGCACGGGGCTTTACGATCTGCACGTGGAACTTGGGGCCAAGATGGTTCCTTTCGCTGGCTATGAGATGCCAGTCCAATACCCCTTGGGCGTTATGAAAGAGCACCTCTGGACCCGCGAGAACGCAGGTCTGTTTGACGTGAGCCACATGGGGCAGGTGATCCTGCGTGGCGAAGGTGTCGCTGCTGCGTTCGAGGCACTGGTGCCAATGGATGTGCAGGGCCTCGCGGAGGGTCGTCAGCGCTATGGTCTGTTCACCAATGACGACGGCGGTATCCGCGACGACCTGATGTTTGCGAACCGTGGGGATCACTTGTTCGTCGTTGTGAATGCGGCCTGCAAAGATGCCGATATTGCTTACATGCGGGCAAACCTGACAGGTATCGAGGTTGAGGAAATCACCGACCGTGCTCTAGTTGCTCTGCAAGGACCGAAAGCTGAGGCTGCGTTCCAAAAAATCGCTGATGTGGCTGCGATGAAGTTCATGGATGTCGTGACTGTGCCGAGCGCCTTTGGTGATCTATGGGTGTCACGCTCGGGCTATACTGGCGAAGATGGATTTGAAATCTCGGTCGCGGATGATCAAGCCGAAGCCTTTGTTCGTGCATTGCTGGCGGATGATGATGTTGCAGCCATCGGACTGGGTGCCCGCGACAGCCTTCGGCTTGAGGCTGGGCTGTGCCTCTATGGGTCCGACATTGATACGACAACAACGCCTGTTGAGGCTGATCTGAAATGGGCAATCCAGAAGGCGCGTCGCGTTGGTGATCGCGCAGGCGGATTCCCTGGTGCTGACCGTATCCTTGTAGAGTTCGAAAACGGTGCAGCCCGTGCGCGCGTCGGGCTTCTGCCTGATGGGCGTGCGCCGATGCGAGCCCATACAATGCTGTTTGCTGCTGAAACTGGGGGCGAGCCAATTGGCGAAGTGACCTCGGGCGCTTTCGGGCCAAGCATCAATGCACCGATGTCTATGGGTTATGTCCCTGCCGACCTCTCGGCAGAAGGCACAGTGATTTGGGGTGAAGTGCGTGGAAAGCGTCTGCCCGCTAAAGTGACGGCACTCCCGTTCCGTCCATCAACATATAAGCGTTAAGGTCCGACAGGAGATTTTGGACATGAAATACACAGAAGAACACGAATGGCTCCGCGTCGAAGGTGATCTGGTCGTCGTTGGGATTACCGAGCATGCGACAGAGCAGCTTGGTGATATTGTGTTTGTTGAACTCCCCGAGGAAGGCACCGAAGTCGCGAAAGATGACGAAGTGGTTGTGATTGAATCGGTTAAAGCAGCCTCCGACATCCTTGCTCCACTGGATGGTGAGATCGTCGAAGTGAACGACGTTCTGGCTGACAACCCGTCCTTGGTGAACGACGACCCGCTGAATGACGGTTGGTTCTTCAAGATGAAAGTCGAAGATTTGTCCGTGCTCGACGAGTACATGGATGAAGCCGCCTATAAGGCGCACATCGGTTAATTTCTCTGACATGTCATGTGGTTAGATCCTCGTGACATTCAGTGCTGGACGACAGAAATGGGGGCGGTCGTCGCCCCCAGTCAGACCCTTTTTGCCCGAGGACAGGCCCATGCCGTTTGAACCCACCGACTACCGCCCTTACGATTTTGCCAACCGCCGTCACATCGGGCCGAGCCCCGCCGAGATGGAAGAGATGCTGCGCGTTGTGGGTGTTGAGAGCCTCGATCAATTGATCGAACAGACGGTCCCTGCATCCATTCGACAGTCCGAACCTCTCGATTTTGGGAAGCCCAAGTCGGAAGGCGAGCTGCTGTATTTCCTTGGCAATGTGGCCAAGAAAAACAAACAGATGACATCGCTGATCGGGCAGGGGTTCTATGGTACCGTGACGCCGCCCGCCATCCAGCGCAACATTTTGGAAAACCCAGCGTGGTATACGGCCTATACGCCCTACCAGCCCGAGATTTCGCAGGGTCGTCTTGAGGCGTTGTTGAACTACCAAACGATGGTCTGTGATCTGACGGGCCTCGAAATTGCGAACGCGTCGCTCTTGGACGAGGCGACCGCCGCGGCCGAAGCCATGACGATGGCGCAGCGCGTGGCAAAGTCCAAAGCAACCGCGTTCTTTGTCGATGAAAACTGCCACCCGCAGAACATCGCAGTTATCAAAACCCGCGCAGAGCCTTTGGGGATTGAAGTGATCGTGGGTTGCCCCGATGACCTCGACGCATCCAAGGTTTTTGGTGCTGTGTTCCAATATCCGGGCACCTATGGTCACGTGCGGGACTTTACGGCGCAGATCGCGGACCTGCATGACTTTAACGCCATTGGTATCGTGATCGCCGATCCGCTCGCGCTGACTATGCTCAAAGAGCCGGGTGCGATGGGGGCGGACATTGCCGTCGGCACCACGCAACGGTTCGGCGTACCGCTGGGATATGGCGGCCCACACGCGGCCTATTTCGCCTGTAAGGATGCCTACAAACGGTCCATGCCAGGGCGGATTGTGGGTGTGTCGGTTGATAGCCGCGGCGGCCGTGCCCTGCGGCTGTCGCTTCAAACCCGCGAACAGCACATCCGCCGTGAAAAGGCGACGTCGAACGTTTGCACGGCTCAGGCTTTGTTGGCGGTGATGGCCTCGATGTATGCGGTGTTCCACGGTCCTGTGGGCCTGAAGGCGATTGCGCAGCGTATCCACCGCAAGACTGTGCGACTGGTGAAAGGCCTCGAAGCTGCGGGGTTCACGGTCGAACCTGATGCCTATTTCGATACCATCACAGTAGAAGTTGGACCCCTTCAGGGCACCGTGATGAAGTCGGCCGTCGAAGAGGGTATCAACCTGCGCAAAGTCGGCGCAACTAAGGTCGGTATCAGCCTTGATGAACGGACCCGTCGTTCCACGATTGAAGCGGTCTGGCGTGCATTTGGCATCGATGCAAAGGACGAAGACCTCACGCATCATTACGAAATCCCAGAGGATCTGAGCCGCACCTCGGATTACCTCACCCACCCGATTTTCCACATGAACCGCGCTGAAACAGAGATGATGCGTTATATGCGCCGCCTGTCGGATCGTGACCTTGCGCTTGACCGTGCGATGATCCCGCTGGGGTCCTGCACGATGAAGCTGAACGCGGCGGCAGAGATGATGCCGATCACATGGCCTGAGTTCGCATTCTTGCACCCCTTTGCCCCTGTCGATCAGGCAGCGGGTTATCAAGAGATGATCGCTGATCTCAGCGAAAAGCTCTGCGTCGTGACGGGTTATGACGCGATGTCGATGCAGCCGAACTCTGGCGCACAGGGCGAATATGCGGGTCTCTTGACCATCATGGCTTACCACAAGGCCAACGGCGACACGCAGCGCAATATCTGTCTGATCCCTGTTTCGGCCCACGGCACGAACCCCGCTTCGGCGCAGATGTGCGGCATGGATGTGGTCGTGGTGAAGTCGGCAGAAAACGGCGATATCGACGTTGAGGACTTCCGCGCGAAGGCTGAAAAAGCGGGCGACCGTCTGGCGGCCTGTATGATCACCTATCCGTCGACCCACGGCGTGTTCGAAGAAACCGTGCGCGAAGTCTGCGAGATCACACACCAATTCGGCGGCCAAGTTTACATCGACGGCGCGAACCTCAACGCGATGGTCGGCTTGGTTAAACCGGGTGAGATCGGCGGCGACGTTTCGCACCTCAACTTGCACAAGACTTTTGCAATCCCGCATGGTGGCGGTGGCCCCGGCATGGGGCCGATTGGGGTCAAAGCGCACCTTGCACCTTATCTACCCGGACACCCTGAAACGGGCGGTGAAACGGGACCGGTGTCTTCTGCACCTTGGGGGTCTGCGTCGATCCTCCTGATTTCGTGGTCTTATGTGTTGATGATGGGCGGGCAGGGCCTGACCCAAGCGACCAAGGTCGCGATCCTGAACGCGAACTACATCGCGAAACGGCTAGAGGCTGGCTACGGCGTCCTGTTCAAAGGCCGTAATGGTCGCGTCGCGCATGAGTGTATCCTCGACACGCGTCCGTTCGCTGATAATCACGGCGTCACCGTCGATGACATCGCAAAGCGCCTGATCGACAATGGTTTCCACGCACCGACAATGAGCTGGCCCGTTGCGGGAACGCTCATGGTCGAGCCGACAGAGTCTGAGACAAAAGCAGAGCTCGATCGCTTTATCGACGCGATGCTGTCTATCCGCGCTGAGATCGACAAGGTTGCCTCGGGAACTTGGCCCGCTGACAACAACCCGCTGTGCAATGCGCCGCATACGGTTGAAGACTTGATCGGTGATTGGGAGCGTCCATACACGCGCGAAGAGGCCTGTTATCCAGCAGGATCGTTCCGCGTGGACAAATACTGGTCACCTGTGAATCGCGTGGATAACGTGTGGGGCGACAGAAATCTCATGTGCATTTGCCCACCTCTATCGAACTATCAAGAGGCGGCGGAATAGGGTTAAGATCCTAGTTTCAGCATTTGTCTGTTTGGAAAAAAGTTGAGGCAGAGATGCCTCAACTTCTTGCGTTGTGTCGCCTAGGCGACATTATACCCTTTAGTATATATAATATATCCTTTCGCTAGTGTTCGTGTTGTTGGTAGCGTGTGGCGGCGACGGCAACGAAGCCGCCACTTTTTCAAAAATTGTGATCAACGATTGGGGCTTTAATGCGGGGTACCAATGGTGAGGCAGAAAAGCCGAACCGAGGGATTAGAAATAGTTTAAGGTTCCCACAATTGATGCGGAGCGCGATTTTTGACGGGTTTTCAGAGCTCGAAAAAATCCGACTCATTGATGCCGCTCGCATGCAATATTACCCCGAGGCGACAGATTTCATCCATCAAGATCAAGTTCCTTTAGGGCTATTCCTCGTTGCGCAAGGACAGGTCGAAGTTAGCTATCTCTCGGCAATTGGTACGCGCACGCCCTTATTGATCGCAAATGTTGGGATGCCACTTGGTATTATCGAGTGCCTTGCAAATAAAACGGCAGCCGCGACCGCGCGTGCGACCGCAGGGAGTTGTGTTCTTTTGATTGAAAAGAGCCAGCTTGCAGACCTTGTGACTGATCCACGGTTCGTGAGTAATCTATCGAGGCATATGTACGAGGCGATGTTACGCTTCAACTCTTTCCGCAGTGCCGAAAAGGACATGAATGCCCCGCAGCGGATCGCGCATTATCTTCTTCAGCTGCGCTACGCAGACAATACGGTCCGGCAGAGCCAGAGCTTTATCGCCGATACCGTGGGATGTTCGCGCCAGACCGTTAATAAAAACCTTGGTCGGATGCGGCGCGACAATGTCATCACCATTGAAAAAGGCGTTATCCAGATCAAGTCCGAGGACGTTTTGCTCCAGTGGATCGATACCGCAGAGGATTGATCACAAATTAGCCTTGTCCCATGGGGGCAAAGGCCCTATGTCGCGGTTTCTGGTTTGAGTTCCTTTGCCGCTCGGGGGAAACTGATGATCGACACGCCGTACTACCTTATCGATAAGGCCCATCTTCTTCCTAATATGGAAAAAATCGCTTGGCTCCGTGAAAACTCGGGGGCGAAGGCGCTTTTGGCGCTCAAGTGTTTTGCGACGTGGTCAGTGTTTGATTTCATGTCCGAATACATGGATGGAACTACGTCGTCGTCGCTCTTTGAGGTGAAACTCGGCCGTGAAAAATTCCCCGGCGAAACCCATGCCTATTCCGTCGCTTGGAAAGACGACGAGATGGACGAGGTTTTGGCGAACTCGGACAAGATCATTTTCAACACCGTTGGTCAGCTAACCCGCCACGAGGAAGTGTCGCGCGGACATAAACGTGGCCTGCGCGTGAACCCCGGTGTGTCGACCTCTGGTTTCGACCTTGCCGACCCAGCACGCCCCTTTAGCCGTCTGGGCGAACATGACCCGAAAAACATCGAACCCGTTGCTGATTTGATCACTGGCTTCATGTTCCACAACAACTGTGAGAACGCGGACTTTGATCGCTTTGACGGGATGCTCAACAGTATTGAGCAGCGGTTTGGATATCTGATCCGCAAAATGGAATGGATCAGCCTTGGAGGCGGTATCCATTTCACTGGTCAGGATTACCCGATTGAAAAGCTCGCTGAACGCCTGAAACGCTTTAGCGAACAGAACGAAGTGCAGGTCTATTTGGAACCAGGCGAGGCGGCGATCACCAAATCGACCACGCTCGAGGTGACGGTTCTGGACACGCTGCACAACGGTAAAAACCTAGCCATCGTGGATAGCTCGATCGAAGCGCATATGCTTGACCTGCTGATCTACCGCGAAAGCGCAAAGATGAACGAGAGCGGCGATCAAGAGTGGATGGTCTGCGGAAAATCCTGCCTTGCGGGCGATATTTTCGGCGAGTTCAAATTCCCTGCGCCTCTCAAAGCGGGCGATCGTCTGTCCATTCAGGATGCGGCAGGCTACACTATGGTTAAGAAAAACTGGTTCAACGGCGTTAAGATGCCCGCGATTGCCATTCGCGAACTCGACGGCACCGAACGATTGGTCCGCGATTTCACCTACGAAGATTTCTCGGCTGCATTGTCGTGAATGTGTCGCCTCAGGGCGATAAACCTAACCTTAAACTTACCACCAAAGGGGGTCCTGTGCATTGAAACAGAACGTTCTCATCATCGGCGCTGGCGGCGTCGCTCAGGTCGTAGCGCATAAGTGCGCGCAAAATAACGATGTGCTTGGCGAGATTCATATCGCGAGCCGGACGCTTTCCAAATGTGAAGCGATCCTTGAGTCGGTCCGCGAAAAGGGCGCGATGAAACAAGAGGGCGTTTTGGCGGCCCATCAGGTTGATGCGATGGATACGGCGGCGGTTGCAGCCCTGATCCGCGAGACGGGCGTTGAGATCGTCATCAACGTAGGCTCTGCCTTTGTGAATATGTACGTTCTGGATGCCTGTATCGAAACGGGCGTTGCCTATATCGACACGGCGATCCACGAAGACCCCGCAAAGATTTGCGAAACTCCGCCGTGGTATGCGAACTACGAATGGAAGAAACGCGACCTCTGCGCTGAGAAGGGCGTGACCGCGATTTTGGGCGCTGGATTCGACCCAGGTGTTGTGAACGCGTTCGCGCGGTTCGCGATTGATGAATACATGGACGAGGTGAAGTCCATCGACATCGTGGACATCAACGCGGGTTCGCATGGCAAATATTTTGCGACGAACTTTGACCCTGAGATCAACTTCCGTGAATTCACAGGCGTCGTTTATTACTGGGAAGACCAGCAGTGGAAAGAGACAACCATGTTTGCCTCTGGCCACGATTGGGACCTCCCCGTGGTTGGCACTTGCCGCGCCTATCAGTCGGGCCACGACGAGGTGCACAGCCTTGCTGCGAACTATCCGCAGGCTGACGTGCGGTTCTGGATGGGCTTTGGTGACCACTACATCAACGTCTTTACCGTTCTGAAAAACCTCGGCCTTCTGTCCGAGCAGCCAGTAACGACCGCCGAAGGTCTGGAAGTGGTGCCGTTGAAAGTGGTGAAGGCCGTCCTGCCTGATCCGTCCTCGCTGGCGCCGAACTACACGGGCAAGACCTGTATTGGTGACCTCGTGAAAGGCACCAAAGACGGTCAAGACGTTGAGGTGTTCGTCTACAACGTGGCCGATCACAAAGAGGCCTACGAAGAAGTCGGAAGCCAAGGCATTTCCTACACCGCAGGTGTTCCGCCCGTCGCTGCGGCGATGCTGGTTGCAACTGGCGAATGGGACGCAAAGACCATGCGCAACGTCGAAGAGCTCGACCCCAAGCCGTTCTTTACCATTCTGGACCAGATCGGTCTGCCGACCCGCGTTCAAGTCGGCGGCCTTGGTGGCACCGATAAAGCGTGGAACGCGTGATCTAAGAGACTGGTAACATAGTCAGCTAAGTGGATAAGGTGGGCGAGGACCCACCTTATTCTTTTTTTGGGGACAGGATGATCGCAGCAGGTATTGATCTCGGCGGGACCAAGATCGAAGCGCAGATGTTTGACCGTGGATGGAAATTGGTTGCGACCGAACGGGTTAGCACACCGAAAACCTACGAGGGTTTGATTGCTGCCGTTAAAAAGCTGGCCGTCTCTTGCGGCGATGTCCCTGTCGGTATCTCTGCGGCAGGTCTCATTCATCCTGAAACGGGTGTTGCTTTGACCGCAAACCTCCCGGCAACGGGACGGACATTGATCCAAGACGTCATGCAGGCCGCAAACCGTCCTTTGGTGTGGATTAACGATGCACGCGCATTGCTATTGTCCGAGGCCGTATTTGGCGTGGGCGAAGGCGTTGATCGCGTTGCTGGCGTGATCATCGGGACGGGCATTGGCAGCGGGCTATCCGTGAATGGACGCCTGCAAGCTGGTCCCTCGGGTACCAGCGGCGAGATTGGCCACATCGCACTGCCAGCGCATCTCGTTCACCGCTATAACCTACCGATTGTCCAATGCGGCTGCGGCCGTGTGGGGTGTATGGAGACGCTAGTTGCGGGTCCAGGGTTGGTGCGCATCGCCAAAGCGGTCAAAAGCCCCGAGACGACGCCCAAAGCGATTGCCGCCGAACGCGGGAAAGCTTGGCAGATATGGTGTGAATTGGCGGCAGAGATGCTCTTTGCGCTTAATATCATCGGTGATCCAGAATTGATCGTTATCGCAGGTGGGTTGAGTAAAGTTCCGCACCTCGTTGACGATCTCACTGCGGCGCTAAAATTATCTCAGTTCAAAGGGTTCCCCATTCCGGAAATTCGTATCGCAAAAGGTGGCGATGCGTCTGGTGCTTTGGGTGCAGCCTATGTGGCGTGGCGGCAGAACGCAGATGGCTAATTGGGTTTTCTCTGAAGCAGTATTTGACGGTTTGGCCTTGGGGCCGGCGTCGCTTTGTATTGAGAACGCTAAGATCGTCGAAGTTACCCCCCATGCGCGACGAGGGACAGAGATCAAAGGCGTGATCTCTCCCGGTTTTCTGGACCTTCAGGTAAACGGTGGCGGCGGTGTTTTGGTGAACGCAGAACCCGATCGGATCGCTGAAGTCTGTGCAGCTCATCGGCGGTTTGGAACCATCGGTATAATGCCGACAGTGATTACTGATGCGGCAGAAATTTTGGAAGCAGTCGCTGACGCAATCATAGCAATCAAAGATGACGTTTTGGGCCTCCATATCGAAGGCCCTCACATCGCCATGTCCAAACGCGGGACACATGCTACGGAGCATGTGAGGCCCTTGGATCAACGCACGATTACAGTGGTAAAGCGGTTGCGCGATGCAGGTGTTCCCGTCCTGTTGACCCTAGCGCCCGAAGTCGTTGGCCCAGCAGCAATTGCAGAACTTGTCGCATTGGGAGTGATTGTTTCGCTTGGTCACTCTGATGCGTCTGCAACCGAGGCCGAAGAAGGCTTTGCGGCGGGCGCTCAAGCCGTCACTCACCTTTTCAATGCCATGTCACCGATGACACATCGCGCGGCAGGACTAGCGGGTGCCGCGATGGAGCACGCGCCATTCGTTGGTCTGATCGCAGACGGCATCCACGTCGAAGACCGCGTTCTTAAGATCGCGGTGCGAGCAACGAAGGGCCAGATATTCTTAGTCTCTGATGCAATGCCGACGGTTGGTGGACCCGATCAGTTCGATCTTTATGGCAATACGATACGGGTAGAGCATGGTCGCCTTATCAATGCAGAAGGTGCATTGGCTGGGGCACACACAACAATGGCAGAGGGTGTCGCGCGGCTGATCGGATTAGGCGTGCCACCTGTTACGGCTCTGCACATGGTGATTTCCCATCCTGCGGCGCTCATTGGGCGGGCTGATCTCGCATCTTTGGTCGGTCGTTCTGTGCGTGATGTTATCGTGCTTAATAGTGCATGGGAGCTAAATGGGTGCATAGCTGAACACTGATCGTCGGATCTGTCGGATGAACGACAGCCATTACGAAAGCGCCGCGGCCGAAACCATTTAGGTCAAATCTAGTCGATGATCTGGGGAAAGTGGCAGCCCGTAGGG
>JAYPVO010000068.1:0-10241 GCA_038134645.1 Paracoccaceae bacterium
TGCGCTTATATTTACCGCAAAGGCATTCGTAGTCTTTGATCGGGCCAAAGATACGGGCACAGAAGAGACCGTCGCGTTCTGGTTTGAACGTGCGGTAGTTGATGGTTTCTGGTTTCTTAATCTCACCGAACGACCACGACAGAATACGCTCGGGCGATGCGAGCGAGACTTTGATCTCGTCGAATGCCTTAGCGGGCGTGAGCGGGTTGAACGGGTTGTTGGTCAGTTCCTGGTTCATCGTATTTCCTTACGTATCAGTGGGAAGGGGAGAGGTGAGGCGCGAACGCCTCACTCATCATCTTCCGCATCCAGGAGTTCCATATTGAGGCCAAGGCCCCGGACCTCTTTGACAAGAACGTTGAACGATTCCGGTACGCCGGCTTCGAAGTTGTCCTCACCTTTGACGATCGACTCGTAGACTTTGGTACGACCTGCAACGTCATCCGACTTAACGGTGAGCATTTCCTGCAGGGTGTATGCAGCGCCGTAAGCCTCAAGTGCCCAGACCTCCATCTCACCAAAGCGCTGACCACCGAACTGTGCCTTACCACCCAGCGGCTGCTGAGTAACAAGCGAGTACGGACCAGTGGAACGAGCGTGGATCTTATCGTCGACCAGGTGGTGCAGTTTCAGCAGGTACTTAACGCCGACAGTGACCTTACGAGCGAACTGTTCACCCGTACGACCGTCGAAGAGTACCGACTGACCCGAGGTGTCGAAACCAGCGCGCGACAGCGCGTCGTTTACGTCAGCCTCTTTTGCACCGTCGAAGACCGGAGTTGCGATCGGCACACCGCGAACAGAGTTCGCTGCGGTATCGATCAACAGGTCTTCGTCCAGACCAGCAAAGCCTTCTTCGTAGACTGCATCACCATAGGTGATTTTCAGTGCATCACGAACTGGGGTCATATCGCCCGAACGACGGTATTCCTGAAGAGCTTCGTCGATCTGGATACCCAGACCACGCGATGCCCAACCCATGTGGGTTTCAAGAATCTGACCAACGTTCATACGCGACGGAACGCCCAGAGGGTTCAGCACGAAGTCTACCGGAGTACCATCAGCGAGGAACGGCATGTCTTCGACAGGTACAACCTTCGAAATAACACCTTTGTTCCCGTGACGACCGGCCATCTTATCGCCCGGCTGAAGCTTACGCTTAACCGCGATGAAGACTTTGACCATTTTCATCACGCCCGGCGGCAGGTCGTCGCCACGGCGGACTTTCTCGACCTTGTCTTCGAAACGTGCGTCAAGCTGGCGCTTCTGGGCTTCGTACTGCTCGTTCAGGGCTTCGACGATCTTTGCAGTGTCTTCGTCCTTCAGAGCAATCTGCCACCACTGGCCACGGCTCAGCTCAGAGAGCGACTCTTCGGTTACGATAGAGTTCGCTTTAAAGCCTTTCGGACCTTTCACAGCTTCCTGACCAAGGATCATGTCCTTGAGACGGGCGTAGATGTTGCGGTCCAGAATGCCGAGCTCGTCGTCACGGTCGCGAGCGAGGCTTTCGACCTCTTCGCGCTCGATCTGCAGAGCACGTTCGTCTTTTTCAACGCCGTGGCGGTTGAATACACGAACTTCAACAACAGTACCGTAGTCACCCGGAGCGAGACGCAGCGAGGTGTCACGAACGTCCGAAGCTTTCTCACCGAAGATAGCGCGGAGAAGTTTTTCTTCCGGCGTCATCGGGCTTTCGCCCTTCGGTGTGATCTTGCCAACCAGAATGTCGCCCGGTCCAACTTCGGCGCCGATGTACACGATGCCAGCCTCGTCGAGGTTGCGCAGCGCTTCTTCACCGACGTTCGGGATGTCGCGAGTGATTTCTTCCGGCCCAAGCTTCGTGTCGCGTGCCGCAACTTCGTATTCTTCGATGTGAACCGAGGTGAATACGTCGTCTTTAACGATGCGCTCAGAGATCAGGATGGAGTCTTCGTAGTTGTAACCGTTCCACGGCATGAACGCGACGATCACGTTCTTACCCAGAGCCAGTTCACCCATATCGGTCGACGGGCCGTCAGCGATAACTTCGCCTTTGCCAACTTTGTCGCCCACTTTCACCAGCGGACGCTGGTTGATGCAGGTGTTCTGGTTCGAACGCTGGAACTTGCGCAAACGATAGATGTCAACACCTGGGTCACCGACTTCGAGATCTTCGGTCGCACGAACAACGATACGGGTCGCGTCTACCTGGTCAATGATACCAGCACGCTTCGCCATAATCGCAGCGCCCGAGTCGCGTGCCACAACGCCTTCAATACCGGTGCCGACGAGCGGTGCGGTCGCCTGGAGAAGCGGAACAGCCTGACGTTGCATGTTCGAGCCCATGAGAGCGCGGTTAGCGTCGTCGTTTTCGAGGAACGGGATGAGCGCCGCAGCGACCGAAACGAGCTGTTTCGGCGAAACGTCGATCAGGTCCACGCTCTCTTTCGGAGCCAGCGTGTATTCGCCCGACTGACGTGTCGAAACGAATTCGTTGATCAGGTTGCCGTTCTCATCGAGCGTAGCGTTCGCCTGCGCAACAGTGTGGCGCATTTCTTCAGTCGCCGACATGTAGCTGACTTGGTCAGTTACTTTGCCTTCGATGACTTTGCGGTACGGTGTTTCGATGAAGCCGTATTTGTTCACGCGAGCAAAGGTTGCCAGCGAGTTGATCAGACCAATGTTCGGACCTTCCGGCGTTTCAATCGGACACATACGACCGTAGTGGGTCGGGTGAACGTCGCGAACCTCAAAGCCAGCGCGTTCACGGGTCAGACCGCCCGGCCCGAGAGCCGAAAGACGACGCTTGTGGGTCACTTCGGACAGCGGGTTGGTTTGGTCCATGAACTGCGACAGCTGCGAAGAGCCGAAGAATTCACGAACAGCAGCCGCTGCCGGTTTCGCGTTGATCAGGTCCTGCGGCATGACGGTGTCGATTTCGACAGACGACATACGCTCTTTGATCGCGCGCTCCATGCGGAGCAGGCCAACGCGGTATTGGTTTTCCATCAGTTCGCCAACGGAGCGAACACGACGGTTGCCGAGGTGGTCGATGTCGTCGACTTCGCCTTTGCCGTCACGCAGTTCTACCAGCGCCTTGATGCAGGCAACGATATCTTCGTTGCGCAGCGTGCGCTGAGTGTCTTCTGCATCGAGAGCAAGACGCATGTTCATTTTCACGCGGCCAACAGCCGAGAGATCGTAACGCTCGCTATCGAAGAACAGGGAATCGAACAGAGCCGATGCGGATTCAACGGTCGGCGGCTCACCCGGACGCATAACACGATAGATGTCCATGAGCGCGCTGTCGCGGTTCATGTTCTTATCGCTTGCCATGGTGTTACGGATGTACGAACCGACGTTGATGTTATCGATGTCCAGAACCGGAATATCGGTGATGCCAGCGTCCAGAAGATCGCGAACGGTGCCGCCGATAACTTCGCCGTCTTTGTCCATCTCGAGCGTCAGCTCGTCACCAGCTTCAACGTAGATCGCCCCTGTCTCTTCGTTGATGATGTCTTTTGCGACGAACTTGCCGACGATGTGGTTGAACGGAACGAGAAGGTTCTTAACAGCGCCTTCGTCGATCAGTTTCTTCACAGCGCGCGGAGTGATTTTGTCACCTGCCTTGCAGATCACTTCACCAGTTGCAGCGTCGATCAGGTCATAGGTCGGACGGGTGCCACGCACGCGTTCAGGGAAGAACTTCGTGACCCAGCCGTTGGATTTCTTGTCGAGCGAGAAATCAACAGTGTTGTAGTAGGCATCCATGATCGCCTCTTGATCCATGCCGAGAGCATAGAGAAGAGTCGTGACCGGAAGTTTGCGGCGACGGTCGATGCGAGCAAAGACGAGGTCTTTTGCGTCGAATTCGAAGTCGAGCCACGAACCACGGTATGGGATGATACGGCATGCGAACAGCAGCTTACCCGAGGAGTGGGTTTTGCCCTTGTCGTGGTCAAAGAACACGCCCGGCGAACGGTGCATCTGGGAAACGATAACACGCTCAGTACCGTTAACGACGAAGGTGCCGTTGGTGGTCATCAAAGGCATATCGCCCATGAACACGTCTTGTTCTTTGATGTCTTTAACCGACTTCGCACCTGTGTCTTCATCGACATCAAATACGATCAAACGCAGGGTCACCTTGAGCGGTGCTGCGTAAGTCAGGTCGCGCTGCATACATTCTTCGACGTCGAACTTCGGCTTTTCAAGCTCGTATTTTACGAACTCAAGAACTGCCGTTTCGTTGAAGTCTTTAATCGGGAATACCGATTGGAAAACGCCTTTAATGCCTTCGCCGTCGAGCGGCATATCGGCATCGCCAGACCGCAAGAACAGGTCATAAGACGATTTCTGAACCTCAATGAGGTTCGGCATTTGAAGAACTTCGTTAATCTTACCGTAGTACTTACGCAGGCGTTTCTGGCCAAGGAAGGTCTGAGCCATGTGCTGTGTCACCTTTCGATCTCTGCGGGTCCATGTCGCCGGGGCCGCGACATTTCCCCATTGAGAAGGTTGTTCCTGTCTATTCCTGGCCCCCGTCCCAAGGGGGGCCTCCCGACTGTGGAACCTACCTGAGGAGAGCGTTTTCTAATTAAACGTTCCGCTAAGACAGGTTTGGCTGGACCCGCGATATCGCGGATCCAGCCGAATTTGCACGACCCTAGGGGCCGAGAACAGGCGATTAGGCCAGTTCGATTTTCGCGCCAGCTGCTTCCAGCTTCGCTTTGATGTCTTCTGCTTCTGCTTTCGAAGCGCCTTCTTTGACTTTGCCGCCAGCCTCAACGAGGTCTTTAGCTTCTTTCAGGCCGAGACCAGTGATGCCGCGAACTTCTTTGATGACGTTGATTTTCTGAGCGCCAGCGTCTTTCAGGATGACGTCGAACTCAGTTTTCTCTTCAGCAGCTTCAGCAGCAGCAGCCGGGCCAGCAACCATTACAGCGCCACCAGCAGCAGGCTCGATGCCGTACTCGTCTTTGAGGATGGTTTTCAGTTCTTGTGCTTCGAGAAGGGTCAGACCTACGATCTCTTCAGCAAGTTTTTTCAGATCAGCCATTTTATGCTTTCCGTTCGATTTAAGTGTGTTCCAACGCGAGATGATTAATCCCTACGAGGGCAATTGGTTGCTTATGCAGCTTTCTCTTCGATAGTCGAAAGAATGCTCGCGATGTTCGATGCAGGCGCGCCAATGGCACCAGCGATGTTCGAAGCAGGCGCACCGATGCAGCCAACGATCGAAGCAATGAGCTCTTCACGGGACGGCATTTGTGCGACGGCTTTAACGCCGGCGACATCCAGTGCGTTCTCACCCATAGCACCGCCAAGGATAACGAGCTTGTCGTTAGCTTTAGCGAACTTGTCGACCACTTTGGCAGCTGCCACAGGGTCTTCAGAGTAAGACAACACGGTCATGCCCGTCAGGTAGTTTGCGATGCTTGCGCAAGGCTTACCTTCAAGGGCGATTTTGGCGAGCTTGTTCTTGGCAACGCGTACGGAACCGCCCGCTTCACGCATTTGAGCGCGCAGGTCCTGCATTTCAGCAACTGTCATGCCTTCGTAGTGGGCAACCACTACGACGCCAGAGCTTTCAAAGATTTGGCCGAGTTCGTCGACCAGCTTCTCTTTTTGTGCTCTATCCACAGTTTCACTCCAAGTTTGGGGTTTCCCCCGGCTCAATTTGACCCCCGAAAGTCGAGGGCCGTTCGGGTCCGTTTCAGGGTCCCGAGCCAAATCGCCCGTTCTGTAAGCGAACGGAAATTTATCTCGTTTCCCATCTCAGGAAGGAATTATTGGGGGAACCCCAACCCTCCGTCTCGGACAGGACAGGGCCGTTACAGCCCTGCCATTTCACCGCCGAAGCGGCAAAAATTCTTAGTTACCAGTAGCGGAATCAACGCTTACAGAAACGCCCGGGCCCATAGTGGAGCTGATCGAGACTTTCTTCATGTATGCGCCTTTGGCACCAGTCGGCTTTGCTTTCTGAACTGCGTCAACAAAAGCGAGCAGGTTCTCTTCGAGTGCTTTCGCATCGAAGGAAGCTTTGCCGATACCAGCGTGGATAACGCCAGCTTTTTCAACTTTGAACTGAACCTGGCCGCCTTTAGCTGCTTTAACAGCTTCAGCAACGTCCATGGTCACAGTGCCGATTTTCGGGTTCGGCATCAGGTTGCGCGGGCCGAGTACTTTACCCAGACGACCAACGATCGGCATCATGTCCGGAGTTGCGATGCAACGTTCGAACTCGATTTTGCCGCCCTGAACGATTTCCATCAGGTCTTCTGCGCCAACGATGTCTGCACCAGCAGCTTTAGCTTCTTCAGCTTTGTCGCCACGAGCGAAAACAGCAACGCGAACAGTTTTACCTGTGCCGTTCGGCAGGTTAACAGTGCCGCGAACCATTTGGTCAGCGTGACGCGGGTCAACACCGAGGTTCAGAGCGATTTCAACGGTTTCGTCGAATTTCGCACCAGCATTAGCTTTAACCAGAGCAATCGCGTCAGCGACTTTCAGGTTTTCTTTGCCTTCGAATGCAGCGCGTGCTGCAGTGATACGCTTACCAGCCATCTTACTTCACCTCGATGCCCATGGAGCGAGCCGAACCCAGAATAATCTGCATAGCGGCTTCGATCGAGTTAGCGTTGAGGTCCTTCATTTTGGCCTCTGCGATTTCTTTCACCTGAGCAACGGTGACAGAACCTGCAACTGCTTTACCAGGGGTTTTGGAACCCGACTGAAGCTTAGCAGCTTTTTTGAGATAGTAAGAAGCCGGCGGCGTCTTGATCACAAAAGTGAAGGATTTGTCTTGGTAGTAGGTGATCACGGTCGGGCACGGAGCGCCTGGCTCCATGTCAGCGGTCTTCGCGTTGAAGGCCTTCGTGAATTCCATGATGTTGATGCCGCGCTGACCCAGCGCAGGACCTACGGGCGGGGAAGGGTTTGCTTTACCTGCAGGAACCTGCAGCTTCAGCTGACCCATTACTTTCTTGGCCATTGGCCTCTCCTTTTTCCAACACCCTCCGCACGCGTGCGTCAGGTTAAATGTTGTGTGGTCCGGCGTTACGAGCGCGCTCGCTCAACCTCCCACGCGATAAACTCAGTACTGTTTAGTAACCTGAGTAAATTCCAGCTCGACCGGCGTAGCGCGGCCGAAGATCGATACCGTCACCTTCAGGCGCTGGCTGATCTCATCCACTTCCTCGACCATGCCGTCGAAGTCTTCGAACGGACCATCGTTAACCTTGACCTTTTCACCCACTTCGAAGCTGATCTCGACGCGCGGAGCTTCTTGACCTTCTTCTACGCGGCCGAGGATCGCCTGAACTTCTGCATCGCGCATCGGCATCGGGCGGCCCTGAGGACCAAGGAAACCGGTTACCCGGTTGATCGAGTTGACGAGGTGATACCCCTCATCAGACATTTCCATGTGAACCAGAACGTAGCCCGGCATAAACCGACGCTCGGTGGTCACTTTCTTACCGCGACGAACTTCGATCACCTCTTCGGTCGGGACCAGAACTTCATCGATTTGGGCCTCGAGGCCCTGCTCTTCAACCTTAGCGCGGATCTGCTCGGCGATCTTCTTCTCAAAGTTCGAGAGCACACTTACCGAATACCACCGTTTCGCCATGTCTCCGACACCTCGCCGTACTGGGCCCGCAAAGGCCGTAAATTCCATTATAAGTCAGCAGCTTGCGCCACCATTCCCGGACAAAAGAAAATCGGCGCGCAACACGATTCGCCGCACGCCCATCCGGAGTTTGTGGCTATTACCGCCGTAACCCTATGATTACAAGGGGGGTTAGCCGATTTTCGCTGATGGGCGAATTAACGATTGAGGATCAAATCGTACAAACCGAAGCGGATCAGCATGTCCGTTGCGGAGAAGAACAGTGCCAAAAGCACGGTCATCACAAAGACCATAACAGTCGTCAGCACGACTTCGCGGCGCGACGGCCAAACCACTTTCGCAATCTCTGCGCGGGTCTGTTGGATGAATTGAACGGGGTTAGTCCGTGCCATGATGTATCCTCTGCGTTACGGGCCGCATTTACGCAGTTCAGGCGGGCAATTCAACCCTTGCCGTCAGTTGGCGCTTCGGCTGGAAGGATCACATCAATTTCAGGCAATTGGCAAATGGCCTCAAATTGCCGCTGATAGTCCGCTACCGCAGCATCCTTCGTCGCCTGATCAAAGAGCGTAAATCGTGGACGGCCCTCGCCAACTGGCAGCATTTTTCGTGCATCCAGCGCCAATGCCCCTTCGCGCCCCTCTTCCGCCCAAGCCATCACCTGCTCTACCGCTTGAACAGAAAGTCCTGCGTGCAATGGTCGTTTGAAGGGTTTGACTGTCCCACCCAACTTCCAACGCAACATTCGCTGCATCAATGTTTGGAAAATCTGGTGATAGTCCTCATAGCGCCAGACATGCAGCGAAACGTTCGGTATCGCGGAAATCGCAGCCATCATCTCTGACCAATCCACCTGATCAGGTTGGTGCTGGGCAACAAATTCATCAGGCGTCAGGAATTTCCCAGCAAAAAGCGTCTGAGAATAGGCCGATTCTAGGAACGTGTCGGGCTGGCGGATCGCGAGGAAAACGCGCACGGCGACCCGTGGAAAGTTTGAGGCAAGATCAGCGATGCGCTCCGCGGCCTCGCTGTAGACGGGCAACGCAAGCGTCCCATCATCGCGATGCAACTGTCCCAGAAAGTTCTCTTCGGACAACAGCACGCGCCAGCCTGACTTTGCCAGAAACTTTAACTGATCCATCGGCTCACGACGCGCCGCACGCCGCGCGCCCCAGCGTGTCAAACCAAATAGATTAGGGATGTTACGGCCGCGTTGACGCAAATAGTCCGGCCCATACGTCCGCACGCCAGCGGCAATAATCTCTTCTTGGTGATTGAGGATCGAACGCTGCAAATGCGTCGTCGCAGTTTTATGCGGACCGAGATGCAGGGAAAGTTCGATCTGTCGAGGCACTAAGAACTCCTCTTGGGTCCAACAAGGACCGGAGTGGCAGGGGCAGCAGGGTTCGAACCCGCGACCTACGGTTTTGGAGACCGTCGCTCTACCAGCTGAGCTATACCCCTATGGCCGAGGCGGTGATTAAAACAGGCAACAGGGGGAATCAAGGCCCGAAATTGCCTTTCAACACAATCCTTCACTTCCGATGACGCGTAAACATCCGCCATAGCCCAAGCAGGCTGATCTGGAGCGCGAAAATACCCAAGCACCAAAGGCAAAGTAAAAGAAATGCGTTGGTGCTATCGACACCAGGCATTCCGCCCACATTCACCCCAAAAAGCCCAGTCAAAAAGCCCAAAGGCAGGAAAACAGCCGACAGCATGGACAGAACAAAGGTGTTTCGGTTCACCTGATCACTCAGTTGTCCCGACAATTCTTCGCGAAGAACCAGCGCCTGATCACGCAATTCATCCATGTCTTCGGCAATCCGCGTCATCTTGAGCATTTCTTCTTCGATTTCGCGGCGCGTATCGTAGTCGATCACTTTCGCGGGCGATTCTGCGATTGTTTTGAGGGCATCGCGCTGCGGTCCGACGTATCGGCGCGCGGCAATCACTTGGAGGCGCAGATTGGCCACGTCTTGACGTAGGCTTACGCCTCGCTCTCGGATGACGCGGTATTCAAGGTCGTTTGCGGTCGTATCAAGTTCTGACTGAAACTCAGAAATGCGTGCCACGAGGTCTTCTGCCAAAAGCACAAGGAATTCCCCTGCGGTCTTTGGCCCTTCCCCTCTGGCCATCATCTCTTGAAGTCGTTCAATCGCCAGAACGCGCTTACGAGCAACCGTCACGATCCGATGGTCATCGATATACATTCGGACCGAAACCATGTCCTCGGGGTCTTCGCCTTCGTTGAAGTTAATCCCCCTCAGGATGACAAACATCCCATCACCCAACGTTTTCGCCCGAGGACGCGTGTCTACGTCCAAAAGAGCTTCTCTGGCTTGCAGGTCGAGGTAATCGAGCTCTTGGGAAATCCACTCAGCGGCATCTGAATGTTTACCATCGAGATGCGCCCAAGCCAGTCTTTCGTCCCTTAGAGCCTGCGCGATCGTATCGTCTGAGGTAGGGTCCAACCAAAGATCGTTCTGTAAAATGCGCGAGAATAGGACTGGAGTATCTGACATTTGCACCTCTGTTCAGGTCTACCTGAACCAAATCAACTCAGAGCGCAAAAGAAAAGGGCCGCCCTTATGAGGACGGCCCTTCGTCATTGTTAAATCGATCGCGAATT
>JAYPVO010000069.1:0-10201 GCA_038134645.1 Paracoccaceae bacterium
AAACAGCTTAGCGGGATCGCTCCTGCGGGTGTCGTTGTGGCGATGCTGTCGGGCGTGGTGACGATTTGTCTGGCGCCGATTGCGTTTGTTGTCTGGGAACCTGTGGAACTGCATCAGGTCATGTGGCTGGGCGGCGTGGCAGTGTTTGCCTCTGCTGCGCATTATTGCATGACCAAGGCGTTCTCTTCGGCCCCTATGACGGTCACCCAGCCTGTGACGTTCCTCCAACTTGTCTGGGCGAGCATCTTTGGTGCGGCTCTGTTTGATGAGGCGGTTGATCCCTTTGTTCTGGCGGGTGGGGCGCTCATCATCGGGGCGATCAGCTATATGACATGGCGCGAGGCGCAGTTGCGGCGCAGGGTGACGCCGGTCGTGAACCAGACAAAGGTCTAAACGAAAAACGCCGGCCCAATGGACCGGCGTTTTGCTATATTGCAGAGACTCTTAGCGGCTGAGGCGCGTCAGAACCGAGGCTTCGGTCACTTGCCCAATGGCGGCGCCATTCTCGACGACCGTCAGCACTTTGTCCGTTTGAAGCTGCGCGATGATCTGGCGGATCGGCAGTTCAGCGTCGATCTGAATGCCGTCGCCCGACCCAGTGGTCATCACATCACGCGCGGTCAGAACGCCGAGCGGGTTCATATGCGCGACAAAGTCCTGAACGTAGTCGTCGACAGGGTTCGCGATGATCTCGCGGGCGGTGCCGATCTGAACGATACGACCACCTTCCATCAGGGCGATGCGGTTGCCGATTTTGAACGCTTCATCAAGGTCATGCGACACAAAGATAATCGTCCGTTTCAGCTTGCTCTGCAGGTCGAGGAGTTCGTCCTGAAGTTTCGCACGGATCAGCGGATCGAGTGCCGAGAAGGGTTCGTCCATCAACAGGATCGGGGCTTCGGTCGCAAAGGCACGGGCGAGGCCGACGCGCTGCTGCATACCGCCCGACAGTTCACCTACCTTGCGTTCAGCCCAATCTGCCAGACCGACAAGCTCTAGCTGCGCATCGACGGCAGCCTTGCGCTGTGCGGGGGTTTGCCCCGCGAGCTCTAGCCCGAGGCCGACGTTTTCACGAACAGTGCGCCACGGCAGAAGGCCGAATTGCTGGAACACCATCGCGACGCGGGTCTGGCGGATATGGCGCAGGTCTGCGGGTTTGGCGTGGGTCACATCAACGAGGCCATTGCCGTCCGACACCCGCACGCAGCCACGCACCACGGGGTTCAGCCCGTTCACAGCGCGCAGAAGCGTGGATTTACCAGAACCAGAGAGGCCCATCAGAACAAGGATTTCACCCTCGTCCACGGTGAGCGAACAGTTATGCACGCCGAGGACCTGACCTGTGCTGGCCTGAATGTCACCACGGGTTTGGCCTTGATCCATGAGGGGCAGGGCACGGTCGGGTTGATCGCCGAAAACGATGGAAACGTTGTCGAATTCTACTGCGGTCTTAGCCATTATTTACGCTCCATCCGCAGCATGCGGTCTAGGATGATGGCCACGACCACGATCACGAACCCAGATTCAAAGCCGAGGTCGGTGCGCACCTGACCCAGCGCACGCAACACTGGAACGCCCAGACCATTCGCGCCCACGAGCGCGGCCACAACTACCATCGACAGCGACAGCATGATGGTTTGGTTCAGACCTGCCATGATCTGCGGCAGGGCAGAGGGGAGTTCAACCTTCCACAGAACCTGACGGTTCGTCGCGCCAAAGGCACGCGCCGCTTCGAGGAGCGCTTGCGGGGTCGACGAAATACCAAGGTGGGTCAGGCGGATCGGTGCCGGCAGAACAAAGATCACGGTCGCCAAGAGGCCCGGAACGGTGCCGATGCCAAAGAACACGATCGCGGGGATCAGATAGACGAACGCAGGCAAGGTCTGCATCAGGTCGAGCACTGGCGTCATGAAGCGGTAAGCTTTGGGGTTGTGAGCGGCGAAAATGCCAACAGGCACACCAATCGCCATACAGACAAGGCAAGACGACAAGACAAGCGTGAGGCTCTCAAGGGTTTCGTCCCAGTATTCTTGGTTCAGAATAAAGAGGAACCCGACAGCGATCAGCACGCAGGTTTTCCAGTTGCGTTGAAGCACCCAAGTCAGCGCAACAAAGGCACCGATGATCACGATGGGGTGTGGGTATTCCAGAACGGCAAGGATGGCGTCGATCAGCCATTCCATGATTGCGGAAATCCAGTCAAATACGAATTCGAAATTGTCTTGCAGCCAATCGAAAACGTTTTTCGCAGCTTTCCCCACAGGGATTTTGCTGCCCAACTCTCCGTCCGCCATCGATTGCCAGAACTCACCTATACTAATCACCCAAAACCTCCTTTGAAATGCAGCGACAGGTCTTTGCCTGTTTTAGGGAAGCAGAAAGGCCCCGATGATCGGGGCCTTTCGATTTGGTCGGGATTAGTAGCCGAATGCAGCCGAAACAGCCGCAGCAGCGTCGCCGCCGTCAGCGGTGGTTACACCGTCAACCCATGCCATAACGGCATCTTTGTTTGCCTGCAGCCAAGCCATGGTTGCTTCATCCGGATCAGCGCCTTCGTCGAGGATCTGGCCCATGATGCCGTTTTCCATCTCGAGGGAGAACGCAATCTGGCTGAAGAGTTTGCCAGTGTTCGGGCATTCTTCGGCATAGCCTGCGCGTGCAAGGGTCTGAACGGTGCCGATGCCGCCAAAGAACTCTTCACCACCCGGAAGGTAGGTGAGGTCGAAGTTTGCGTTCATCGGGTGCGGTGCCCAGCCGAGGAAGACAACGTCTTCTTGCTTGTCATAAGCGCGTGCGACCTGAGCCAGCATGCCCTGCTCCGAGGATTCAACGACTTCCATGCCGTCGAGGCCAGAGCCTTCTTTTTCGGTCAGCGAAACGAGGTAAGCGTTACCTTCGTTGCCCGGCTCGATGCCGTAGATTTTGCCGTCGAGCGAGTCAGCAAATTTGTTGATGTCGCCAAAAGTCTGCAGACCTTTTTCGAAGGTGTAGGTCGGAACAGCCAGAGTGTAGACGGTGCCTTCGAGGTTGGTTGCGAGAACGTCGATGGTTTTGTCAGCGAGATACGGGTCCAGAACGCCCGACTGTGCAGGGATCCAAGCACCAAGGAAGATATCGAGATCGCCCGAGGACAGCGACGCGTAGGTCACTGGAACCGAAAGGATTTTCACGTCAACGTCGTAGCCCAGCGCTTCGAGAACGTGCTTGGACGCCGAAGTGGTGGTGGTGATGTCGGTCCAGCCCACATCGGACATGTTTACGGTTCCGCAATCAGCGAGCACAGGTGCGGCTGCGCAAATGGCGAGCACGGAAAGGGCAGATTTGAGTTTCATATATGGTCTCCCGTTGTTGGTGGTTTTTTGTTGATTGACGAGTCAATAAACAACCACCTAGTTTCACTTGGCAAGCTATTTTGGATGAAAAATGCCCAAGCTCGGAATGGAACCTATACGCCGTGCGGCCCTTGTTAAAGCCACGATTGATGAAATCGGGGCTAATGGGTCGTTGGATGTCACGGTCAGTCAGATCGCTAAACGGGCAGGGATGTCCTCCGCACTTGCACACCACTACTTCGGTGGGAAAGAACAGATTTTTCTAGCTGCAATGCGACATACGCTTGCCGTTTATGCCGCCGAAGTGCGGGGCGCATTGGCGATGGCTGATAACCCCAAAGAGCGACTTGAGGCGATTGTTCGTGCTGGCTTTGGCACCTCAAACTTCCGCCGTGAGGTGATTGCGGCTTGGCTGAATTTTTATGTTCTTGCTCAAACTTCAGGCGAAGCAAAAAGGCTTTTGACGATCTACCAGCGCCGTTTGCACGCGAATCTCATGTTTAATTTGCGCCCGCTTTTGGGGGATGCCGCGCAGGACGCTGCCTATCGGATCGGCGGATTGATCGACGGCATCTACCTGCGCGAGGCGCTCGCCACTTCAAAAACCAGCAGTAAGGCTGCCACCCAACAGGTGCTTGCTGCACTCGATCTCGAATTAGGGAAAACGAAATGACCAAGCCGAATATTTTGATCATTATGGTCGACCAGTTAAACGGTACCTTGTTCCCTGACGGCCCAGCAGAGTGGCTCCATGCGCCGAACCTCAAGGCGCTCGCTGCGCGGTCCACACGTTTCAAAAACACCTACACAGGCTCGCCGCTTTGCGCGCCTGCGCGGGCTTCGTTCATGGCGGGCCAATTGCCGAGCCGCACCCGCGTCTATGACAACGCTGCCGAATATGCGTCCGATATCCCGACCTACGCGCACCACCTGCGTCGCGCGGGCTATCAAACGACCCTCTCGGGCAAGATGCACTTTGTCGGCCCTGACCAGATGCACGGGTTTGAAGAACGTCTGACCACTGACATCTATCCCGCCGATTTTGGCTGGACCCCTGACTACCGCAAACCGGGTGAGCGGATTGACTGGTGGTATCACAACATGGGCTCCGTCACGGGCGCTGGCGTTGCCGAGATTTCCAACCAGATGGAATACGACGACGAGGTTGCCTTTAACGCGACCAAGAAACTCTATGATCTGTCGCGCGGTCTCGATGATCGTCCGTGGATGATGACCGTGTCGTTCACCCACCCGCATGACCCCTATGTGGCACGCAAGAAATACTGGGACCTCTACGAGGATTGCGAACATCTGGAACCGACAGTTCCGACGATCCCCTACGAGGACCTCGACCCGCACAACAAACGTCTGATGGACGCGAACGATTGGCGCAACTTTGACATCACCGATGACAATATCCGTCGGTCGCGCCGCGCCTATTTCGCGAACATCTCCTATCTCGACGATAAGATCGGTGAAATCCTCGACGTGCTCAAACGCACCCGCATGGACGACAACACCATCGTGTTCTTTGTCTCGGATCACGGCGATATGCTGGGCGAACGCGGTATGTGGTTCAAAATGTCCTTCTTCGAAGGCTCCGCCCGCGTGCCCCTGATGATCGCCGCTCCGCAGATGGAGCCGGGTCTCGTTGAAACGCCCGTTTCCACCATCGACGTTTGCCCGACCATGTGTGACCTCGCGGGCGTTAGCATGGACGAGGTGATGCCGTGGACCGATGGGCAGAGCCTTGTGTCCTTGGGGCAGGGCGGTCAGCGCACTGAACCCGTGTTGATGGAATACGCCGCCGAAGGGTCCTATGCGCCCCTCGTGTCCATCCGTGAAGGCGACTACAAATACACCCGTTGTGCGCTGGACCCCGATCAGCTGTTCAACCTCGCGACCGACCCGAACGAGCTGACCAACCTTGCCGATGATCCCGCTCATGCGGATGCCCTCGCGGACCTAAAGGCGAAATCGCTGGCGCGTTGGGACCTTGATCGGTTCGACGCTGCTGTGCGCGAAAGCCAAGCCCGCCGTTGGGTCGTCTATGAGGCGCTTCGCAATGGGGCCTACTTCCCGTGGGATTACCAACCGCTGCGGCTCGCGTCTGAACAATACATGCGCAACCACATGGACCTGAACGTTCTTGAAGAGAACAAGCGCTTCCCCCGTGGGGAATGACCGCTTTTTCTTAGCTACCGAAATACTCCCGACGGAGGCCAAACAATGCCCTATGATACCCAACCCACCGCAAGCCATTTCATCGATGGCCAATATGTCGAAGACACCGCAGGCGAACTGATCGAAGTCATCTATCCCGCCACAGGCAAGGTGATTGCCCGCGTTCATGCGGCGACACCTGCGATTGTCGAACGTGCGATTGCTTCGGCAAAACGAGCGCAGGCAGAGTGGGCCGCGATGACGGGCACAGAGCGCGGTCGCATCCTGCGTCGTGCGGCCGATATCATGCGGGATCGGAACTACGATCTGTCGGTTCTGGAAACCTATGACACAGGCAAACCCCTGTCCGAGACGACGATTGCGGATGCGACCTCTGGCGCGGATGCTTTGGAATATTTCGGTGGTCTGGCTGGGTCTTTGACGGGTGAACATATCCCGCTTGGCGGGGGTGATTTCGTCTACACCCGCCGCGAGGCTCTGGGTGTTTGCGTCGGCATTGGTGCATGGAACTACCCGACCCAGATCGCCTGCTGGAAAGGCGCACCTGCGCTGGCCTGCGGCAACACGATGGTGTTCAAACCGTCTGAAACCACGCCGCTCTGCGCCCTCAAGGTCGCGGAAATCCTGCACGAGGCAGGCGCACCTGCGGGCGTTTACAACGTGGTCCAAGGTCTAGGTGCCGTTGGTGCGCAGCTTGTCACCGATCCGCGCGTGGCAAAGGTGTCGCTGACGGGCTCTGTTCCAACTGGCAAAAAGGTCTACGCCGCCGCTGCCGCAGAGATGAAGCACGTGACGATGGAACTTGGTGGCAAATCGCCCCTGATCATCTTTGACGATGCTGATCTGGAAAGCGCGATCTCTGGCGCGATCAATGCGAACTTTTATTCGACGGGTCAGGTCTGTTCGAACGGCACCCGTGTGTTTGTCCAAAAAGGCATCAAAGAGGCGTTCCTGAAACGTCTGGCCGAGCGCATGGATGACGCTGTGATCGGTGATCCGATGGTCATGGAGACCACGATCGGGCCGATGACTAACGAACGTCAGTTGGGCATTGTTGAGGGCTATATCCAGAAAGGCATCGAAGAGGGTGCACGTCTGGTCAAAGGCGGCAAACGTGTTGGCAACGAAGGCTATTACATCGAACCCGCGCTCTTTGCCGATGTGACCGACGACATGACCATCGCCCGCGAAGAAATCTTTGGCCCCGTCCTGTCGGTCCTCGATTTCGACACCGAAGAAGAGGTCATGGCCCGTGCCAATGACACCGAATTCGGTCTGGCGGCTGGCGTGTTCACGGCGGACATCACCCGTGCGCACCGCGTTGTCGCAGGGTTCGAGGCAGGCACCTGCTACATCAATACCTACAATCTCGCTCCAGTGGAGGCTCCGTTCGGCGGTTCTAAACTGTCTGGCGTTGGGCGCGAGAACTCGAAAACGGCGATCAATCACTATTCCGAAGTGAAGACCGTCTATGTGTCCATGAACAAATGCGAGGCTCCGTTCTAATGCAGGCTGATTATGTAATCGTAGGCGCAGGCAGCGCTGGCTGCGCCATGGCCTATCGTTTGGCCGAGGCAGGCAAGTCGGTCATCGTCGTGGAATTCGGCGGCACCGATGCTGGCCCCTTTATCCAGATGCCCGCGGCCTTGTCCTATCCGATGAACATGGGGATCTACGACTGGGGCTTCCAGACAGAGCCCGAGCCGCATCTGGGCGGTCGCGTCATGGCAACGCCGCGCGGTAAGGTTATCGGCGGGTCGTCCTCGATCAACGGTATGATCTACGTGCGTGGTCACGCGAAAGACTACGATCACTGGGCCGAAAGCGGTGCGCATGGTTGGTCTTATGCCGACGTGCTGCCCTACTTTAAACGGATGGAGAACTGGCATGACGGCGGTCACGGTGGTGACGCGTCATGGCGCGGGAACTCTGGCCCGCTGCATGTGACCCGTGGTCCGCGCACGAACCCACTGACCCGCGCCTTTGTCGAGGCAGGTCGTCAGGCGGGCTATCCTGTGACGGGCGATTATAACGGCGAACAACAAGAGGGCTTTGGCCCGTTCGACAGCACCATCTGGCAAGGGCGCCGTTGGTCGGCTGCGAACGCCTACCTCAAACCCGCGATTGCGACGGGGCGTGTGACGGTCGTCAAAGGTCTGGCCGAAAAGGTCGTGATCGAAAACGGTCGGGCGACGGGTGTTCAGATCAACAAGGGCAACGGCTCCGAAGTGATCTCTGCCACGAACGAGGTGATTATTGCCGCGTCCTCGATCAACTCGCCAAAGCTGCTGATGTTGTCGGGCATCGGGCCTGCCGCGCACCTCGCTGAACATGGCATTGACGTGGTCGCGGATCGTGCGGGCGTAGGTCAGAACCTTCAGGATCACCTTGAGATGTATATTCAGGTGGCCGCAACCCAGCCTGTGAGCCTCTACAAATACTGGAACCTGTTCTGGAAGGGGATCATCGGCGCTCAGTGGATGCTGACGAAAAAGGGCCTAGGTGCATCGAACCAGTTCGAAAGCGCGGCCTTTGTGCGGTCGGCTGCTGGCGTGGATTACCCTGATATTCAGTATCACTTCCTGCCTATCGCCGTGCGCTACGATGGTAAGGCCGCGGCCGAAGGGCACGGGTTCCAAGCGCACGTAGGTCCAATGCGGTCGCCCTCTCGTGGGTCGGTCACGCTGCGGTCTGCGGACCCCAAGGATAAGCCGAAGATCCTGTTCAACTACATGTCGCACGAAAAGGACTGGGCCGACTTCCGCACCGCTATCCGCCTCACACGCGAAATCTTTGCTCAGGACGCGTTCAAACCCTTCGCGGGCAAGGAAATCCAACCAGGCAAGGATTGTCAGACTGATGACGAGCTGGACGGGTTTACCCGCGAACACGTTGAATCCGCCTACCATCCTTGCGGCACCTGTAAGATGGGTGATCGGAACGATCCGATGGCGGTTGTGGATCACGAATGCCGTGTCATCGGCGTCGATGGCCTGCGCGTGGCGGATAGCTCGATCTTCCCACGGATCACCAACGGCAACCTGAACTCTCCGTCGATCATGACGGGCGAAAAGGCGGCGGATCATATCCTTGGTCGGACACCGCTTCCTGCTGAGAATGTAGAGCCTTGGATCAACCCGAATTGGGAAACATCCCAAAGATAAAAAAGAAAGGGCCGCATCACGCGGCCCTTTGTCTTAGAAGGTTTCGAGGTAGAGCGTCGCGTCGCAATATTCGCCGTTATAGGTGCCCACCCAAACATCGAGGTAGCCATCCTTGCCACTGATGCGGATTTTGGGGTCGCTCATACCGTTGCTGTCGTCGTCATAATACCAATTCGCATTGGGATCGTTCACCAAAAGCATCGAATCGCAGTTGCTGAGCACGCTGATTTCAATGTCGTAGCCGCCCATCTTATAGAGGTCGAAGCTGAAATCCGGAGCGGTCATGACGTAGCCGGGGCTGTTCTTAAAACCGCAAGATTGCAGGTTGCTGTCGCCACCGGCGACGACGCTAAACTGTCGGCTGGAATAGAGGTCAGCGCCTGAATAGCTATACTCTGCGCCGTATTGATTGTAGTCTGGACAAGCTGCAGCAGCTGTCGAAATGGCGGTGAGGATAGTCGCGCCGACGAGCGCTCCAAAGTGTTTCATTGTCCGTCTCCGATCGTTGGACCCCAAGGAGGTCTAGTCCATCCATGAGACTAGCTTAGGTCAAAATTTCCAGTTTTGCAGTGATTTCAATCAAAAGGTGCTTAAAAAATCTCATTAAGCAGCTTGGAATTGCAAAATTCATCAGAAATTGCGGTGGGGCCCTGTTTATTGATTTTAGTCAAAGTGACCGCCCATTGCGGGGCCTAGGTTTAATCGAAACCTGAGGAAAGGGACCAATATGTCGAACACTCCGCACCGCCTGAACGAAGAATTTCCAGCCCAGATCGATGCGCTCCACGCGCTGAAACAGTCTGACGCGCATTTCGCGAAAATTGCGGACCGCTACGAAGAGGTGAACGACAAAATCCACCTCGCAGAAACCAATGTTGAGCCTGCCGATGACATGTTCATCATCGAGATGCGGAAAGAACGCATGAAGCTCAAGGACGAGATCGCAGCGGCGCTCAAGTCCGCAGCAACAGCCTAATCAGATGGGGCGGCGCGAGGGTGCCGCCCTTTTTATTCGACCTGATAGGGTAGAACGGCGCGGTGGTCTGGATCGACCGTCAGGCGACGTTCAAGCGGTGGTACGGACCGCTGGTGACAATCGCGACGGTCACAAATCCGGCAAGAAATCCCGATAGGCTCAAACGCGGCGGCTGTGTCGATATCCATGTGATCGGCATAGACGAGCGCACGTGCGTGTTTCACCTCGCAGCCGAGGCCGATTGCAAAACGGCGGGTTGGCGCGTGGAATGATCCCCCCGATTTCGTCGTGTCGCGGGCGAGGCAGAAATAGCGAACACCGTCGGGCGTTTCGGCCAATTGGCGCAGCCAGCGGTTCGGGTTTTCAAAGGCGCGGTGCACGTTCCACAACGGGCAAGCCCCGCCGTAGCGTGCGAATTGCAGCGTGGTGGCAGAGTGGCGTTTGGTGATCGTGCCTGCGGGGTCAACACGGACAAAGAAGAACGGGATGCCCTTGGCCCCTGGTCGTTGCAGAGTCGATAGGCGGTGCGCCACCTGTTCGAGCGA
>JAYPVO010000070.1:0-10007 GCA_038134645.1 Paracoccaceae bacterium
GACACCTCGGACCGTCTGTATTTCGAACCGCTGACCTTTGAACACGTGATGGAAATCCTGCGCGTGGAACAGGAAAACGGCACCCTGCACGGCGTTATCGTTCAGTTCGGCGGCCAGACCCCGCTGAAACTCGCGAACGCTCTGGAAGAAGCAGGTATTCCGATCCTCGGCACCTCGCCGGACGCAATCGACCTCGCAGAAGACCGCGAACGGTTCCAAGACCTCGTGAACCGTCTGGGCCTGAAACAGCCTGTGAACGGCATCGCGTCGACCGACGAACAAGCGTTTGCAATCGCTGCTGACATCGGCTTCCCGCTGGTGATCCGTCCGTCCTACGTTCTGGGTGGCCGCGCGATGGAAATCGTGCGCGATCAGGCGCAGCTCGAACGCTACATCAACGAAGCCGTGGTTGTTTCGGGTGATAGCCCTGTTCTCTTGGACAGCTACCTCTCTGGCGCGACCGAAGTTGACGTCGACGCGCTCTGCGACGGTAAAAACGTCCACGTTGCGGGCATCATGGAACACATCGAAGAAGCAGGCGTTCACTCTGGTGACTCCGCATGCTGTCTGCCGCCGCACACTCTGTCGGCAGAAATCGTTGCTGAAATCCGCAAACAGACCCAAGCTCTCGCGCTCGCGCTCGAAGTTAAGGGCCTGATGAACGTTCAGTTCGCTGTCAAAGACGGCGAAGTTTACCTGATCGAAGTTAACCCACGCGCATCCCGCACCGTGCCGTTCGTTGCAAAAGCAACCGACAGCGCGATTGCATCGATCGCTGCCCGCCTGATGGCTGGCGAACCGCTGTCGAACTTCCCAGTGCGCGAACCTTATGACGAAACCATCAGCGCTGATCAGATGCAGCCGCAGGGCGACCCGTTCACCCTCGCTGATCCAAAAACACCTTGGTTCTCGGTCAAAGAGGCTGTTCTGCCCTTCGCACGCTTCCCGGGCGTTGACACCATCCTCGGGCCGGAAATGCGCTCCACGGGTGAGGTCATGGGTTGGGACCGTTCGTTCGCACGCGCGTTCCTCAAGGCTCAGATGGGTGCAGGCACCCACCTGCCGACCGAAGGCACCGTGTTCATCTCGGTTCGTGACAACGACAAAACCGCAGGCATGGTCGAAGCGGCGAAAACCGTCTCTGACCTCGGCTTCAAAATCCTCGCGACCCGCGGCACCGCTTCGTTCCTGAGCGAAAACGGCATCGACTGCGAAATCGTCAACAAAGTTTACGAGGGTGGCCGCACCATCGTGGACCTCTTGAAAGACGGTAAAGTGGACCTGCTGTTCAACACCACCGAAGGCGCGCAGGCTGTGAACGACAGCCGCGATATCCGCTCGGTCGCTCTGTATGACAAGCTGCCCTATTTCACCACGGCAGCAGGCAGCCAAGCTGCGGCTCAGGCGATGAAAGCCCGCGTTGAGGACGACATCAGCGTCCGCAGCCTCCAAGGCTAATCGCACACACATCGATCAAAGGCCGGACCATCGCGTCCGGCCTTTTTCGTTGGGTCAAACGACCTTTGGTCAATCTGGACAACTAGGGGATTAACGCCCACTCTGCCCCAACGATGTTGGAGGAACCCATGCATTCTGTCGTCCTGACCGCCACTGGCGTATTCACCCCGTCCGAAGTCATCACGAATGACGAATTGGTCGAAGCCTTCAACGCCTACGCGGACCTCCAGAACGCAAAGAACGCAGATGCGATTGAAGCGGGCGATATCGCAGCGATCCCACATTCGAGCAGCGATTTCATTCTGGCCGCCTCTGGCATCGAACAGCGCTATGTCATGTCGCGCGATGGCATCCTCGATCCAACGCGCATGTATCCTCGACTTCCCGAACGGTCCGACGACGAACCGTCACTTATGGCCGAGATCGGCGTGAAGGCCGCGCAGACAGCTCTCGACCGTGCGGGCCTAACTGGCGCGGACGTCGACCTGATCCTCTGCGCGGCATCGAATATGGAACGCGCCTACCCTGCAATGGCGGTAGAAATCCAACAGCTCATCGGCGCGGGTGGTATGGCGTTTGACATGAACGTCGCCTGTTCCTCTGCCACCTTTGGCATCCAGACCGCCGCCGACATGATCCGCGCGGGATCGGTGAAACGTGCGCTCGTGATCTCGCCCGAGATTACCTCTGGCCACCTCGAATGGCGCGACCGCGATTGCCATTTCATCTTTGGCGATGTTGCGACGGCAGTTCTGTTAGAGCGCGACGAAGGACAGGACGGGTTCAGCGTTATCTCAACCCGCTGCGCCACCCAGTTTTCGAACAACATCCGAAACAACAACGGCTTCTTGCGGCCGACCCGTGACGCGATGGAAGACCGCCGCGACATGCGGTTCATGCAAAACGGGCGCAAAGTGTTCAAAGAAGTGCTGCCATTGGTCAGCGCCCACATCGCCAATCACATGGCCGACGAAGGGGTTGAGGCCGCAGACCTCAAACGTCTCTGGCTCCATCAGGCGAACAAGACGATGAACGACTACATCGGCAAAAAGGTTCTAGGCCGCGAACCCGAAGGTAATGAACAGCCCAATATCTTGCAGGACTACGCGAACACGTCGTCCGCAGGGTCGATCATCGCTTTCGACAAATACTCCGCCGATTTGACCAGCGGTGACACCGGCCTGATCTGCTCGTTTGGCGCAGGCTATTCCGTCGGATCCGTGATCGTGCGGCGCAAGTAATCAATCAGCGCAGCCTTCGAGATAAACCTTCAAGGCCAATATATTCTTCTGCAAAGCCATCGCCTCGCGCAGCATTCGGCGCGTGTCGTTCTCGGACATGTTGGTTTCGACAGACCGTCCGAATTCAGCCATCAGAGCCGCATATTGCTCGCTCAACCCGATCATAATGGCACATAGCCCGTCAGGGTTTGCCAATTCATCGTTCTGCTTAATCGCCCGAATTTCTGACAAAGCGGCTGTGACATGCGGATGAGACGCGACAGCCTCGAGCGCGGCCACAGTATCGACGGGCATATAGCGTTCGGCATGTTCGGGTGCTTCGGAATAGTAACGCCCTAAGGTCGCTTTAGACTTGCCTGAAACACGACAGGCCACCTCGATCCCGACATCTTTGACCAAGGCCTCGGTGTGTTTTTTCAAATAACCATTCACTACGGCTGAACCTCTAACGCGGTGTACACTTTATTTCGGGGAACCAACCCGATTGTTTCCCATTACACGTTATTGGTTAATTTACCATACATCAGCGTGCATAGCGTGCATTTACCGCACCACGTGCCGATTCAGTTTTTAGAATGCGCGGCGGCGACGCCCCGCTAGGCCAGAGAATGCGACCCCATCCTGCGCGCTGTTGGCGGCTTGCCGATCTTCACCGCACCGCGTTCTCTGGCCGCTTAAATCAACGGAAACAGCCCCTTGCATCTGGGCGGTCCTGCCGCTTATTCCTCTGCCATGGCAAAGCTGTATTTCAACTATTCGACCATGAACGCGGGCAAGTCGACGATCCTCTTGCAAGCGAGTCACAACTACATCGAACGCGGGATGCAGACCTATCTGCTAACGGCGCGGTTTGATGATCGTGCGGGTGCTGGTCGCATCGCGAGCCGTATTGGTATTGGTGCAGACGCCGACACCTACACGCCCGAAAGCGATCTCTTTGCCAAGATCGAAACCCGCCTCAGCGAAGGCCCCTGTGCCTGTATCTTTGTGGACGAAGCGCAGTTCTTAACTGAGGCTCAAGTCTGGCAGCTCGCCCGCGCGGTGGATGACCTCAACGTGCCGATCATGTGCTACGGACTGCGCGTCGATTTTCAGGGCAAACTGTTCCCTGGCTCAGCAGCCCTACTCGCCCTCGCGGATGAAATGCGCGAAGTTCGGACGATCTGTCACTGCGGGAAAAAGGCGACCATGGTCGTGCGCAAAGACGAAAACGGCGTCGTTGTGACCGATGGTGCGCAGGTGTCGATCGGCGGCAATGATCGCTACGTATCCCTTTGCCGCCGACATTGGCGCGAAGCCGTGGGTGATCGCGGTTAATTCACCCGCTGCGGCGGTTCACGACCCTCGCTCCACGCGATGATGTTATCGAGAGCCATTTGCCCCATCGCCTGACGGGTTTCGACCGTCGCAGAGCCAAGGTGCGGCAGCAGCACACAGTTTTCCAACGCTACAAGACGCGCAGGCACATGCGGTTCGTGTTCATACACGTCCAGACCAGCGCCCGCGATTTTGCCCGCCTCCAGCACATCAATCAGCGCGGTTTCATCAACCACTTCACCACGTGCGATGTTCACGAAAATCCCGTGTGGCTGCATGGCGCCCAGCACGTCGGCGTTGATCAAATACCGCGTCTCTGCGCCACCGGGCACAGTCACGACGAGGAAATCGACAGACGCCGCAAGCTCGGTCAGGCTGGTGATCTGTGTCGCAGGGAAATCGACCGCCTTGGGGCTGCGGTTGTAGAACAGCACCTCCATCCCGAACCCGTAGTGGCAGCGACGCGCAACCGCTTGACCGATGCGGCCCATGCCGACGATGCCGACGCGCTTACCCGTCACGTGCGTTCCCAGCTTAACCTTCGGACCAAAGCCCTCCCACTGGCCAGCACGCAGCATCCGTTCGCCTTCGCCCGCACGGCGTGCGGTGGCGAGAATGAGCGTCAGACCGATATCAGCCGTCGCATCCGTTAGAACATCAGGCGTGTTGGTGACGATCACCCCAGCCTTCGCCGCTGCGGCCGCATCGATGTGGTTATACCCAACACCAAAGTTCCCGAGGATCTTGCAGCGCATTTCCCCCGCAAAAGCATCAGCCGAGAACGCATCGCCCAATGTCGGCAGGATCGCGTCAAAATTCGCCAAAGCCTCTGCCGCGTCTGCGACCGTCAGCGGGTTACCGTCCGTCCGAACGGTCAGATCAAACAGCCCCGCCGCCTGCTCTAGAACAGGTTCCGCGATTTGACGCGTGATGAGTAGTTTCTTCAATGTAGTCTCCCCCCGATCGGCACCACATCATCGGGTCCGATCAATACAATGTCGCCGTTTTCGTCAGGCAGCCCGAGAACAAGAACCTCCGACATGAACTTCCCGATTTGCCGAGGCGGGAAATTCACCACGCCCATCACCTGTTTCCCAACAAGCTCTTCGGGTGTGTAGTGTTTGGTCACTTGTGCCGAACTGCGACGTTCACCGATCTCTCCTCCGAAATCGATCCACATCTTGATCGCGGGTTTGCGGGCCTCGGGATAGGGTTCCGCACGGATGACACGACCCACGCGGATATCCACCTTTAGGAAATCGTCAAAGTCGATGTCAGCCATTGGACAGTTCCTGATCCCGTTTCACCGCAGCCTCGACCGCACGAACGAGAAGTGGCGGGAAACCATCTGTGTCGTTCATCAGAACTTGCAAGGCCTCGTAGGTCACTCCGTTCGGCGAAGTCACGTTTTGGCGCAGCGTCGCGGGGTCTTCCGCGGCTTCTTCGGCCAATGCGCCTGCACCGCCAACAGTCGCTTTGGCGAGCTTCATCGCCAGATCAGGCGCGAGGCCCGCGCCAACACCCGCCGCAGCCATCGCTTCAATCAGATGGAAAACATAGGCCGGACCGCAGCCAGAAATCGCGGTCACTGCGCTCATCTGATGCTCACCCTCAAGGCGCACAACCTGACCAATGGCCGACAACAGCGCATCAGCAAGGTCGAGCATTGGGCCAGACGCATGCGCATTGCCAACAATCGCTGTGATCCCACGACCGATCGCGGCGGGCGTGTTTGGCATCGCGCGAATGATCGGCGTGCGATCGCCAAGCATCGTCTCGTAGGTCGAAATCGTGATCCCAGCGGCAACAGACAGGAACACGGTCGAGCCATTGCCCAAGGCCTGCAACGTCGGCAGCGCATCACCCATCATCTGCGGTTTCACCGCGACCAGAACGACCGCTGGATCGGCAGGTAGGTCTGCGTTCAAATGAACCCCTTGCGCCTTGAGCCAATCGCTCGGGAATGGGTCATTCACCCACACAGAGGTTGCGGGCAGACCCGACTTCAACCAGCCCGCCAGCATAGCCGAACCCATTTTACCGCAGCCCAGCAAAACCAGTCCGCGACGCGCAACATCATCCATATTCATGAGAATTCCCCGTGTCGTTTGCACCATTGATAACAGGCAAACGAACGGGTTCAAGGCGCGGCGGTTGGTCCCCGCCTCGCCAATAAAAAGTTATGCGGTGCCGTAAGCCTCGGTCAGTGCGATTTGCATCGCTTCGGCAACGTCACGTTCGGCCCAAGTGACCAGTTGGAACGCGGGATAGAACCGTTCACAGCTCATGACTGCCGCACCGATGATCGTATCGATCTGATCAGGCGTCGCGATCTGATCGGTGCCCAGCACCAGACCATAACGGAACACCATGACCTTTTGCCCCGTCCACCATGTGAAGTTACCCGACCAGCACATCTCGTTCGCTGCGTTCAGCGCCTCATACAAGGCGGGCTCGCGGTGCGCGGGTGGCTCCATATCGAAGGTGCAGATCAGGCGGAGGGTCTGATCATAGTGGGACCACGCGAGAGTGATAGAATAAGTGCGCCATTGGCCCTCGACTTGCATCGCGATCTGGTCGTCCGCGATACGGTCGAATTCCCATTCGTGAAATTCAGCGATGTTTTCAACGACATCAATCGGATGAATGTCACCGCTGTCTTCGAAATGCTCGGTCAGTGCCATTGCTCGGCCTCGTTCGCTATAGCGCTTGGGCATAGGCAGCGTCCCAAGCGCTTGGTGCCTGCTCAAGGACCTGTAGATTTATCCACAGCCCCATACGATATATGGTGTGCCGAGAGGCGCTATTCTGTAAAGCACTTTCTTGGGGATAACGCTGCCATCGCAGAAATTTCATGTGGATGACTTAAAAAACGGCAGCGTTTTTAAACGAAAAAAGGCGGCACAGGCGCCGCCTCATTCCTAAATCCCACATTCGATAAACAAATTATCGAACGAACAGCACACCAAGGACGCAAAGTGCGATCACCGAAGCGACCCAGAACCCTTTGCGGTTTCGTAGGGGCGTCGTGGCATTGCACCAACCGCAATTTGCCGAACCAAACCGAAGCTTATGATCGCACTTCGGGCAACTGAACAAACGAACAGCATCCATGTCAAAAATCTCATAAATAGATCGCGCTTAATGAGTTCGCGCTTAATGAGAAAACAGTATCGATATGAGACTGAGTTTTTAACAAAAACTCGCAAAATCACTCGATACTTGACACATGTGATTAATTACATACACAAGATACAACTTTTAGGTTATTCAGGGAGTGGCCGATCAATTATGGCCGAATAAACGTCAGATAATGCGGTGTCCGACCTTCGCGCAGGGCTTTTTGTTCATAGCGGGTCGAATACCAATCGGACCACGGCTGGCTCCAATCCTCGGGCCCCTCAGCCTGCCAGACAAATCCCGCCTTAGGCACTTCGATCAGAGTTTGACGCACATAGTCAGGGATGTCCGTCGCAACGCGGAACTCTGCGCCGGGTTTCAGCACACGGAACAGCGGCTCCAAATGTTCGGCAGTCACGAACCGACGACGGTGGTGACGCTTTTTCGGCCACGGGTCAGGGTAATTCAGGAACGCTTTCGAAATCGAATGATCCGGAAGAACGTCGAACAAATCCCGTGCATCGCCCGGATGAACAGCCACGTTCTGGGTTTGCAGCTTGCGGATTTTGCCCAAGAGCATCGCAACACCATTCATGAACGGTTCACAGCCGATGATCTCGATCTCGGGGTAGGTTTCGCCCATATGGACCAGGTGTTCACCCCCACCGAAGCCGATTTCGAGCCAGACAGGTTTGCCCTTAAACCGCGCATCCATATCAATGGGGTCACGATTAGGGTTGATATCCCAGCCGACCGCGCCTGGCGACAGTGCGTCCAGATCCTCGTCCAGATAGTCCTTCTGAGCCTGATTCAGGGTTTTACCATGAATACGGCCATAGAAATTGCGCCAAGGGGCTTCGGGGTGTTTGTTCGATGCGGTCATGGGCGGCGCCATAGCAACTCCGTGCTCTGCGCGCAATAAACCAAAAAGAAAGGCGACCCGAAGGCCGCCTTTTTCGTTGGATCAAACCGCTTTCTTGAGCGTCTCGACCAGATCGGTCCGTTCCCAAGAGAACCCGCCGTCCGCCTCGGGCGCACGACCAAAGTGGCCGTAAGCTGCGGTGCGGGCATAAATCGGCTTGTTCAGGCCCAGATGGGTGCGAATACCGCGTGGGGTCAGGTCCATCGCCTGCGCAACGGCACGTTCAATCGCCGCTTCATCCACGGTGTTGGTGCCGTAGGTGTTTGCGTAGATCGACAACGGCTTTGCTACGCCGATCGCGTAGGACAGCTGGATGGTGCATTTGTCAGCCAGACCAGCAGCAACAACGTTCTTTGCCAGATAACGCGAAGCATAAGCTGCCGAACGGTCAACCTTGGTCGGGTCTTTACCAGAGAACGCACCGCCGCCATGTGGAGCAGCGCCGCCGTAGGTGTCCACGATGATCTTACGGCCTGTCAGACCAGCATCCCCATCGGGACCGCCAATGACGAATTTACCTGTCGGGTTGATCCACCACTCGGTCGCGTCGGTCAGCCAACCCTCGGGCAGAACTTCGCGAATGTAAGGTTCAACAATTGCACGCACGTCATTCGACGACAGCGATTCATCAAGGTGCTGCGTCGACAGAACCAGCGAGGTCACGCCAACGGGTTTGCCATCACGATACTGGATCGACAGCTGCGATTTCGCATCCGGTCCCAGCGCAGGCTCTGTTCCGTTTTTGCGAACTTCGGCCAGACGACGCAGGATCGCATGTGCATATTGGATCGGCGCAGGCATAAGCGCTTCGGTTTCGTTGGTTGCGTAGCCGAACATAATGCCCTGATCGCCTGCGCCTTCATCTTTGTCCGCTGTCGCATCGACGCCTTGCGCGATATGCGCGGATTGTTCGTGAAGAAGGTTGGTGATCTCGACCGTATTCCAGTGGAATTTGTCTTGTTCGTAACCAATGTCTTTGATCGCGCCACGGACGAGGTCCGGCACAGCGTTCATGTATTCAGTGAGTTTGGACTGATCCGACAGGCCAACTTCGCCACCGATGACGACACGATTGGTGGTCGCAAAGGTTTCGCAGGCAACGCGGGCCTCGGGCTCTTCAGCCAGAAATGCATCAAGAATGGTGTCCGAGATACGGTCGCAAACCTTATCCGGATGGCCTTCGGAAACCGATTCCGAAGTGAAAATATAGTCGTTACGTGACATTGAAGTGCTCCGTTAGGGTGAACCCGCCACGCCAGGAAGCCGTTGTGGGGGCATAATGGAGGACGGCTAATCCTCTGTGCGTTTTAGGTCAACCGGATATTATCCGGCGTCGTATTGCTACGACGGAGCATGACAAAAGGATCACTATTACGAACGGCCACGATCCAAATCGTGCAAAAATGGTCGCTGCGCGCGCTTTGGGGAGGGTCGCATCCACATATCCGACCGATTCAAATGGCAGCGATGCGGTGACAGCGCCGCGTGCATCAATCATCGCCGTTAGCCCCGTATTCCCCACGCGCACCATAGGCAGACCTTGTTCAATGGCACGAAGGCGAGCTTGGGCGAAATGTTGGCGCGGACCTGCATCGGGACCAAACCATGCATCGTTTGTGACGAGGACCAAGGCTCTGGGACGCTCGGCGCTGGCGGACATGCTCGGGAATATCCCCTCGTAACAGATGAGGGGTAATATACCGCCGATCTCTGGAACGTTGATCAGATCGCCCGATTGCCCCGCCGCATAGGCCGCGCCATCGGCTGCCGCCAAACCGTGGATGCCAAAACGGGCCAACAGGTCGCCAAAGGGGATGTATTCGCCGAACGGCACCAAATGCCGTTTGTCATACACCGCATCGACAGAACCGCCTGCACCAACCATGGCAAGGCTGTTGTAGTAAAGCCCGTCCACCTCGCGGTTCACACCAAAGATCACAGGGGTATCG
>JAYPVO010000071.1:0-9912 GCA_038134645.1 Paracoccaceae bacterium
GGCACAGCAGTTTGGCGGTCTGCTGGGTGATTGTAGAGCCGCCCGATCCTGAGAGAGCGCCATTGCCATCTTGAAGGTTGGACCGGATCGCACCCGCAATACCGCGAGGAGAGATGCCAAAGTGGCGGTAGAACCGTTTGTCCTCGGTGGCGACGACGGCATTGCGTAGGTTTGGCGAAACCGAGTCTGCGGTGATTGCGCCTGCGAATTGGTCGCCGCGCCATGCGAATTGTTGGCCGTTCACGTCGAGCATTGTGACTGAGCCCCGCGCGCGGCCATCGATCAAGGAGTCGGCGCTTGGCAATTTGGACGAGGTATAAAGGACAGCGATTGCGATGATCAGGCTCACGATCGCAGTGCCGCGCCAGAAAATGCTCCAGATCAGGCGAAACACGAACCCAAAGAGCGCACCAATCAACCCAAGCGGCCCCTTCCTCTTGCGAGGCTGCTTGGCAGGCTTTTTCTTTGGCGCAGGTTTAGGCGCCGCAGCCTTTTGGGGTGCAGTTGCGTTCGAATAGCGATTCTCGGCAACCAGCGTTGGGCGTTTGCGTCCCGATCCGCTCATTTTCTGCTCTTTCGTTATGCCTCGGGCCAATTCTAACTGCCTTGAGGGGAAATGTTGAGGGACAAGAATCGCCAATGTTGCGTTTTCTTTAAGCTTAAAATTTAAGCATGTTGCACATTTTGTATAATTTTTGTGCAGAAATTGCGAATGGGACCGCCCAACTGACCCCGTGATTGCTTGAGAAACGAGAGATCAACCCGCTGAGTGTGTCTGCGCGATCCAGATTGGGGTCGTTCGAGATAACTCGTAAGGGGAAGAACGTGAAACTCATTATCGCAACTATCAAGCCGTTCAAGCTGGAGGAGGTCCGCGAAGCTGTGACCGCCGCTGGCGTTCGCGGAATGATGGTGACCGAAATCAAGGGCTTTGGCTCCCAGTCCGGTCACACTGAAATCTACCGTGGTGCTGAATACGCAGTGAACTTTGTTCCGAAGGTCAAACTAGAGATCGTCGTGCCTGACAACATGGCTGACCAGATCGTTTCGACCATCGCATCGACTGCGAAGACCGACAAAATCGGCGACGGCAAAATCTTTGTTCTCGACGTCGAGAGCGCGCTGCGCGTGCGCACCGGCGAAACCAACGACGACGCTCTTTGACGCGATCGGATCAGGGGAAAATACAATGAAACTGACTAAACTCCTCCCGGCTGCTGCGCTTATCGCGCTTCCAGCCATGGGCTTTGCCCAGGAAGAAGGTCCGGTGGCAGGCGTTGATGCTGCTTCCGATACCATCTTCATCCTTAACTCGCTTCTGTTCCTCGTTGGTGGTTTTCTGGTGTTCTGGATGGCTGCTGGCTTTGCGATGCTCGAAGCTGGCCTTGTGCGCACCAAGAACGTCGCAATGCAGCTGACCAAGAACGTCGCGCTCTTCTCTCTGGCTGCGATCTTCTACTACCTGATCGGTTACAACCTGATGTACCCGCTGGGCACATGGTCCATCGACGGCATTCTGTCGGGCGTATGGTCGACTGCAGCACTCGAAGCTGTTGGCGTTGCTCGTGATGGTGCTGATGACTACGGCTATGCATCCACTGGTTCGGACTTCTTCTTCCAGCTGATGTTCTGTGCAACCACGGCTTCGATCGTTTCGGGTACCCTCGCCGAGCGTATCAAACTGTGGCCGTTCCTCGCCTTCACTGTTGTCCTGACTGCGATCATCTACCCGCTGCAGGCTTCGTGGAAATGGGGCGGTGGCTTCCTTGACGCAATGGGCTTCCTCGACTTCGCAGGTTCGACCGTTGTTCACTCTGTCGGTGGTTGGGCTGCTCTGGCTGGTCTGCTGATCCTCGGTCCGCGTATTGGTAAATACAAAGACGGCCGCACTGTTCCAATGCCGGGTTCCAACCTGTCGCTGGCAACTTTGGGCACATTCATCCTGTGGCTCGGTTGGTTCGGCTTCAACGGCGCTTCGCAGCTCGCAATGGGCACTGTAGGCGACGTGGCTGACATCTCCCGTATCTTTGCTAACACCAACGCAGCAGCAGCTGGCGGTTCGGTAGCAGCAATGATCCTGACCCAGCTTCTCTTCAAAAAGGTCGACCTGACCATGGTTCTCAACGGCGCACTGGCTGGTCTGGTTTCGATCACCGCTGAACCGCTGACCCCGACCCTTGGTGCAGCAACTCTGATCGGTGCATTCGGTGGCGTTCTGGTGGTGTTCGTTGTTCCGCTGCTCGACAAGTTCAAGCTCGACGACGTTGTTGGCGCGATCCCTGTTCACCTCGTCTGCGGTATCTACGGCACCATCGCTGTAGCGTTCACCAACCCTGATGCGTCCTTCGGCACTCAGCTCTACGGTATCATGGTTGTCGGTATCTTCACCTTCGTTGTGTCCGGTATCGTTTGGTTCATCCTCAAAGCTGTCACCGGTATCCGCGTCAGCGAAGAAGACGAGATCAACGGCCTCGACATGGCTGAACTGGGTATGGAAGCTTACCCTGAGTTCTCGAAAGGCTGATCTCCCTTCCGATCAGTTTGACGACACAGGCCCGGGCGTTCGCGCCCGGGTTTTCTTTTGCCCAAGGCACAAACGAAAACGCCCGCCGCAGATGCGACGGACGTTTGGTTTTGTTTTTGCGAAGCGGTTAGACGCCAGCGTCTACGATCGCTTTGGCCAAGAGCGGAACAGTTGTCGCGTTCAGGCCTGCGATGTTCAGGCGGCTGTCCGACACCATGTAGATGCCCGATTCAGCGCGCATAACTTCGACCTTCTCAGGTGTCGTGCCGATCTGAGAGAACATGCCGCGGTGCTTTGCGATAAAGTCAAAGCGGTCCGAGTTGGTCAGACGTTTCAGTTCGTCAGCGAGTTGCTGGCGCAGGGTCAGCATCGACAGGCGGGTTTCTTCGAGTTCGTCGATCCACATCTGACGCAGAGCGTCATCACCGAGGATCGTTGCCACAACGCGTGCACCGTGATCCGGCGGGAACGAGTAGTTCTGACGGTTCAGGAATTGCAGCATGCCTTGCGACAGCTTCGCGGTCGCGGCGTCCTTGGCGATTGCCATCAGGATGCCAGTGCGTTCGCGGTAGATGCCGAAGTTCTTTGAGCAGGACGCAGCGATCAGGCATTCGCCCACGTTCGCAGCAACGAGACGCGTTGCGAGAGCGTCAGCTTCGAGGCCGTCACCGAAACCTTGGTAAGCGAGGTCGATGAACGGGACAGCGCCTTTTTCATTGATCAGGGCAACAACCTCTTTCCACTGGTCCAGCGTCAGGTTTGCGCCTGTCGGGTTGTGGCAGCAGCCGTGCAGCAGAACGAGGTCGCCCGACTTCACGCCAGCCAAGTCCGCCATCATGGCGTCGAAATCAACGTCACGGGTTTCGGTGTTAAAGTAGGTGTAAGCCGTGTGGCGCATGCCGAGGTAGTTCAGGATCGACACGTGGTTCGGCCATGTCGGGTTCGACACCCAAACGGTGGCTTCCGGCGAGGTCTTTTTGATCAGTTCCATCGCCTGACGGATCGCGCCGGTGCCGCCCGGTGTGGTGACAGCGCCGATGCGCGAACGATCGACAGCACCGTCAAGGACGAGCTTGATCATGCCCTCGATGTAGAGCGGTTCGCCAGCCAGAGAGGTGTAGGACTTCGATTCCTGCTCTTCCCAGATCTTCTTTTCTGCGGCCTTCACGGCCTTCATCACCGGAGTGACGCCTTCAGCGTTTTTATACACGCCAACGCCAAGGTCGATCTTGGTGTCGCGCGGATCTTCGCGGAATGCCTGCATCAGCATCAGAATTTTATCGGCGGGTTGTTCGGTGAGATGCTCCAGCATCATGCGTCTCCGGTTGCGAGAGGAAGGTCGGCGTACATGCCCCATTCGGACCATGAGCCATCGTAAAGTGAATGATCGGTTTTACCTGTGCGTTCGAGAGCGAGGCACAGCACAGCGGCCGTGACGCCCGAACCACAAGAGGTAATGGCGGGTTTGGTTAGATCGACGCCAGCGGCTTCGAACACTTGGCGCAGTTCTGCGACGGGCTTCATCGTGCCGTCAGCGTTCAAAAGCGTGTTGAACGGGACATTCTTTGCGCCTGGGATGTGGCCCGAACGCAATCCTTCACGCGGCTCCGCCGCTTCGCCACGGAAACGCGGCGCTGCGCGAGCATCGATGATTTCGTGATCGCGAAGTTTCGATGCGCGGGCGACTTGGGTCACGTCTTTGATCATGTGGTGCTGAACATCGACCATCATATGACGATCGCGGATCGTAGCAGGAGCATCGGTCAGAGGGCGACCCTCTGCCTTCCATTTCGGAAGGCCCCCGTCCAGAACTGCGATATTGAACTGACCGAACAAGCGGAACATCCACCAAACGCGGGCAGCCGAGAATAATCCGCTGCTGTCGTAGACAACGATCTGGTGGCCGTCGCCAACGCCCATCGCACGAACGCGGCTCATGAATTTCTCAACGGGCGGCACCATATGCGGCAAGTCAGACCGCAGGTCCGCGATTTCGTCTATGTCAAAGAAACGCGCACCCGGAATGTGTTCTTTGTCGAACTCAGCCTTCGGATCGCGATCTACCGTCGGAAGAAACCACGACGCGTCGAAAATCCGCAGGTCCGCATCCTTGAGGTGTGCGGCCAGCCACTCTGTCGAAACGAGTGTTTTAGGATCGTCTTTGAATGTCTCAGTCATGCCATGCGCCCCTTGCCTGCGCGGGAAAAGGTCCGGCATCCCCTATCGCGGGTAATTTTATGAGGCAAGGGAAAGCGGACGCTTTCCGAAAAAATCGGCGTGAACTGCCAAGAAAGGCGGCGATTATCCGTTATGCCGCAGCAAACGCTGCTTTTGACGGTCCCAATCGCGTTTCGCATCGGTCGCGCGCTTGTCGTGCAGCTTTTTACCTTTGGCGATTCCGATCTTCAGTTTCACCAAGCCACGGTCGTTGAAATACATCACCAGCGGGACGATGGTCATGCCTTCGCGCTTGGTCGCATTCCAGAGGCGCGCCAATTCACGGCGCGAGCATAGCAGCTTGCGCTTGCGGCGCTCTTCATGGCCCCATGTTTTGGCTTGTTCGTATGGCGCGATATACCCGTTGATCAGCCACAGTTCGCCATCCTCAACCGACGCATAGCTTTCAGCGATGTTCGATTGGCCCACGCGAAGCGATTTCACTTCGGAGCCCATGAGAATGATCCCGACTTCGAGATCTTCTTCGATCGCGTAGTCGTGGCGGGCACGCCGGTTCTCGGCGATGACCTTGTAGTTCTTATTTTCAGGTTTCTTTGCCATGGTGATCTTCAGATATGCCTTTGGGCCATGTGCTGCAAGTCGGATAGGGTGCTGGCATCGTGGCAAAGCTTAGGTAAACTAAAACCAACCAAAATCAGGCATTCCCTTATGTTCATTCAGTTATTCATCGGCACGATCCTGATGCTTGTCTCTATTTTCTTGGCGGGCGTGACTTTTCTCGTGTTGGAAATGTCGATCCAGAGGCTGTCGGGCTGGCTACGTCGGGAACCGCATAGCCCCAAGTTGCTGTTCCTCTTGTCAGCGGCATCATGTGCGATTCTGGCTCAAGTCACGCTCAGCGTTTGGCTTTGGGCTTTGGTGATGTGGGCGCTCGAATTGTTCGAAACCATTGAAATGGCGGTTTATTTCGCGCTTACGTGCTTTACCACGCTTGGATTTGGCGATGTGCTTCTGCCTCACAATTGGGAATTGCTGGGCGGTTTGGCAGCGACGAATGGTCTGCTCAATATCGGGTTTACGACGGCGGTGATGGTGGAAACCATGCGCTACATCCGCAAAAGCCAGATTGAATCGATGCGTCCGCCGATTGGCTAGCGTTATTTCCGCCGTGCCCTGAACAGGGTGAAAAGGCCGCTTCCGACCACAATGACGCTTCCGATCAGGGTCATCGTGTCAAAAGATTCGCCGAACATGAATGCCCCCATTGCAGCGCCGAAAATCAGACGGCTGTAGCGCCAAGGCGTTACGCTGGCGACATCGCCGCGCCGCATGGCTGTTGTGAGGGCGTAGTAGGCAAAAACACCACCGCATATCGCGATGCAGAGCAGAAGTGATTGATGCAGGTTCAGGGCGACCAGACGAGGATCCGCGGCCCAAATCAAAAGGCCCGCTATCGACAGCATCAGGTAGCCAGAAATGCCCAGTTGGAAATTGCTGAGCGACGGAGGAGAAGCGCGAGTTGCCAAATCTCTCCCCGCAAAACCGAGCATACCGAGGACTGCAAGGAGGGTGAGCGTGTCAAACTCTGCTCCCCACGGGCGAAGGATCAACATCACGCCGCAAAAGCCTACGATCACAGCGATCCACCGTCTGATGCCGACTTTTTCCCCGAGGAATAGTGCAGCACCTGCGACAACGACCAAAGGGGTGGCTTGGAGGATTGCGGTTGCCGTCAAAAGTGGTGCGAGGATGAAGGCTAGAGTGTAGGACAGCCGTCCGCCGATTTCGAACACCGCCCGCACACGCATTGTCGGGCTGACATAGGCGCGGGTCCAAAGTGGCTGATTGTTCAGATAGGCAAGCCCCGCGAAAATCAGCATCCCAATGAAGCCCGTCATCGTGACGGCTTGTCCCTTGGGGAGTTCGGCGGTGGCGAGTTTTAGAAATGTGTCTTCGACGGCGAAGAACGCCATCGAAGTGATCATGAAAAGGCTACCGATCAGGCTTTCCCGACCGGCGTTTGCCTTTGCGTTCAATTCAAGAGGCCAGCGTGGACCATTGCAGCGCGGATGCGCTCTTTGGTGCTGTCTTCGAGTTCGGTCAGCGGAGAGCGCACTTCTGGCGAGCACAGGCCCAGCAGCGACATACCGTATTTCGCACCTGCAACGCCCGGCTCGATAAAGACGGCTTCGTGCAGCGGCATCAGTTTGTCTTGGATCTCGAGCGCGGTTTTGTAATCGCCAGCGAGCGTAGCGTTCTGGAAATCAGCGCAGAGTTTGGGCGCGATGTTCGCGGTGACCGAGATGCAGCCCAGACCACCGTGCGCGTTAAACCCAAGCGCAGTCGCATCTTCGCCCGAAAGCTGGATGAAGTCGTGTCCACAGGTGATACGGCACTTCGGAACGCGGGACAGATCGCCTGTTGCGTCTTTAACTGCGATGATCTCTGGCAGTTTTGCCAGTTGGCCCATCGTTGCAGGGGTCATATCGACAACCGAACGACCAGGGATGTTGTAGATCACGATCGGCAGGCCGATTTTCGCGGTCGCTTCAAAGTGAGCGATCAGGCCGCGCTGGGTCGGTTTGTTGTAATACGGAGTTACAACAAGAGCAGCATCAGCGCCTGCGTCTTTCGCGGCTTGCACGAGACGGACGGATTCGATGGTGTTGTTCGAACCAGCACCTGCCACAACAGGAACGCGGCCAGCTGCCTGCTTTACAACAGTTGCAACGACCAGATCGTGTTCTTCATGGCTGAGCGTCGGGCTTTCGCCTGTGGTGCCAACAGGAACGAGGCCGTGGCTTCCTTGGTCAATATGCCAATCGACAAGCTTCTTGAGCGTGTCGAGATCCACTTGGCCGTCTTTGAACGGCGTTACCAATGCTGGCATCGATCCTTTGAGCATGACACGCTTCCTTGTCGTTGAGGGGCTTGAGTCGCCCCGTGTTAAAACGGGCGGAACCTAGACGCCTTTCGTCCGATTGCCAAGTTTGTGAGTTGTGCTTTGTGATACGACAGCTACCCTGTGCTAAAAAGGGCAGGAATCTATGAACCAATTGCGTGCCAGTCTGATTGCGATCGGCCTGTCAGTCTTATCGCCTATGAGCGGTATGGCTGATGAGACGTTGCTTTCGAATGCCTTTGCTGCTGGAGAGGACGAAAATTGGGATGCGGCCTACCGTTTGGTGGGGTTGGACCTCTTGGCGCACGACTTGATCACATGGACGCGTCTGCGTGGCGAAGATCAGCCCTTTGCTGACTACGTTGCATTTCAAGCAGAGCATAACGACTGGCCGGGAATGGACCGCGTTCGTGCGCGTGGCGAAGCTGCGATCGAAGATGAAACCGACCCGAATTTGATTCTGAATTGGATGCAAAGCCACGATCCCGAAACGGGGATGGGTGGTTATCGGTTGGCGTTGGCGCAACGGTCAACTGGCCAAACAGAAGCCGCGCGGGAAACCATTCGTCGGATTTGGCTACGCTACGGGCTGACCGAAGAAGAAAATGATCTGATTTTAGCTGCCTTTGGCCCAGACCTCGCTGATCTTCATGTGCAACGGGTCGACGCGATGCTGTGGCGTTGGAAAACTGACGACGCAGAACGTCTATTCTCGTTCCTGCCCGCCGATCAACGGGCGCTGATGGAAGCACGGGCGGCCTTGATCCGTAAATCATCAGATTGGGGGGCAAAGCTTCAAGCCGTGCCTGTTGCACTCTTGAACGATGTCGGTTTGGCCTATGATCGGTTCAACTTCCTGTCTGATCGTGGTGACCGCACAGATGCCATCACGATCCTTCGTGAACGAAGCACGGATGTAAGTCTGCTGAGCCAGCCTTATCGTTGGTCGAGCTGGCGCCGTTCTCATGCCCGTTGGGAGATGCGCGAAGGGCGTTATGACAGTGCGTATCGGTTGGCTGCGCAACATCATCTGACGCCAGCGGACGGGGAATCCTATGCCGATCTAGAGTGGCTGGCAGGTTATGTTGCTCTGCGGTTCATGAACCGACCAGAGGTCGCTTTGCGGCATTTCCTTGCTCTGCAAGCTGCGGTCGAAAGCCCGATTTCGGATGGTCGGGCGAGCTATTGGTTGGGTCGCACCTATGAATTGCTCGGTGATAGTGCCAATGCTGCCGCCTCTTACGGGGAGGCTGCCGAACATCAGACGGCGTTCTATGGTCTGCTAGCTGGCGAGAAACTTGGCCAATCACTTGATCCTGCGATTCTCGGTCATGAAGATTTCCCCGACTTTGCGGGATCGGCTTTGTCCCAAGATGAATTTGTCCGTGCCTCGTTTTATCTGCTGGATGCGGATGAGCGTGGGTCGGCGGTGCTGTTCTTTGCCCAACTTGGGCGCACCTTGGATCGGACGTCATTGGGAACCTTGGGCGAAGAACTTATTCGTCGGAACGAACCGTTTTTCGCTTTGTTAATTGGGAAATCGGCAGCGACGCGTGGGATCATTCTGCCTGCGCTGTTGTTCCCAATGCACGATCTTCGGAACATGGACTTGCCAGTTGAACCTGAGCTGGCCTTGTCGATCGCGCGACGTGAAAGCGAATTTAACCCCGTGGTGGGCAGTGCGGTTGGCGCGCTCGGTCTTATGCAGCTCATGCCGGGCACGGCAGAGGACGTGGCGAATGAGTTGGGCCTTCCCTACAGCCGCGGTCGTTTGACGGCTGACTGGCAATACAATGCCACGCTCGGTTCGCAGTATTTGGCGGGGCTAAAAGAACAATTCGGCCCGACGCCAGTGATGATCGCGGCGGGCTATAACGCCGGTCCGCGTCGTCCGCGCGAATGGATGGACGAGCGTGGAGATCCACGGCTTGGCCAAGTCGATGTGATCGATTGGATCGAGATGATCCCCTACCGCGAAACGCGGAACTATGTGCAGCGGGTCACTGAATCTATCCCGATTTACCGTGCGCGCTTGTCAGGTCAAACGGGGCCGATCCGTTTTACGGACCTGCTGGTTGGTGAGAAACCCTTGCTACGTCCAGTGGCGCGTCCATGGGGAGGCGATTCACCTACGCCCGCATCGGATAATGTATCTGACTTAGCCCCGATGACCGCCCCGCGACCTACGCCACGTCCCTGATGCGACGGACCTTCATGCGCTCTCTGAGCAGGGTAAAGACGCCAGCGCAGACTACGATTGTCGCGCCAATCGTTACGTTTGTGCGAAGAAGGTCACCGAATACAAAGA
>JAYPVO010000072.1:0-3210 GCA_038134645.1 Paracoccaceae bacterium
GTGAAATCTGGGTTCTGCCGCATGGAGGCCATCGAACAGATGATCGCCGATGGCCGCGCCGTTGTCGTGAAATAGGAGCAGGCCATGCAAAGAGCAGAAAACCAGATCAACCTTTCAGGTCTGAGCGGTGTCGTCACAGGTGGCGCCCAAGGGATCGGCTTTGCCGTCGCGGCACGCATCCTGAAATCAGGCGGCGCTGTGGCGCTCTGGGACATCGACAGCGCACTATGCGCAAAGTCCGCCGAGGCTCTGTCATCCTTGGGCACAGTCATTGCCGTGCGGTGTGACATCACCGATTGGGCAAGTGTTCAGGCTGCTCTGACCGAGACTGAGGAAAAGCTGGGCAAGGTTGATTTCCTTGTGAACAGCGCGGGCATCGCGGGCCCTGCCGCACCCGTGGAAAGCTACGACAATGATGCCTTCCGTCAGGTGATCGATATCAACGTCTTTGGCACCTATCACACGAACAAAGCCGTGATTGCGGGCATGAAAGCCCGCAACTTTGGCCGCATCGTCAACATCGCCTCGATTGCAGGTAAAGAGGGCAACCCCAACGCCAGCGCCTACAGCGCGTCAAAGGCCGCGGTTATCGGTTTCACAAAGTCTTTGGGCAAAGAACTGGCGGGTCACGACATCGCCGTGAATTGCGTCACCCCTGCGGCGGCGCGGACGGCGATCCTGAACCAGCTGACCGAGGAATTCATCGAATACATGCTGTCGAAAATTCCGCGCAACCGCTTCCTCGAAGTCGAAGAAGCGGCGGCGATGATTGCGTGGATGGTCAGCCCAGAAAATTCGTTCACCACAGGCGCGGTGTTCGATTTGTCGGGCGGACGCGCCACTTATTGATGACGGGTTAAAGGGGCATCACTGCCCCTTTTTCACCACCTCTGCCACGTCAACACCGTTCAAACGGCCAACGTGATCGGACAACATCGGCACAAAGTCACCCGCTGCGCCAATCGCTTCGGCGTGGGTGAAATAGTGACGTGCGGCGCTGGCCATGACGTTCATCACACCCGCATCGGTCGCCATCGCATTCACATAGCGAATGTCCTTGGACATATTTTCGATGGTGAACTTGTGCGCGTTCTCATCCCGATCGCAGACATACTGCATGAAGGTGTTAAAGAACCCGCACCCCAGACGGCTCGGCCCAATGACATCGCGGAAGGTTTGCGGGGAAATCCCGACCTTGGCCCCGATAGAGATCGCCTCGGAATAAAGCGACGAATAGGCGGCCCCCATGAAGTTCATCAAGAGCTTCATTTTGTGACCTGCGCCCACCTCTCCGATATGCGTGATCGTGCCTGCCCAGCAATCAATAACGGGTTGGATTTTGGCAAAGGTCGCCTCATCACAGCCCACCATCGCGTCGAGCATCCCCAGTTCCGCTTCTTTCGGCGTCCGACCCAAAGGCGCATCGACCATCGTCACGCCATGCTTCGCCATATCAGCCGCCAGCGACAGGGTAGAGGTTGGATCAGCGGTGGTCGTGTCGATCACGATCAGACCTTCGCGCGCACCCTCTAGAATACCGTTCGGCCCCCGAATGATGGCTTCGACCTGCGGAGAGTTCGACAGGCAGATGTGGATGATATCGCAGTTCTCGGCCATTTCCTTGGCGGACTTGGCTTCGGTTGCGCCCATACCCACCAGACTTTCGACGGGCGTGCGATTTTTGCGGCCCATCACCCAGAGGTCATATCCGCCCAAACGAATATTCTTGGCCATACCGTGGCCCATATACCCAACGCCAATAAAACCGATGACTGGTTTATCACCCATCGTTCTTTCCTCCCTTAAAGGCTCGCCGTGATCCCACCATCCACATAGAGCGTGTGTCCATTCACAAAACTAGATGCGGGCGAGGCGAGGAAAATACAGGCGCCGACCAATTCTTCGACATTGCCCCAACGTCCCGCTGGCGTCCGCTTTTCCAACCAAGCCGTGAACTCTGGATCATCGACCAGCGCCTGATTGAGCGGCGTCTTGAAATAGCCCGGTGCGATGGCGTTACAGTTCAAACCGTGCTTTGCCCAGTCGGTTGCCATGCCTTTGGTCAGGTTCGCGACCGCACCCTTGGACGCGGTATAAGGCGCAATCCCCGGACGGGCGAGGGCGGCTTGCACGCTTGCGATGTTGATGATCCGCCCCGCACCACGCCCGATCATGTGCCGCGCAACGGCTTGGCCCACGTAGAACACCGAATTGACGTTCGTCCGCATCAACCGATCAAACGCGTCGACAGGAAACTCTTCGAGAGGGGTCCGGTGCTGCATACCCGCGTTATTGACCAGAATATCAATCGCGCCCGTGTTGGCCTCATAGCCATCCACAGCCGCTGCAATCTGCGCCGCATCGGTCGCGTCAAAGACCAATGTGGACACGTTGAACCCTTCTGCGCGCAACTGTGCTGCACTTTCCTCCAGACGGTCGGCATTGCGGGCGTTCAGCACAATCGAAGCCCCCGCCTGCGCCAAACCACGTGCCAGTGCAAACCCGATCCCCATCGACGATCCGGTCACAAGAGCGGTGCGTCCGCTCAGGTCAAAAAGTTGCATAATTCCTCCAGTCCATTGCGAGGGGTGATCTGTATTGACAATCCCGCCCAAACTCGCCTTTCTTAAATGGTATACCATTTTTGGGGCGACGCAAGGAAAAGCCCCACAGGGAGGAAGCTTTGCCCAAAGCACTTTATGTCCACGCAGCACGTGACCTGCGATTGGGGGCGTGTGACGTTTCAGAACCGAAAGCTGGCGAAGTCTTGGTGACGCTGGCCCGTGGTGGAATTTGCGGGTCCGACCTGTCCTATTTTAAGAACGGCGGCTTTGGCACCGTGCGCATCCGCGAACCGATGGTTTTGGGTCACGAGGTGGCGGGCCACGTTGCGGCTGTTGGCGAAGGTGTCGATCATCTCGCCGTTGGCGATTTGGTCGCCATCTCTCCGTCGCGGCCTTGCGGTGGTTGCGTTGAATGTCATCGCGGCAATCCGAACCACTGTATGAACATGCGGTTCTACGGCTCCGCCATGCCGTTTCCCCATATCCAAGGCGCATTCCGCGACCAGATCATCGCGGACGCCAAGAATTGCGTTCTAGCGACAGGACTTTCGGCGGCAGAAGCGGCGATGGCTGAACCGTTGGCGGTTGTCCTTCACGCGGTGAAACAAGCAGGGATCATGATGGGAACGCGCGTTCTCGTGACGGG
>JAYPVO010000072.1:3310-9885 GCA_038134645.1 Paracoccaceae bacterium
TGGTGACGCACAGCTACGCGCTCGATGATTTTCAGGCCGCGTTTGAGATGGCGCTCGACCGTTCGCAATCGATGAAAGTCCAGCTAGAGTTCGCGCCGTGCTAACCTTTATCGCCGCAGTTACCCTGCTCATTGGCACCCCTGGTCCGGGGGTGTTGAGCGCAGCAGGCTTTGGCGCGGCTTATGGGTTCAAACCCTCCCTGCGCTACGTGCTCGGGCTGTTTTTCGGCACCAATCTGGTGCTGTTGTCGATCATCAGCGGGTTCGCCGCCATCATCATGTCGATGCCGCAACTGCGGCTGGTGCTGATGGTCCTGTCGGTGAGCTACCTTCTCTATCTCGCGGCGCGCATCGCTTTTGCGGGGTCAAAGATCGCCTTTATTAGCGCGAAAACCTCTCCGGGTATCTGGAGCGGGATTTTGCTTCAGGTGATCAACCCCAAAGCCTACGCGGTGAACACCTCGCTGATCACGGGGTTCAATTATGCCCCCGATAACGTCGTGTTCGAGATCGCCTCGAAGGTTGTGATCATCATGCTGATCTGGACGCCTATTCACCTCGGATGGCTTTGGGCTGGTGTTGTTTTGCACCGCCTCGACCTCCCCGCAAAGACCCAGCGACGAATTAACATCGTCATGGCCTCTGCCATGCTGGGCGTTGTCGGGCTTGCTGTATTTTCTGCTGTTAGGGCTTCTTTATGACCGAACCGAATATTGCCAAAGCAATTGCTGAAATCACCGCCATTTTAGGCGATCGCCTCGTGACCTCTGCCGCTGATTGCGACTTGCACGGGCAGAACGAAACCTATTACCCGCATATGCGCCCCGATGCCGTGGCCTATCCCGAAACCACCGAAGAAGTGGCGGCAATCGTGCGTATATGCAATTCGTATAGATGCCCGATTGTCCCCTATGGCGCGGCCAGTTCGCTCGAAGGGCAGCACCTGTGCCTACAGGGCGGGATCAGCCTTGATATGAACAGGATGAACCGTGTCCTGTCGGTCAACGCAGAGGACCTGAACGCCGTTGTTCAACCAGGCATCACCCGCGTTGCCCTAAACGAAGAGCTTCGCGCCACGGGCCTGTTCTTTTCTGTCGATCCGGGGGCCAATGCTTCGATCGGTGGGATGACAGCCACCCGTGCCAGTGGCACCACCGCCGTGCGCTATGGCACAATGCGCGACAACGTTCTGGCGCTCGAAGCGGTGATGGCCGATGGCACGATCATTCGCACAGGCAGCAAAGCGCGGAAGTCATCGACGGGCTACGACCTGAACCACCTGCTCGTTGGTTCTGAAGGGACACTGGGGATCATCACCGAAGTGACCGTCAAACTCCACGGTATCCCCGAAGCAACCCTCGCCGCGACCTGCCGTTTCCCATCCGTCGAAGACGCGGTGAACTGCGTGATCCTGACCATTCAATCGGGTCTACCGATGGCGCGGATCGAATTGGTCGACGAACAGATGGTGCGCGGGTTCAAGGCCTATTCTGGCGCTGACCTGCCCGAAGTCCCGCATCTCTTCCTTGAATTCCACGGCTCACCCGCCGCAGTGCAGGAACAATCCGAAACCTTTGCCGACATTGCGACCGATTTTGGCGTTGAGGGTTGGAAAACCGCGACGACCACAGAGGAACGCACTGCGCTTTGGGCGATGCGCCACAATTCGCACTACGCCAGCGCGGCATTGGGCAAAGGTGGACACATCTGGCCGACGGATGTCTGCGTGCCGATCTCTTGCCTTGCCGAAGCTGTGGTTCAAGCCCAAGAGGACGCCGTGAAATTCGGCCTAACCTCGACCATCGTGGGCCACGTCGGTGACGGGAATTTCCATGCGGGGATCAGCGTTGATCCCAATAACGCCGACGAAATGGCCCGCGCTGAGGCCTTTACCGAAGCCCTCGCCGAAACGGCCCTTCGCCTAGGCGGAACCGTATCGGGTGAGCACGGCATTGGCATTGGCAAAATGAAATACATGAACGCCGAACATGGTCCCGCCGTCGCCTATATGCGGGCGATTAAGGCCGCGTTTGACCCCAATAACATCCTCAATCCCGGCAAAATGTTGCCTCCCTCAAACTAGGAGTATCCCATGCTGCCGCATAGCAATCCCCATCCCACAGCCATTTTCGTTGGTCGCATCTGGCGGCCCGGCATTGGTCCTGCCGTGGTGCGTCTAGATGGCGATACGGTCATCGACATCACCAGCCGCGACATCCCGACGATGCAGGCGCTTTTGGAGAACACCGATCCTGCAGCCGTTGCACGTAATGCCTCTGGCACGCCTGTCTGTTCGCTCTCTGAACTGGTCGCGGGATCGACGCCAACCGCTGGAGCCGACGATCTGCGGTTCCTCGCGCCGCCCGATTTCCAAGCCGTCAAAGCCTCTGGCGTGACCTTCGCCGAAAGCATGGTTGAACGCGTGATCGAAGAGCAAGCCGCAGGCAATGCCGACCGCGCCGCAGAAATCCGCGCCCGCGTTTCGGCGGTAATCGGTGACAGCCTGTCGGGGATCGAACCCGGTTCTGAACAGGCAATGAAGGTCAAAGCCGTGCTTCAAGACGAAGGCCTCTGGTCGCAATACCTTGAGGTGGGGATTGGTCCCGATGCCGAAGTGTTCACCAAATGCCAACCGATGGCCGCCGTTGGCTGGGGGGCCTCTGTTGGCCTGCACCCGATTTCGAACTGGAACAACCCAGAACCAGAGATCGTCCTCGCCGTGAACTCTCGCGGAGAGATCGTCGGCGCGACCCTCGGCAATGACGTGAACCTGCGCGATGTCGAAGGGCGTTCGGCGCTCCTCTTGGGTAAGGCAAAAGACAACAACGCGTCTTGCGCGATTGGTCCGTTCGTTCGTCTGTTCGACGGGGAATTTACGCTCGACACGATCCGCAAAGCGGAACTGTCGATGAAAGTCACAGGCGAGGATGGCTTTACCCTCGACGGTCACTCCTCGATGACAAAGATCAGCCGCGATCCTGCTGACCTCGTGCGTCAGACCATCGGGCGGCATCACCAATATCCTGATGGGTTCTTCTTGTTCCTCGGCACCATGTTCGCGCCTGTAAAGGACCGCGACGGGGCAGGGCAGGGCTTTACCCACCATATGCAAGACGTTGTGACGATCAGCGAAGCCTCACTTGGCGCGCTGCAAAACACTGTTCGGCTGTCAACGGAATGTGACGAGTGGCGCTTTGGCACGACCGCGCTGATGCGCAACCTCGCGGGGCGCGGTTTGCTATGACCAAATCGTTCCTATCAATCGGGGAATGTATGGTCGAACTCGCTGATGCGGGGGGCGGGCTGTATCGGCGTGGTTTTGCAGGCGATACGTTCAACACCGCATGGTATGCACGGCGTATCCTGCCCGACGATTGGCAGGTATCCTACGGCAGCTGCATCGGCACCGACGCCGCCTCTGCTGAGATGGCGCAATTTATGGCGGGGCAGGGGATTGATACCTCGTCGCTACGGCAGGTGAACGACCGTTCCGTCGGGCTCTATATGATCAGCCTCGACAACGGCGAGCGGAGCTTTTCTTACTGGCGATCCCATTCTGCGGCCCGTCTGCTGGCCGATGATCGCGGGTGGCTCGACAAACTCTTTGCTGACCGAAAGGTGATCTATTTCTCGGGTATCACGCTCGCGATCTTGTCGCCTCAGGGCCGCGAAACGCTCTGCGCTGCATTGGCAAATGCCCGCGCGATGGGTGCGACGATTGCCTTTGATACCAACCTGCGCCCCCGCCTCTGGGAGGACCGCGAGACCATGCAAAAGGGCATGCTGGCAGGGGCCTCGGTCGCGGACATCGTCCTACCGTCCTTTGACGAAGAAGAAGTGCTCTTTGGTGACGGATCGCCCGACGAAACCGTGGCCCGTTACACCACCTGCGGTGCGTCCATCATCGCGGTCAAAGATGGCGGCGGGGATCTGGTGCTGTCGGTCAATGGCAGCGTCACACGGATCGCGGCGCAAAAGGTCGAACAGGTCGTCGACTCCACCGCGGCAGGGGACAGTTTCGGCGCGGCATTTGTTGCAGGCGTTGCCAGCGGGCAATCCCCCGCAGAGGCCGCCACCGCCGCGATGGAACTCGCATCCAAAGTTATACAGTCACGCGGCGCCCTCGTGCCCGCTATTTTTGAGGGAGGATAACATGAATATTCTGATCATCGGCGGCGGCGGTGTCGTCGGCCAAAAGCTCGCGACAGCATTGGCGGCACGCGGCGAACTCAGAGGCAAAGCGATCAGCGGCATGACCCTCGCGGACATCGTTGATCCAGCTCCAGTCGCGGCTTCCTTCCCCGTGAAAACCGTCAGCTGCAATATCGCGGATGCGGCATCGGTCGCTGAAACGGTGACGGCGGATGTGGATGTGATCTACCTCCTTGCCGCGATCGTCTCCGCCCATGCCGAAGAGGACTTTGACGCGGGTTGGTCGATCAACATGATGGGCACGATGAATGTGCTGGAACGGGTGCGGGCGCTGAAAACCCGTCCTGTCGTGGTCTTTACCTCGTCCATCGCGGTTTACGGCGGCGAAGTGCCTGATCCGATCCTCGATCACACCTTCCTTAACCCGCAGACCTCTTATGGCGCACAAAAGGCCGTGGGCGAGTTGCTCATCAACGACTACAGCCGCAAAGGGTTCATCGACGGTCGTGGCTTCCGTTTGCCGACGATTTCGGTGCGTCCAGGGAAACCGAACCGCGCGGCATCGAGCTTTATGTCGTCGATCCTGCGCGAACCGCTCAACGGCCAAGAGGCCGTCTGCCCCGTGGACGAGGATTTCCCGCACTACTACCTTTCGCCGCGCAAATGCATCGAGAACCTGATCAAAGGCGCCGAGATCAAAGAAGAAGACCTCGGTCAAAACCGTTGCATGATGATGCCCGGTCGGATGTGGACCATCCGCGAGATGATCGACGCGATGACAGCCGTTGCAGGGCCGGAGCCAGCAAAGCTGATCAAATGGGAATCCCAGCCAGACATCCAGCGGATCGTCAAAGGTTGGCGGTTCGACATGCGGCCCGAAAAGTCGATCAAGCTGGGCCTCACTGCCGACGATAGTTTCGAGGACAACATCCGCTACTACCTCGAAGACGACAAACCCAAAGCCTAAACATAGAAAAACCCGCGCCAGTCAGACTGACGCGGGTTTTTTAAAGCAATATTAACTAGTTGACAGCTGTCAACAACGGCTGTCCCGCAAGGAAAGCACTGACGTTATCGCGCTGCAACTGCCCCATCGCGGCACGGGTTTCCACGGTGCCCGACCCTTGGTGCGGCTGAACCACAACGTTGTCGAGGCCATAGAAACGGTCATCAATCGCAGGCTCATTGAGGAACACATCCAGAGCCGCGCCACCGATACGACCCGACTGAAGCGCGTCGATCATCGCCTCTTCGTCAATGGTCGTGCCGCGCGAAATGTTCACGATGATGCCACGCGGACCGAGCGCATCAATCACCTCTTTAGAGACGAATTTCTCTGTGGATGGCCCCCCGACGAGAGCCACGACAAGGTAATCCACCGCAGAGGCCAGCGACACAGGGTCGGCGTGATAGGTCCAGCCTGGTGTCTGTTTTTCAGAGCGAGCGTAATAGTGAATGTCCGATTTGAACGCCGCCAAACGGTCGGCAATTTCGCGACCGATACGACCCAGACCAACGATACCAACCTTACCGCCGCTGAATTTACGGTTGAGGCGATATTCGCCCTTGGTTTTCCAATTACCGCTCCGCGCCCAGTCAGAGGCTTGGGACATTTCGCGCACCTGCATAAGCAGCATGCCAACCGCAAGGTCCGCCACATCATCGTTCAGAACGTCAGGCGTATTGGTGACTTTGATCCCACGTGCGGAGGCCGCCACAACGTCAATCGCGTCATATCCAACGCCAAAGTTCGCGATCAAACCGAGCGCTGGCAGTTGATCCATCACCTCTCCGCCAAAAGCCGAATGGCCCTTAAAGCAAACGGTGGTGATCCCAGCGCGGGTCGCGTCAGGAAGGGTGGACACATCCGAAGGGCCAGCCACGAAAACCGGATTGAACGTGCTGGTCAGGGCGGAGTGGTCGATATCGCTATATGTGCCGATGACGAGCGTTGCGGTCATGGGTGGGCTCCTATGGGTTAGATTTGGTATACCAAATGCTGACCTTAGCCGCGCCGACTGTCAACGTCAAAGACGCATTCCGCGCACTGATTTACTGCCCCGCAATCGGGTTTGACATCGTCACCACATGGACAACTGCGGTTTCGGGGTCGTCGCACAGATCCTCGTTACCGTCAGAGAAAACCCGTAGCTCTTGGCCATAGGTGCCGTGGTAGACAGGGCAGTTGTCTCGGATTTCGCGCTGGATCGGCATATCGCTTGCCAGAAGTGCGTTTTCGGCCGCGGCCAAACCGTTCACGAAAGACACGCTTCCGCTCCTTACGGTACACCACATCGGATAGGTTTCGTCGGTAGGTGGTAGGGCGATCACGGTGCCATCTGGGCTTTGGAAAGCCATAGATCCATAGTCTGGGTCCTTATAACTTTGCCAGCCAGCGTCCTCGAACCGAGTTTGCGCAAACCA
>JAYPVO010000073.1:0-9844 GCA_038134645.1 Paracoccaceae bacterium
CGAAACGCGCGGCGCGTGCCGATGCCTGCCGATTTTTCCTCGGCCACAGCGGTCGTCGCACCGATGCGCGGCGCATGGTCGAACCCTTGCAGCAACGTGAGGGCGGCGGGGTAGTGGCTGCGGATGTCATCCTCGCGCAGTTCCATCTGTCCAGTGGATTGGCTCATGTCTTTGGCCTCTTACTTGTAACTCAACACGCGGCCCGTCGGGCTGACCACGAATTTGCGCACATCATCGAACCCGTCGGGTTTCAGTTCAGCGAGCGATTGGAAGGGGCGTTCGGGCATGATGATCGACCGCGCCAGCGCCGTGGCCCCCGTATCCGCCCCGCGCCCCGCAAAGGGATCGATCGCGTAAATCTCGCGCTCGACCTTGCCGAACCAGCCTGATTTCACTTCTTCCACACGGTCGCTGCGCAGGTCCTCTTCGGTCCAGACCAGCGCCCAATCTTCGCCCACGGGCGATTTCGCCTTTTCCAGAACCTCGCGCAGAGGGCCAGTTTGCTGGGTAAAGGCGTGGGAATACATCGGGCCAATGTGGATGCGCCGCAGCCGTTTAGGGTGCAGATCGTCGAAATCCTCGTCAAAGCCCTTGGCGATGGTCAAAAGCTTCAGCCCACCCACCGATTGCGCCATGAGATGGGCCATGACCTCGGGCCAGCGGCGTTCGTCCTTAGGCAGGCCAACCTTGCCCGTGTCCTCTAGCTCCATCAGGTAGATGGTCGGCAGGTTGATCTGGCTGTCATAGACCGCCCAATGCAGGAAATACTGCCGCCGCCCGTCACGATCCCCGCGCCATTGAATGTCGGGGTCATTGCGGGACCAGAACAAACCGCCCTTTGCCAGTTCTTCGTAATAGAGCCGTTGTGACAGGGCATATTGCAGCTTTGTCGGGATCTCTTGATCCCCGACAATCACCCGCACCATCTGATCCTTCAGCGCCTCAACGGTCGGCATATTCGCCAGATGCCGATCCGCCTGTTGCGCATCATTCGCCGCCTCAAGGAGTTCGGCATAAACGGGAAACCCGCTTTCGATCCGATCAAAGGTCAGCTTGCCCGCATGGGCCGCACGACCCGAGAAATGGTATTTATACCCCAAGGTCCGAAACGTCAGGTTCAACGCCACGAGGGTGCGCGCAATCGCGCTGATCTCGTGTCGCTGATAACGCCCCTCGACCTCCATCACGGCGGCCACTTTGCCCAGATACCCTGTGATCTTTTCGAACTTGTCGAAATAGCGCCGTGTGACGCGGGTATCTTCCAGCGTGAAGTGATCGAGGGTCAGGTCTGTTTTCCCGTCACTCATCGCAGCTTACGGCTGGCCATAGGCGTTCTTGTCGTGCTTCTCGACGATCTTTTGGAAGCGGCGCATGAACCGTTCATCGGCCTTGGCTTTTTCCTCGAGCACCTTGCGGGCAAAGACCATGTGGTCCTCGTGCGCCTCTAGCATATCCGCCATACGGCTGTTCGTCGCCGCGCCAATGGCGGCCATCGCTTGCTGGGCTTCTTTGTCGGTCTGCACGCCAATTTCGTTGATGCGGTGGGCAACGTCCTGCTGCTGCGCGGTTTTCAACGATTTCGTCAGCGCATCATAAAGGACGACACGTTGGCGCGTATCGGTCATCAGTTTGTTGATCAGAACCATCTGCGTCGCCGATTGGTTCTGCAAACTGTCGAGCCACGTTTTACCCTTTTCGATATACCGCTCCAGCGTCTGGGACTTTGCCAGTTGCACCTGTTCCTGCTGCACCAACTCGTTGTAGCGGGCGTTCAGTTCCGCCAGTTCGCTTTCCAGCGCGGTGCGGGCAGCGGCGTCTTGTTCGACCGCGATCTTGTTTTCGAGGTCGATAATCTTGGGGTCGAGGTCCAGAACATCCGCCCGCGTTTTTTCCAAGGCCCCAACGGTGGTTTCCCGTTCGGTCAGCGTTTCAGAGAGGTTGCTCTCAACCTTGATCTTCTGCTCATCAAGCACGGCCAACTGGCCCTCAAGCAGCTTTTGGATCACGTTTGATTTCGAGATGAGGTCTTGCAGTTTGTCGTCAATCGACGCGGTGCGCATACGTTCCTGACGCATCGACTCTGCCTTACCCTTAGAGAAAATCCCGATCAGCTTTTCCATGCCCGTCTTTGACCGCATCTCGTCAAAGTCCTGCTGGAACCCAGCCGTCACATCATCGAGCCCCATGATCAGCTCTGCGATATTGGCGTTCATCGCATCGGTTTGGGCATGAACATCCTCTAGGGTGGCGTTTTCGATCTCAATCGTCACATCCGTGCCCGACGCCATTTTTGCGCGCGCTGCCTCAATACGGCTGGTGAGTTCGGAAATCTTTGCTTGTGCGTTTGCCACCTGTGTTTGGCTCTCGCGAATCTGGGTCTCAAAATCGGCCATTATCTGCCCTCGTTAAAATACGTTGTCCTAAATGTAGGACGCCTTTGAGTTGTAATTAAGTATTAATATGCACTTTTGGGGGAATTTTGCGAAAAATAAAGGCCGGTGAAACACCGGCCCTTTTCTTACATTTCCGACGTGTCCGTTTCAGGCTCTGTCGGTTTCTCTGACAACTGATCCGCTAGGATCTCTGCCAGCGGCCTATCGGCCAAGAGAGCCTCTTCGCCGTAGATGGCATCGGGATCAATCCGCCGCGCAGGGAGCTCTTCGCCGCGGTTGTAATACTCTTCCTCGATCCGCGCTGACTCAGCCTCGCTGCGCATAACAACGCGGGTGCCGTTCGGAACCATGTCAAAGAGGTGGATAATGTCATGGTTGAACATCCGGATGCAGCCTGCAGAGCCAGAGTTGCCAATCGATTCCATGTCGTTGGTGCCGTGAATGCGGTAGTAGGTGTCCCGTCCGCCGCGATAGAGATAGAGCGCACGCGCCCCCAACGGGCTCCGCAAACCACCTGGAATACCGCCTGCGAAATCGCCGTAAATCTCGGGTTCTGTGCGCAGCATATTGTCCGTTGGCGTCCAGCCGGGCCATTCGACCTTGCGGTTGATCACCGTATCACCACGGATCGACCGACCCAAACGACCCACCGCGATGGGGTAACGCCACGCGGTCCCGTCATCCATGATCCAGTATAAAAACTTGGCATATCGGTCGACTTCGATGGTGCCCGGCTTTTCGCTACCCGTGTAATAAACCAGCACACGACGGTTCGGTTCCTCAAGGAGATGCGCGGGAACAGGCGGCAATGCATAACCACTGTCCATCAAGAGCGCATAGCCCGGAACAACAACAGGTGCGGGGATCGGTTCTGGTTCTGGCTCTTCGGTGCAAGCCGAAACAAACGCCAAAACGGTCAGCGCCAAAAACGCGCGCAGAGCAGTGGTAAAAATCGAAATCATCTAAGCGGTCCGGAATCCATTTAGGCTCTGATACCACTTCAGTCGCAAAGCGCAAATTTTTCGCGGGATAATTGCATCGTTGTGATGGGGTGTGACTAAAATTGCAGGGTGGGCAATGGGGCAAAGCTTGCCTATCCTGCCCATAACGGACCAACCACGGGGAGCCGAATGACCGACCGTAAAGACGCGATTAAATCCGCCGCTCAAGCCATTTTCCTGTCCTCTGGCTATGCTTCGGCCACGATTGCGCAGATCGGGCGGGACAGTGGCTCGACCGTTGGATCGATCTACCATGCGTTTCAGGGCAAGGCCGCGATCGCACGGGCGTTGCTCTTGGATGCGCGGTCCACGTGGACGATCGAGGCACTTGGGATCACGGGTAAGGACAAACCGCGCAAGGCGATCACCGCAATGATCCAATCGTTCCTGTTCTGGGGCCGCGATAACCCTGATCTGTTCCGCCTCCACGAGGAACTATCGGCCAGAGCGGTCAATGATCCCGACTTCACACACTTTGCCCAAGATTTAAGCGATGAGAGCGCAGCAGGCGCGGCGGTCTACGTGAAATGGGCGTCCAAGGGCACGGTCAAGGATATGCCGTGGCCTCTCGCCTCTGCGATCATCTACGGCCCCGCGCGGGAATTCCTTTCGGCGGGTGGTGTGCCTGATGAGGAAACCGTCGAGGTTCTGTCCCGTGCCGCATGGCAAGCCGTCAAAGGTGACGCAGCACAGAAAAAGAAACCCAAACCCTAACCAGAGCGGGCTGTCGCATGAGCTTTTGGCGTGAACTCTTCGATGTCGCAGCGCAAAGCGACCAAGACGACGATACCGTCCCCTCTACGCCCGAAGGCAAAGTGCGCGTTTATGTTTTCGCAGGCCATTTCCCCGACGAAGAGGCGCTGCTGTCCTATTGTTTCGATCAACCCGCCGAAGGCCTACCCGTGCCGTTCAACCGCGATCTGACGGGGGCTTTCGTCGATACGACCTATGTCGTCTCTGGCTTTGGGGCAGGGGTTAAAGAGACGCTTGATGAGTTCTTTGTCGGTGATGTCGCGGCAGAGATTCTTTTGCGGATCGGGGATGGCAATTCCGTTGTCGTCGTCTCTGAATATGCCTTTGGCGATTTCCCGTTTTCGCTCAATGACACGCCGCGTTTGTCTTATTTAGGCAATTGGCTGGTGTCTCGGGACTAGGGCGACGCAAATATTGGTCAATCTGGCGTGAATGGGCTGGACGACTGTGGTTTGCCGTGGTTCACATATGATCAAATTTTTCGACCGGAGGACCAAATGCCCGAGACGAACCTGAAATCCCTGCTGTCCAACCCCGCGCTCGTCCGCGAAGAAGCCTTTTTGGCTGGTGAATGGGTAAAGTCCCAATCTGGTAAAACCTTTAACGTGGTAAACCCTGCCCGTGGTGACGTGATTGCGAAAGTCGCGGACATCTCTCGCGAAGAAACCGCCAAAGCGATTGATGCCGCCTATGACGCGCAGAAATCCTGGGCCGCGAAAACGGGCAAAGAACGGGCAAAGATCCTGCGCAAATGGTTCGACCTGATGATGGAGAACCAAGAGGACCTCGCCATCATCATGACCGCCGAACAGGGCAAACCACTGGCTGAGGCCCGTGGTGAGGTCGCTTATGGTGCGTCCTTTGTGGAATGGTTCGGTGAAGAAGCCAAACGCATCTACGGCGAAACCATCCCGGGCCACATGGCCGACAAACGCATCACCGTGATCAAACAGCCGATTGGCGTTGCTGCTGGCATCACCCCGTGGAACTTCCCCAACGCGATGATCGCGCGCAAGGTGGCTCCGGCGCTGGCGGCGGGCTGTTCGTTCGTCATTCGCCCCGCCTCGCAAACCCCGCTCTCTGCAATCGCTATGGCGGTTCTGGCGGAACAAGCGGGCGTGCCCAAAGGCGTCTTTAGCGTTGTCCCATCCGAGGACGCATCGGGCATCGGCAAAGAGTTCTGTGAGAACTTCAAAGTGCGCAAACTGACCTTCACAGGCTCGACCCAAGTGGGCCGTATCCTGCTGCGTCAGGCTGCTGACAACGTGATGAAATGTTCGATGGAACTGGGCGGCAACGCACCGTTCATCGTGTTTGACGACGCAGACATCGACGCAGCTGTTCAGGGCGCCATCGCCTGTAAATTCCGCAACAACGGCCAGACCTGCGTCTGCGCAAACCGCATCTACGTGCAGGACGGCGTTTACGACGAATTCAGCGCGAAACTCAAAGCTGCGGTTGAGGCTCTGAAGGTTGGCGACGGCCTTGAGGCTGGCACCGACCTTGGCCCGCTGATCGAACCGAAAGCGGTCGAAAAAGTGCGCGAACACCTCGAAGATGCTCTGTCCAAAGGCGGTAAAGTTCTCACAGGTGGTGAGGCTGGTCCGCTGGGTGGTCAGTTCTTCTTGCCAACCATCGTCTGTGACGCGACCCCCGACATGAAGGTCGCGACCGAAGAAACCTTTGGCCCCTTCGCGCCGCTCTTCCGTTTCACCGACGAAGACCACGTGATCGCCATGGCGAACGACACCATCTTTGGCCTCGCCTCCTACTTCTACGCCAACGACCTGTCCCGCGTGATCAAGGTCCAAGAGGCGCTGGAATACGGCATCGTTGGTGTGAACACAGGCATCATCTCGACCGAAGTTGCGCCGTTCGGTGGCGTCAAACAATCGGGTCTGGGCCGCGAAGGCAGCCACCACGGGATCGAGGATTACCTCGAACTGAAATACATCTGCACTCAGGTGTAAGACTTAAAAAGGCGGTCCTGAACGGGCCGCCTTTTTTCTATCTCACAGGATCAAACAGCGCGTCGTCTAACGTGCAATCGCGCGACACATCCGCGCCGCAACGTCGGAACTCTAGATCCTCGGTCAGGCAGATGCGGACCTCTTGGATATAGCCCGACATGCAGGTCACTGTGATCTCGTTCGCGTCCAGCCCATCGTTTTGATCCATGAACGCTTCTTCGATCAAGGATGCGGGCAAGCTCACCTGTCGTTCCAATTTGCGGAACGCCTGCGGAATTGTCAGCGTCTCATAGGCTTCGCGGGCGAGGGCATAGTAGTCGGTCGAGGTTAGCCCCGAACAGACGCCATGTTTGTTCCACTGATACCACGCAAGGCCAGATGTCCCCATGATGTCCGCCATCGCTTCGGTCTGGCGGCGGGTTGGGGCGGGGATCGTGGTGCGGCAGTAGTCGGGCCAGCCCGTTTCATACTGCGGCCAGAGCCCGTGCAGAACCCAACCGAAATCCTCGCTCTCGTCACATTGCGGCGAGTCGCGACCGTCCCCTTCGAGGGCGCACCAGTTGGGCGACCACGACAGTGACATCACATAATAATCAAAATCTCCGGCCGTTCCGTCCGCCTGCGCAACAAGCGGCGTAAGGCCCAAGGCCAGCGCCAATACAGTCTTTCGCATAATTTAGTCTTTTCTATTGCTTTTGCCCCGACTATATACACCCCGAGTTCCCCGACAATGTGAACTGGGCCAAAATATCCGGCCCGCCTTCGAAAGAAGGCAGCGGGGAAGATTTGCGTTAGGAGACAAACCATGTCCGACAAACCAATTATGGCGAAAGCCACCGCCGTCTGGCTGATCGACAACACCACGATCAGCTTTAAACAGATCGCCGATTTCGTCGGCATGCACGAGCTGGAAATTCAGGGCATCGCTGATGGCGATGTGGCCCCTGGCGTGAAAGGTTTCGACCCTGTGTCGAACAACCAGCTCACCGAAGACGAGATCAAAGCAGCCGAGGGCAACCCGCTTCACAAACTGAAGCTGAAGTTCAACCCTGCTGCTTCGGGCGAAGAAAAACGCCGCGGCCCGCGCTACACCCCGCTGTCGAAGCGTCAGGACCGTCCGAACTCGATCCTCTGGCTGGTGAAATTCCACCCAGAACTGTCGGACGCTCAGATTGCGAAACTCGTTGGCACCACCAAACCGACGATCCAAGCGATCCGCGAACGCACCCACTGGAACATCGCCAACATGCAGCCGATCGATCCGGTGGCACTTGGCCTGTGTAAACAGTCTGAACTCGACGGCATGGTGCAGAAGGCAAACGCGAAACGCGCTGCTGAAGGCACTGCAATGACCGACGACGAGCGTCGCAAACTGGTGTCGACCGAACAGTCGCTCGACATGCCAGCAGAGCCGAAAATCCCGACCGCGATTTCTGGTCTGGAAACCTTCACCCTTGGTGACAGTGGCCTTGGCAACGACCCGCGTGGCGAAGACGAAGCAGACTTCTCGGATGCTGATAGCTTCTTCAACCTGCCGGGTGGCAATGACGACGACGAAGACGACAACTAAGGTCGCCTGAGCTGAATACAAAAAGCCCCGCAATTTGCGGGGCTTTTTTGTTGTGTCCTAGAGGCTCCGCCGCGCCCTGAGCGCCGCCGTGATCGTCCCATCGTCGAGGTAATCCAACTCCCCACCCACGGGCACACCTTGGGCGAGTGATGTGACCGTCACATCGGGCAACTGATCCGCGATGTAATGCGCCGTGGTCTGCCCGTCGATCGTCGCAGAGAGCGCGAGGATCACCTCTGTCACCGCCTCAGTCGTCACACGGTCGAGGAGCTTGGGAATACGCAAATCCTCTGGCCCCACAGCATCGAGCGCCGACAACGTGCCGCCGAGCACGTGATACCGCCCCTTGAACACGCCTGAACGCTCCATCGCCCAAAGGTCCGCGACATCCTCAACGATGCAAATCTCGCCATTGGCGCGCCGTTCGTCCTGACAGATCGGGCAAATATCGGCGGTATCGATGTTCCCGCAGTTCAAACATTCCTTGGCCGTTTGACCGACCCGCGTCATCGCGTCGGCCAATGGGATCAAATGCTGTTTGCGCTTTTTGATCAGGTGCAGGACAGCACGCCGCGCCGACCGAGGCCCAAGCCCCGGTAGCTTTGACAAAAGACCGATCAGGTCTTCGATATCCTGCGGACCCTGAGCCAATTTTTAGAACGGCATCTTAAAGTCTGCGGGCAGGCCCAGACCTTGGGTGATCTTTGCCATTTCCTCTTGGGCACGTTCGCCCGCTTTGGTCTGTGCGTCTTTGACCGCTGCGAGGATCAGGTCTTCGACCATTTCCTTATCGTCAGCCGAGAAGATCGACGGATCAATGTCGAGAGCCTTCAGCTCACCTTTGGCCGTTGCGGTCGCTTTGACCAAACCTGCACCCGCTTCACCCGTGACCGTGATGTTTTTCAGGTCATCCTGCATCTGGGTCATCTTGGTCTGCATTTCTTGTGCGGTTTTCATCATCTTGGCCATATCGCCAAGACCGCCCATTCCTTTGAACATATTAATTCCTCTGATTGCGGATGCGCCGTAGGGCGCGGATGATTGTATAAACGGTGAGCGCCGCTGCAAAGGCCGTCGTGACATAGGGCGGTGCAATGCAGCCCTCTGCGGTGGCCCGAGCCCAGATGCCCAAATCGTCCGAGGCCCAGAGCCGCTGTGACACGAACATCAATAGGAACGACGACGCCACAATGCCCGCCATCTGCAAGGCTACATGTCGAAACGCTGACCCTGCCAACGCAATGATGATCATCATGAACAACAGCGGGTTGGTCAGCGTGTAGAGCGGTTCTGACCAGATGGTCACATCAATCCCATTGGGCGACCAGAGCGGCCGCACTTGGTCACAGACACCTGCAAAGGCGGGAGCGGGGATTGCAGCTAAGATCAGTCCTCTTCGAACGGGTCCCATTCGTCTTCCACTTCTTGGAGGGCCTCAACCTGCGCCTCTTGGGCGAGGTCGGCAGCCGTCCGAACTTCGGTAATTTTAGCTTTCGGAAAGGCAGCGAGGACGGCTTGCACCATCGGCAATGTCGTGGCCTCGGCCTTTTTGGCGTTCTCTTCGGCGGCACGCACTTCGGCAACCGTCGGTGCACCGCCATCATTGACGAGGATCACCGCCCAGCGGTTCCCCGTCCACGCCTGCAACCGCGACCCGAGCCGCTGTGCCAAATCGCTGGGCGCATCATCCGCAGGCTGGAATTCGATCCGACCGGGTTGGTAGCGGGCAAGACGGATGTAGTTCTCCGCCTCAACGAGCAGTTTCACATCGCGGTGCGCACGGATCAGTTCCAGCACGGAGTCAAACGTCGCGTAGCGTGCCAGAGCATGTTCCGACAACTGCGGCGCTGCCTGAGACACAGGGCCGCTTGGCCCGTTGTGGGTCGGCGTGTGCTGCGATCCATAAGCGTTTGTCGTGCCGCCTGACGGGGCAGGGCGCGCACCGCCGCCACCTCCACCACCGTTCGGACGGGGCGGGGGCGCAGTGTTCGCGATCTTGCGTAACAATTCGTCTGGCGTCGGCAGGTCGGCCACATGGGTCATGCGGATCACAGCCATCTCTGCCGCCATCATGGCGTTCGGGGCCTGAGACACCTCATCAATCGCCTTGAGCAGCATCTGCCACATCCGCGTCATCACCCGCATCGGCAGGGTCGC
>JAYPVO010000074.1:0-9767 GCA_038134645.1 Paracoccaceae bacterium
GTGAGGTGCGCGGCGGGTTCGAGGTCTGGAACGGCGCCCTGCCCTACATCAACGAGATCGACCCTGACCAGCTCGACCATCTGGGCTATAACCCTGCGGTGTCGGGGCTGAACTTGAACTTTAACCGCGTCTATTTCGAATGGGCGCGGACGGCTGGGGACTACCGTGTCAGCCTCGACGCCCGAAGCGAACTGTATCGTCCCGAAGTCCATATGGCGCGGATGCGCGTCGTGGACCGTGACTTACCGATCTACACCTATGACGCCGACGGCGAGGTCGATGACTGGACTGTGGCGCGTCGTGCATTGGGGAACGACGGTTCTCGGTGGCTCCCCGTGCGGCAACCCGCGCTCTATGCGGGGGATGTGTTCCGTAGTTTTGCCAGCAGTCACGGCATCACCCTGCCCGCTCCGACGAAACGCAACCATGCCCCGCGTGGCGCGACGCTCGTGACCCATAGCAGCGAACCGCTGACGACCGTCGTGCGCGATTGCCTCAAATACTCGACCAACCTCACGGCCGAGGCGATTGGCCTGACCGCCAGCGCCCGCCTTGCTGGAGAGGTTGAGGACCAGCACCGATCCGCCCAACACATGTGCGATTGGATCGCCCAGCGCACGGGGGCACGGATCGCCGTCGAAGATCACTCTGGCTTGGGAAGCGATTCGAAAGTGAGCGCGGCGCAGATGGTGAAATTCCTGACGACCGATGGGGTCGAGGCGCAACTCCGCCCGCTTTTGAAGTCCATCTCGATCAAGGACGAAAACGGTCGCCCGATGGAAACCCCGATTAAGGTCGAGGCGAAAACGGGCACGTTGAACTTTGTTTCTACGCTTGCGGGGTATATCCACACAGAAACGGGCCGCGAACTGGCATTCGCGATCTTCTCGGCCAACCTCGGGGAACGCATGGCCGCCGAAGGCAGCCTAGACGATGTGCCAGCGGGCGCGGTCGGATGGAACCGCCGCGCCAAGGCATTGCAACAAGTGCTACTAAAACGCTGGGGCCGCTATTAGAGCGTCATATGGCGCGCACGGGCACCACGTTCGATCGCGGCGGCATGCAGACGGTCGATGTTCAATTCATGGCGAATTTCTTCGAGCATACGGGCCTCTGCCCCCTCGATTCTTCCGTCAGCCGCGGCAACGTCACATGCCAGCGCATAAGCCGTTTCAAACAGTTTCTCTGGAAGTGCATCGCGGATCAGGCCAAACAAAGCGTCCAGTCCGTCTTCTTGCTCGAGAAGATCAAAAACCGTCTGCGACAGGCGCGGCAGATGTGCTTCGTCCAAATCTGCAAACACTGGCAAATGGTTGATCATATTGTTGATCCGCACCAATTCAGCCGTGCGAATGTCAGCGTCGCTTGCGGAAACGGCAATCAACAGGGCAACCAGAGCGTCCTGAGCAGTCATTGAAGCGTCTTCGATCATTGTCGTCTCCATCGTGTTACACCCCTTCATTTATTGACGACATGGCGCTGTCGCAATAGGGAGTGCGCTTGAGACCTGCCATGGGGGCGGGCCATAAACCTGAGAGTATCACAATGACCGACGTGCGCGCAGTAGCGATGGAGAGCAAGGCATGGCCCTTTGAAGAAGCCCGCGCCCTACTCAAACGCTATGAAAAGGCGCCGCCGGAAAAGGGATACGTTCTGTTTGAGACAGGATACGGGCCGTCGGGTCTGCCGCATATCGGCACCTTTGGCGAAGTTCTGCGGACCACAATGATCCGCAACGCGTTCCACCAAATCTCGGACATCCCGACCCGTCTGATCTGTTTCTCGGACGACCTTGACGGGATGCGCAAGGTTCCGACCAACGTCCCCAATCAGGACATGCTCAAAGAACACGAGCAAAAACCGCTGACCTCGGTGCCTGATCCGTTCGGTGAATTCGAATCCTTCGGCCACCACAACAACGCGATGCTGCGCCGTTTCCTCGATACCTTTGGGTTCGAGTACGAGTTCTATTCGGCAACCGAATTCTACAAATCGGGCCAGTTCGACGAGGTTCTGAAACGCGCTGTCGATAAATACGACGACATCATGAAAGTGATGCTGGCCTCGCTGCGCGACGAACGTCAGGCGACCTATTCGATCTTCCTTCCGATCCACCCTGAAACGGGCCGCGTTCTTTACGTGCCGATGAAGGAAGTGAACCGCGAGAACTACACGATCACCTTTGACGACGAGAGCGGCAAAGAGTGGACGCTGCCTGTCACGGGCGGCAACGTGAAACTCCAGTGGAAGCCGGACTTTGGCGCACGCTGGGCTGCGCTGGGCGTAGACTTTGAGATGTATGGTAAGGACCACTCCACCAACACCAACATCTACGACCGCATCTCGGAAATCCTCGGTGCGAAAAAGCCGAACCACATGGTGTATGAGCTGTTCCTCGATGCGAACGGCGAGAAAATTTCGAAGTCCAAGGGCAACGGCATCTCCATCGACGAATGGCTGACCTATGCATCGACGGAATCGCTGTCCTACTTCATGTTCCTGAAGCCCAAGACCGCAAAGCGCCTGCACTTTGATGTGATCCCAAAGATGATGGACGAATATCACCAGCAGCTGAACGCCTACCACGGTCAGGATGCCAAAGGTCAGCTGGCGAACCCCGTCTACCACATTCACAACGGCAACGTGCCGCAGTCGAACATGGTCGTTCCGTTCTCCATGCTCCTCAACCTCGCGTCTGTTTCGGGCGCAGAGGACAAGGGCGCAATGTGGGGCTTTATCCAGCGCTACGCACCCGACGCAGGCCCAGAGTCGCACCCCGATCTGGATCAGGCTGCTGGCTTTGCCGTGCGCTACTATCAGGACTTCGTGAAGCCCGAGAAAACCTACCGCGCGCCGAACGATCAAGAACGCGCCGCAATGCAAGACATGGTCACCCGCCTCAAGGCTTGGGACGGCGGTCTGGATGCCGAAGAACTGCAGTCGATGGTCTTTGCCGTTGGTAAGGACCACGAGTTCGAGAACCTCCGCGATTGGTTCAAGGCCCTCTACGAGGTGCTCTTGGGCGCATCCCAAGGTCCGCGTTTCGGTGGTTTCATCGCGCTCTATGGCGTCGAAGAGAGCATCAAGCTGATCGAAGACGGTCTGGCTGGCAACCTCGGCTAACGTCTTGAACACATTAGATCATGGGCGCATCGACCGCCCATGATCACCTAATCGACCATCTCAAAGCGACTGCTTTTCACGGTCACCCCAATCTCCGTTCTGAACCAAATCCATGTTTCGCGCGTATCTTTCGATATGGAGGATACGCCATGATGAGAACGGCAATTCTGCTTCTGAGCCTGCTGGCCCTTCCCGCAACGGCCCAAGACCGCCCCGCGATTGAAACGACAATCACAGGACAGTTGGACGCTTTCACCGCGCGGGATGTCGAACAAGCGTTCCAATTTGCAAGCCCGATGATCCAACGGCTATTCAACAGCCCTCGGAACTTTGGACACATGGTCGAATTCGGCTACCCGATGGTCTGGGATAACAGTGACCGAAGGTTCTTGGGCCTTTCGCCCAAAGCGGATCGCTGGGTCCAGCGGGTCATGGTCACGGACACCCGAGGGTCGATCCATATCCTCGAATACTACATGATCGAGACCGAAGACGGCTGGCGCATCGATGGCGTCGATCTCGTCCCGTCCCCCGCCCCGAGCGTCTAGGGGGGCACCGTCACGGTGGTCTAAGCAGATGTTCAAACTGACCTGATATTTCTAGCGCAAAGCTGGAATGAAAGAGGTCATCATGAACAAAGCTATCACCGACGGTCTGGTCTTTATGCCGCCTGAATTCGCACTCGGTCTTTCTGTTTGGTCGAGCGGGGACGGCACCCCAGGGTCGGACACCTATGACGGATCTGGGTTGGGCGTTTATGTGCCCGCCGATCAGCATTTTGACGGCTGCATCGAAATTCTATCGACCTCGGCCCTGCAAAAGCTGCGCTACATGGGGCAAACGACGATCCTACCGGGGTGCTATCTGCGCATCACCGCTCGCGTGAAGGCGATCTCTGGTCCGCTGCCCACTGTGCGCATTGCGGGTTGGGCTGGTGGCGCGGGTGGCAACCACGTGGCGGGCCTGACCGAGACGGGTCCAGAAATAACGCTGAGCGCCTACGGCGAGGTGACAGAAATCAGCGCGATTGTCGGCACGGGTCCGCGTGGTGGCGTCGATATGGTCTGGCCGAACGCGATCTACGGGCACTTTGGCATCGACATCGTGAACGGCACGGGCGGCGTTGTGCGCGTCGATGACATCGTGATTGAGGATATCACCAACGTCTACATCCGCGACATGATCGGCTTTGTCGATGTCCGCGACTACGGCGCGGTGGGCGATGGTGTCACCGACGACAGTGCCGCGTTTGAAGCCGCCGATGCGGATGCGAACGGGCGCGAGGTGCTGGTTTCCGATGGCGTATTTTACCTCGCCGATCACGTGACCATCGAGAACCAGATCCATTTCTCTGGCTCGGTTGTGATGCCCGACGACAAACGGCTCGTCCTGCAAAAGAACTTTGACTTTGCGGCCTACAACGATGCGTTCCCCGACGAAGAGGTCGCCTTTCGCAAGGCATTTCAGGCGCTTTTGAACAACGCGGATCATGACTCGCTCGACCTTTGTGGGCGACGAGTTCAACTGAGCCGCCCCGTGGACATGCAGGCCGCCGAAGGGACAAAAACCACTTACGCCAGCCGCCGTGTGATCCGAAATGGTCAGCTTCAGGCGAATAGCTCTGCCAATTGGGACGATGTCACGGTCACATCGCAGGCGACCTATTCGGCAGCCAATTCACGGCAACTGACGAACGTGGTGAACGTGGCCAATATCCCTATTGGGGCGCATATCACGGGCAACGGGGTCGGGCGCGAAATCTACGTCAAAGACCGCAACATCGCCGCACAAACCATCACACTTAACCAACCGCTCTATGATGCGGAGGGAACGCAGGTCTTTACCTTTACGCGGTTCCAATACCTGCTCGATTTTTCGGGGTTCGAGAGCATTTCGAACTTCATCATCGACGGGGTGGATTTTAACTGTCAGGGCAACGCCAGCGGGGTCATGCTCGCCATTGAGGGCAGCATTTTCCAACTCCGCGACTGCCGCATGACCAAACCCAAAGACCGCGGGATCACCTCTGTCGGCGGGGCCTGTCAGGGCCTGACCATCGACCGTTGCCAATTCCTGTCGAACGAGATGGATCAACCCGTCAGCAACCGCACCACAATCGGGTTCAACGCAAACGCCAACGACGTGAAAATCCGCGATTGCCGCGTTGTGCGGTTCAAACACTTCTGCCTCTTGGCTGGGACGGGCAACCTGATTGTCGGGAACCACTGGTTCCACGGCGATGGCGAAACGGACGGCGTGCGCAAGGGCGGCATCATCTTTACCACGCCGAACGCAAAGTCGGTGATTACGGGCAACTACATCGATAACAACTTTATCGAATGGACCAATGAACACGACGAAACGCCCGCCTTGGGGCAGCAGTATTCGTTCGGAGGTCTGACGATCACGGGCAATATCTTTACCGCCAACGATGTGGCCGATTGGTTCAACTACATCGTCATCAAACCCTACGGTCCCAATCACTACATCCACGGCCTTTCGGTGACGGGGAACACGTTCCGTGTCCTGAACGGCAGTATCCAGCGGGTCGAGAAAGTCGACACCACCTTTGCCGATCTCGACTACGGGCGGATGCGAAATGTCCTGTTCCAAGGCAACACGTTCAATGGCGTCCAAGAGGAGGTCGAAAACCCCGCGATGATCGAACACAGCCAAGATACGGCAAGCTCTGCGTGGGTCGTCGATACGGCCCCTCTCCTGCCGTTCGGCGGACGATCCCGCACCGTCGAAAGCTGCGCACCCAACGGCGCGATCACCAATGGTTCGAACGCCACGCAGTTCGTGACCCCTTGGATCGACGCCTCATATGGCACCTCGCAGAGCCAAGTCCGACTGGTCTGGCCCTCGGCGGTCAAGGGCAAGGTCTGGGTAAAGGCCCGCATGGACAAACCCCTTTGATCAAAGGGTGATCTGGATCAATGCGGCGACTCTGTGCGCGTGGTTGGTAGGGGTCAGAAACAGGAGTCTGATATGTACAAACACATCCTTGTGCCGGTCTCATTTGACGCGGGTTATGATCACCTCGATCCTTTTCCGATCGCAAAGGCGCTTGCTGAACCAGATGCGCGGATCAGCTTGATCCACGTCCTAGAAGAAGTGCCCAGCTACGCGATTTCCTACATGCCCGATGATTTTCGCGCCGAAAGCCGCGAAGCCATCCGCAATGACCTACAGGAAAAAGCGGCAGATATCCCCAACGCCGAAGTGTGGGTTGTCGATGGTCACGCTGGCCGCACCATCCTCGATTGGGCCGAAGAACACGGCGTCGATCTTATTGTGATGGCCTCGCACCATCCGGGGCTGGGCGACTACCTCATCGGCTCGACCGCCGCGCGGATTGTGCGTCACGCGCAATGCGCGGTGCACGTCATGCGCTGATTTTCGAAAAACATTTGGCCACGGGTTTCCTCGTGGCCAAACTTCGTGTTCTCTGACCCTAACCAAGGAGACACACAATGCGCATCACCTTCGCTCTGATCACTCTGACACTTCTCACCGCATGTGGTGGCGTGCCGCTGGTGCCGTTTATCTAACGCGATTTACGACTGCGTTTATTGCCACCGCGCTGCCCAGCCCGGCCAGCGGACGACCGACCTGATGCTTTACGGCTTTCTTCGACCGCATCGTCGACAGCGGATTGTCGGGCCAATGGGTCGTCGGAAATCACCAGATCGACCGTCTCTAGCCGTTTGACCTCGTCGCGAAGGCGCGCAGCCTCTTCGAACTCGAGGTTTTCAGCGGCCTTGCGCATATCGTTGCGAAGCCCTTCGAGAACGGCTTCAAGATTGCCGCCATGCAGTGGCTTGTCGATTGTCGCCGTGACACGGGATTGATCGGTATCGCCTTTGTAGAGGCCCGCGAGAATGTCCTCGACGTTCTTTTTGACCGTCTGCGGGGTGATCCCGTTCTCTTCGTTATAGGCCATCTGACGGGCGCGGCGGCGTTCGGTTTCGCCCAGCGCCCTTTCCATCGAGCCTGTGATCCGATCCGCATACATGATCACGCGGCCATCCGCGTTCCGCGCCGCACGACCGATGGTCTGAATAAGCGAGGTTTCAGAGCGCAAGAAGCCCTCTTTGTCCGCATCTAGGATCGCGACCAGACCGCATTCAGGAATATCCAAACCCTCGCGCAAGAGGTTGATCCCGATCAGCACGTCGAAAGCCCCCAAACGCAGGTCGCGCAGGATTTCGATCCGTTCGATCGTATCAATGTCCGAGTGCATGTAGCGCACACGAATGCCCTGTTCGTGCATGTATTCGGTCAGGTCTTCGGCCATGCGTTTGGTCAGCGTGGTGCAGAGAGTGCGCATCCCATTTGCCGCGACCTTGCGCACTTCGTCCAAGAGGTCATCCACCTGCATCTCAACAGGTCGGATTTCGACCACAGGGTCCAAAAGGCCCGTCGGACGAATGATCTGTTCGGTAAAGACCCCGCCGGTTTGTTCCAACTCCCATGCAGCAGGGGTTGCAGACACATAGACCGACTGCGGGCGCATGGCGTCCCATTCCTCGAACTTGAGAGGGCGGTTGTCCATACAAGACGGAAGACGGAACCCGTGTTCAGCCAGCGTGAATTTGCGGCGATAGTCGCCCTTATACATGCCGCCGATTTGCGGCACAGACACGTGACTTTCATCGGCAAAGACAATCGCGTTGTCTGGAATAAATTCGAACAGCGTCGGCGGCGGCTCGCCTGGGGCACGACCCGTCAAATACCGCGAATAGTTTTCGATCCCGTTACAGACGCCCGTCGCTTCGAGCATCTCAAGGTCAAAGTTCGTCCGCTGTTCAAGGCGCTGCGCCTCTAGAAGTTTTCCTTCGTCCTGCAACTGCTTTAGCCGCACTTGCAGTTCTTCTTTGATACCTTTGATCGCCTGCTGCATCGTCGGGCGCGGAGTCACATAGTGGCTGTTCGCGTAAATTCTTACCTTATCGAAAGTATCTGTTTTCTCGCCCGTCAGCGGGTCAAATTCGTGAATAACCTCAAGTTCTTCACCGAAAAACGACAACCGCCACGCGCGATCATCCAAGTGAGCGGGCCAAATCTCTAGGCTGTCACCACGCACACGGAAACACCCCCGCTGGAACGCTGCATCATTGCGCCGATATTGCTGTGCCACGAGGTCCGCCATAACCTGACGCTGGTCATACATTTTGCCCGCGAAGAGGTCCTGCGTCATAGCCGAATAGGTTTCGACCGAGCCGATACCGTAGATACACGAAACCGAGGCCACGATGATCACATCGTCCCGCTCTAACAGCGCCCGCGTGGCCGAATGGCGCATTCGGTCGATTTGTTCGTTAATCTGGCTCTCTTTTTCGATGTAGGTATCAGACCGAGGCACATAGGCTTCGGGCTGGTAGTAATCGTAGTAGGACACGAAATATTCGACGGCGTTGTCGGGGAAGAACCCTTTGAACTCCCCATAGAGCTGAGCGGCGAGCGTCTTGTTCGGGGCGAGGATAATCGCAGGGCGCTGCGTTTCCTCGATCACCTTGGCCATGGTGAATGTCTTACCCGTGCCCGTCGCCCCCAACAGCACCTGATCGCGTTCACCCTGCAAAACACCCGTCGACAGTTCTGCAATCGCCGTGGGCTGGTCCCCTGCGGGTTCGAACTCTGTGCTCATGACAAACCGTTTGCCGCCTTCCAGCTTTTCGCGCTGTTGAGGCGCGCGGTGCAGCATTGGCATGTCTTGGGGGTTGTTGTTGTGCATCTGGGCTCCTGTGTCGGCCCTTATAATGTCCTCTTTTTGTTCACCTTCAAGGGGGGAGCAATCATCTGCTGACATAGCTTGAATCTGCCCGCGTTTTTCACGATAAGGGGCCAAGGAATTTGGAGGCATACCGATGCGCGCACGAATCTACCGCCCAGCAAAAACTGCAATGTCGTCTGGCACCGCCAAGATGAAACAGTGGATTCTGGAATACGCTCCGGCTTCGGCACGTGAAGTTGACCCGCTGATGGGCTGGACCTCGTCGGGTGACACGCAAGCGCAAGTCAAACTGAAGTTCGACTCCAAAGAAGCGGCGATGGACTACGCAGAAGCACACGGCATCGAAGCCGTTGTCCAAGACCCCAAGACCCGCAAACCCAACGTGCGCCCTGGTGGCTACGGCGACAACTTCGCCACCAACCGCCGCACCGTTTGGACGCATTGAGTTTGTAAATCGGAGCAAAGTTGTCTCGGTTTCGGGGCAAAGATCCCGCGAAGACTTTTCCAGCACAAAATGTAGGCGCCCACTGGGCGCCTTTTCTATATGTTGATTATGGATGGGAAGGGGCCGATTTGATGCCATCATCACGTCAGATCGACAGGCATTAACCTAGAAATCGCCCTAAATGTGCGATGGATCAGAACGCGTCTTTTTCATTTTGGGCGGAAAGTGGTCATTCGCTGCCTTGCAGATAGGATCCTTGGGAAACCACCAAATCTGACCTTCAACACTAAAAAATCATACAGGTTAGTTTTACGGAACCATTGGTCATAGTGCCGTAAAAAATTCTACTTTTGAATACCACTAATATTTGGAGTGATTACCCCCGGTAATCCCCCCGAAATTTAGCGGTGGTCTTGTCTGTGAACTCATCGGCAGCCTTGATCACCACATAGTCTGGTG
>JAYPVO010000075.1:0-9734 GCA_038134645.1 Paracoccaceae bacterium
TGGCGGATGGCACGCACGAGGGGCTGCATACGCTCTATATCTCGCCGCTCAAGGCACTGGCGGCGGACATCGGGCGGAACCTGCGGCGGCCTGTTGAGGATATGGCGTTACCGATCCGCATTGAAGATCGAACAGGCGACACCAGTGCCACGCTGAAGAAACGGCAGCGGGTTGATCCGCCGCATATCCTGCTGACCACGCCAGAGAGCCTTGCGCTGCTGACCTCTTACGAGGACGCACATCGGATGTTTCGCGGCCTGAAGCGCGTGATCGTCGATGAAATCCACGCCCTATCCGAGAGCAAGCGCGGCGATCAGTTGATGCTGGCCCTCTCGCGGCTAGAGGCGATGTGCCCTGATCTGCGGCGCGTGGGTCTGTCGGCGACCGTGGAGGACCCTGAGGCCCTCGCGCGGGAATTGTCCCCCATTGGCTGCGCGATCCTCAACGCGGACCCAGGGCCAGCGCCTGATATTGGGATGTTGGTCACGGACGCCCCGCCGCCTTGGGCTGGTGGCGGCGCGAGTTATGCGATCCCAGCCGTGTTGGAAGAGGTCAAACGGCACAAGACCACGCTGATTTTCCACAACACGCGGGCGCAGGCCGAGATTTTCTTTCACAACCTCTGGCTCGCCAATACGGACGATTTGCCGATTGGCATCCACCACGGGAGCCTCTCGCGGGATCAGCGCGATGCGGTTGAGGCGGCGATGGTGCGCGGGGATTTGCGGGCGGTGGTCTGCACGGGGAGCCTCGATCTGGGGATCGACTGGGGCAACGTCGATCTCGTCATTCAGGTCGGCGCGCCCAAAAACGTGAAGCGGTTGATCCAGCGGATCGGGCGGGCCAATCACCGTTATAACGCGCCGTCCAAGGCGCTCTTGGTGCCTGCGAATAGGTTCGAGGTGATCGAATGTGTTGCCGCCCTTGCGGCGGCGCGGGATCACGATCTGGATGGTGAGCCTAAGGGCGACGGGCCGCGCGATGTTCTGTGCCAGCACATCCTGATCCGCGCCTGTGCGGGGCCGTTTGATGCGACAGAGCTGTATCACGAGGTCAAATCCGTTGGCGCCTATGCGGGGCTATCGCGGGCGGCGTTTGACGACTGTTTGGATTTCGTGGCGACGGGCGGCTATGCGCTGCGGGCCTATGACAAATGGCAACGGTTGATGGAACGGAACGGGCTCTGGCAGCTTCGCGATCCACGGGCCGCGCAATCGATCCGCATGAACATCGGCACCATTCAGGACACCGAGACGCTGAAGGTGCGCATGCGGGGGGCGGGCAAACCTCTGGGCGAGGTCGAAGAGAGCTTTGCCGCGACGCTAACCGCAGGGGATACCTTTCTGATCGGCGGGCAAATCGTCCGCTATCAAGGGATCAAGGAAATGGTGGTCGAGGTCACGCGCTCTGCCGCGCAAAACCCGCGCGTGGCGGTGTTCAACGGGACAAAGTTCGCCACATCGACCCAGCTTTCGGCCCGCGTTTTGGCGATGTTCCAGCAGAGCGATTGGCCCGAGTTGCCCCGTCATACGGCGGAGTGGCTGCACCTCCAGCGAGAGGTCTCGCACCTGCCCCGCGCGGATCGGCTGCTGGTCGAGACCTTTCCGCATGACGGGCGGCAGTTCATGTGCGTCTACGGTTTTGCGGGACGCAATGCGCAGCAGACACTGGGCCTGATCCTGACGCAACGGATGGAAGAAGCGGGCCTCGCGCCCTTGGGCTTTGTCGCGACGGATTATGCGACGCTCGTCTGGGGGTTGGACCCTGTTGAGGATGTCGCCCCCCTCCTCACCGCTGACGGATTGCGCGAAGGGCGTGATCGGTGGCTTCAATCGAACATGGTGATGAAGCGGACATTCCGCACGGCGGCCACCATCGCCATGCTGATGATGCGCAACACGCCGCAGTCGAAAAAGACGGGGCGTCAGGCGACGGTGTCGTCCGATATCCTCTATGACACGCTGGCGAAATACGACCCCGACCACCTGATGCTGCGCATCACCCGCGAAGAGGCCATGCGCGGCTTGGTCGATTTTGGGCGGATTGAGGAAATGCTGACACGGACGAGCGGACGGATTGATCATCTCGCGCTCGACCGTCTGCCGCCACTGGCCGCGCCTCTGTTGTTAGAGGTCGGAAAAATACCCGTCCAAGGGGTCGCCCGCGAACGGCTCGAGGCTGAACGCGCCGACGCCCTGATGAAAGAGGCGGGATTGGGCTAAGTCCACTTGACGCATTTCCCCGCTGCGGCCAAAGACGCAGGCATGACGCATCACGATTTTTCCCTCTGTGACACCCAACTGACCGCGCGTGCCGATGGCGCGTTGTGGCTGGCCGATCATAACACTCTCGTCGTGTCGGACCTGCACCTGTGCAAGTCCGAACGCTTTGCCCGCAAGGGGCGCGCTCTGCTGCCGCCCTTTGACACGCGCGATACGCTGACGCGGCTGGATGCTGTGCTGGATGAGGTGTCGCCTGCGCGGGTGATTTGTTTGGGCGATAGCTTTGACGATGTTGAGGCGATCGAACATATGCCCGACGCGGAGAAACTGTGGCTGGCACGGATGCAGGCGGGGCGCGAATGGGTCTGGATCGCGGGGAACCACGATGCGGGGCCTGTTGAGTTGGGCGGCGAATATGTGGACGAAGTGACGGCGGGATCGCTGACATTCCGCCATATCGCGGAAAGCGGCGCACAGGCCGAAGTTTCGGGCCATTACCACCCGAAACACAGCCTCAGCGGACCTGCGCGGGCCTGTTTCGTCTATGATGAAAATCGACTGATTATGCCTGCCTTCGGGACCTACACGGGTGGGATTCCTGCGGTCAAATCCCCGATCAGGGACCTCTTTGCGGCGCGGGCGTTTGCGGTGCTGACGGGACCGCGGGCCTTGGTGGTGCCCCTGCCGTAATCACGGCAAGGGCTATTGGTTTTAAGCGGTGAGGCCTTTGGGCTCTGGCAGACCGTTCGCACGGCAACATGCGGTCACGGTGTTCGCCAGAAGGCACGCAATGGTCATCGGGCCAACGCCACCCGGAACGGGGGTGATCGCACCAGCAACCTCTGCGCAGCTTGCGTAGTGGCAATCGCCCACAAGACGGGTTTTGCCTTCGCCTGCATCGATGCGGTTGATGCCTACGTCGATGACGGTCGCACCTGGTTTGATCCAGTCGCCTGTGACCATTTCAGGACGGCCAACCGCCGCGACAACGATGTCGGCCTGACGGACGACAGCTTCGATGTCTTTGGTGCGGCTGTGCGCGATGGTGACGGTGCAGCTATCGCCCAGCAAAAGCTGCGCCATCGGTTTACCGACGATGTTCGAACGACCGATCACAACAGCGTTCAGACCCGACAGCGACCCGTGGTGATCGCGCAGCATCATCAGACAGCCGAGCGGCGTGCACGGCACCATCGATTTCTGCCCAGTGCCCAACAGACCGACGTTCGAGATGTGGAACCCGTCCACGTCCTTAGCCGGATCAATCGCGTTGATCACAAGGTCAGAGTTCATATGCGACGGCAGCGGCAACTGAACCAAGATCCCGTGAACCTGCGGATCGTTGTTCAGTTTGTCGATGACGGCCAAGAGTTCGTCTTCGGTCGTGGTATCAGGCAGTTTGTGTTCAAACGACTTCATACCGACTTCGACGGTCTGTTTGCCCTTAGAGCGCACGTAGACTTGGCTCGCGGGATCTTCGCCAACCAAAACCACAGCAAGGCCCGGCACGATCCCTTGCTCTTCTTTGAGGCGGGCCACATGACCCGCCACTTTTTCGCGCACTGAGGCCGCAAAGGCCTTTCCGTCAATCACAGTTGCCGACATACGGCTCCCCTCTTTTTCAATTGGTGGCGTTGCTGACCCGTTACCCTGATCAGAACAGCCCCTCAACCTGCCCATTGTCACCAATGCGAATGTTTTCCGCACTCGGCACACGCGGGAGACCGGGCATGGTCATGATCTCACCGCAGATCACTACAACGAAACCAGCACCGGCAGACAGGCGCACTTCGCGGATCGGAACGCTATGTCCGGTCGGAGCACCACGCAGGTTCGGGTCCGTTGAGAACGAGTATTGTGTCTTTGCCATACAGACCGGCAGATTGCCGTAGCCAGCCTCTTCCCATTCGCGCAGTTGATCGCGGATTTTCTTGTCCGCGAGAACTTCGTCCGCGTGGTAGATGCGCTTTGCGATGGTTTCGACCTTTTGGAACAAAGGCATGTCATCTGGATAGAGCGGCGCAAAGTGAGCAGCGCCAGAGTTCGCCAGTTGCACGACTTTGTGTGCCAGTGCTTCTGCACCTTTGCCGCCGTCAGCCCAGTGGGTCGACAGGATCGCTTCGGCGCCTTGTTTTGCAACGTAGTCTTTGACCGCTTGGATTTCAGCCTCGGTGTCGGTGACGAAGTGGTTGATCGCAACGACAACAGGCACGCCGAAGGATTTCACGTTGGCGATGTGACGGCCAAGGTTCGGGCAGCCTTTTTCGACCGCTGCAACGTTTTCCGCGCCGAGGTCAGCTTTCGCTACGCCACCGTTCATTTTCATCGCGCGGACGGTTGCAACGACGACAACTGCGTCAGGTGCGAGGCCAGCCTTGCGGCATTTGATGTTCATGAACTTCTCAGCGCCAAGGTCAGCACCGAAACCAGCTTCAGTCACAACGTAGTCTGCGAGTTTCAGCGCAGTGGTGGTTGCAACAACAGAGTTACAGCCGTGCGCGATGTTCGCGAAGGGTCCGCCGTGCACGAAAGCAGGGTTGTTTTCGAGCGTTTGAACGAGGTTCGGCTGCATCGCGTCTTTCAGCAGAACGGTCATTGCGCCGTCCGCTTTGATGTCGCGGCAGTAGATCGGGGTACGGTCGCGGCGGTAGGCCACGATCATCGAACCCAGACGCTGCTGAAGGTCGTCGATGTCGTTTGCAAGGCAGAGGATCGCCATAACTTCCGATGCTACGGTGATGTCAAAGCCCGTCTGACGCGGGAAACCGTTCGACACACCGCCGAGCGAGGTCACGGTGTCACGCAGAGCGCGGTCGTTCATGTCCAGAACGCGGCGCCACGACACACGACGTTCGTCAATCTCGAGCTCGTTGCCCCAGTAGATGTGGTTGTCGATCATCGCCGACAGAAGGTTGTGCGCCGAGGTGATCGCGTGGAAGTCGCCCGTGAAGTGGAGGTTCATGTCCTCCATCGGAACGATCTGTGCGTAGCCGCCACCAGCCGCGCCACCCTTCATCCCGAAGTTCGGCCCGAGGGACGCTTCGCGGATACAGATCGCAGCTTTCTGACCGATACGGTTCAGACCGTCGCCCAGACCTACGGTGGTGGTGGTCTTACCTTCGCCCGCAGGGGTCGGGTTGATCGCGGTCACGAGGATCAGTTTCCCGTTCTTGCGGGATTTGACCTCTTCTACAAAACGAGAAGAGACTTTTGCCTTGTCGTGACCATATGGGATCAAATCAGCGGACTCGATACCAAGGATGGCGCCGATCTCTTGGATCGGTTTCTTATTTGCCTCGCGGGCAATCTGAATGTCAGTTTTGAAGGTCACTGGAGCTTTCCTCTTCCCGTGTTATTTGCGGCAAGGCTACAGTGGGTGGAAGAGGGGGATGTATGCGTTTACGACCAATTCAGCCTTGAAATCGCCGCGATGGGGAACGGAAGGTTGCGGATAGGAAACCTAAGGGGCCCATGCTCGTTGATCTGGAACGTGCAGGCATAGCTGATCGCCGACCTGAATCTCTCCGATCCGTTCGACCCAAGCGGTCACACCCCGTTTGCCATTTGCGGCGCTTTTGAACGTTTTGCCGTGCCCCGGCTCTGCCTCTTCGATGGTCTTAGCGACGATGTGACAGGGGCGGTTTTGCATATCGACTGTCAACGTCAGGCCAGTGCGTTCGCATTGCAGACGCGAGGATGGCGGGATGTGGGAAAAATCAGGGATACCATCGATCACGATCGACGCGCCGAGCCACAGCGGGTCCAGTGCCTCTAGCCCGAGGTCAGCGGCGATCTCTGCCATTTCGTTGGCGGACAGGATCGAAACCTGACGGGTGTTCCGAATGTCGGTGCCTTTGGGATACTGCTGGGTCACGCGGCTGCACGACGGGCGCGTCAGGCCGTAGTGGGCGTCTTTGTCATAGCCCCCAAAATCCATCGCCATCTGATCGACCGAATGAGACGTGACCGTGCCGTCCGACAGCGTGGGCATGTAACCAAGATGAGTAATCGTTCCAATATATTTGGTCTTAATCAGAGCGGGCATTTAAGTTTCCAAAACAAAGAAGATGCGGCGGAACGGGAATAAAACACCGCCGTTGGGCAAAAGAGGATAAGCCACAGACAGCCCAGCCTCATAGGCCGCAAGGTAGCTCGCCTGTTCGTCCGCATCGAGTTTATCAAGGATCGGGCGCAGGTAAGTGGACTGAGTGAAATGGCGCACGGGGTGGCCTTCGTCCACGGCGGCGAGTGGCTGGAGGTAGGTCGTCTCCCACGCGGTAACGGTGCCGAGGTCAGACAGGATGCGGTAATACTCCGCTGGGTCCAGAACGTCCGTGTTCCAGCCGCCGTTGGCAAAACGGTCAGGGAACATCTCGACCGCGATTTCACGGGCGAGCGCATGGGACGGGCCGTTGTGCTGCCCCGGCATTTGCACGGCGAGGATACCGCCCTCTGCCAATTGCGCAGCAAGGCGCGGCATCAACGCCTGATGATCGCCGAGCCAGTTCAACGCCGCGTTGGAAAAGATCACCGCAGGCGGACGGGCGGGTTGCCAATGGTCGATGTGCGCATGAACGAGGTCGTCATAGGCGCGGGTTTCTGACGCCTTCACCAGCATCGCTTCAGAGGCATCGACGCCGATGATTTTGTGACCTGCAAAGCGTTCGGCGAGCGGCTCGCCCACCGCACCATTCCCGCAACCGAGGTCGATGATGTCGCCATCAGCTTCGCCGCTGATCTGTTGAAGCAGGTCAATGGCGGGGCGCAAACGCAAACCCCGAAACCTTGAATAGGTTTCGGGGTTCCAGTCGTTCTTTAGCTGGCCGCTCACGCGCTAGGCTCCGGCTCTAGCCCGTCGTCCTTGGGCTTGCGGGCCTTGCCAGCCTTGGGCATCGCGACAACCGAGGGCGCATTGCCTGCATCGTCGTCACCGTTGCCTTGGGGCGGTTCGCCTTTCATGACGCGCTGGATTTCTTCGCCCGTGAGGGTTTCGTATTCCAGCAGGCCTTGGGCCAGACGTTCCCATTCGTCGTTCTTTTCGGTCAGAATGCGGAAGGCGGTGTCATAGCCGTCCTGAATGAACTGACGAACTTCTTCTTCGATCGCTTCTTTGGTGTGCGCCGAGACAGAGAAACCAGCGGTGTTACCCGTGTAGCCATCAGCGGCCTCAGAGTAGTCCACGTTGCCGATCTTGTCCGACATACCCCAACGCAGAACCATCGCGCGGGCCAGTTGGCTGGCTTGCTGGATGTCACCTGCGGGGCCGTTCGAGACGTTGTCCGCACCGTACTTGATGATCTCAGCCGCTTTACCCGCCATCGTCATCGCGAGTTTCTGCTGACATTCAGCCTTGTGCCAGTTCAGGCGGTCGATCTCTGGCAGAGAGACAACCATGCCCAAGGCACCACCACGCGGAATGATCGTCGCCTTATAGACGGGGTCACATTCAGGCAGCGACAGACCAACAACGGCGTGGCCAGCCTCGTGATAGGCGGTTTTCTCTTTTTGATCGGGGGTCAGAACCATCGAACGACGTTCCGCGCCCATCATGACTTTGTCCTTGGCGTTCTCAAAGTCGACCATAGTGACAAAACGGCGACCAACGCGGGCAGCGGTCAGGGCAGCTTCGTTCACGAGGTTAGCGAGGTCCGCACCAGAGAACCCAGGGGTGCCGCGTGCGATGATGCGCAGATCAACGTCAGGGCCGAGCGGGGTTTTCTTAGCGTGGACGCCGAGGATTTTCTCGCGGCCTTTGATGTCTGGGTTCGGAACGGTGACCTGACGGTCAAAACGGCCCGGACGCAGCAGCGCAGGGTCGAGCACGTCGCGGCGGTTGGTTGCCGCAACGATGATCACGCCCTCGTTCGCTTCAAAGCCGTCCATTTCAACGAGCAGCTGGTTGAGCGTCTGTTCACGTTCGTCGTTACCGCCGCCCATGCCAACGCCACGCGCACGACCAACAGCGTCGATCTCGTCGATGAATACGATGCAAGGTGCGTTCTTTTTCGCCTGTTCGAACATGTCGCGGACGCGGGACGCACCCACACCAACGAACATCTCAACAAAGTCAGAACCCGAAATGGTAAAGAACGGAACGCCAGCTTCGCCCGCGATTGCGCGTGCCAGAAGCGTTTTACCTGTGCCCGGAGGGCCAACGAGAAGCGCACCTTTGGGGATCTTACCACCGAGGCGGCTGAATTTCTGCGGGTTGCGCAGGAACTCTACGATCTCTTGCAGTTCTTCTTTGGCCTCATCGATGCCAGCTACGTCGTCAAAGGTCACGCGGCCATGCTTTTCGGTGAGAAGTTTCGCCTTGGATTTGCCAAAGCCCATCGCACCACCACGGCCACCGCCCTGCATACGGTTCATGAAATAAATCCAGACGCCGATCAGCAGAACAAAGGGCAGAAGGCTCAGCAGCACGGCTTGGAACGTGGATTGTTCCTGCGCGTCAGCGGTCACCGGAATATCGCGTGCGATCAACATATCTGTGACCTGCGCATCGGTCGGACGGATCGCGACGTATTCGCGGCTGTCAGTTCCGGTGTAGAGGACACGTTCGCCATCCAGCGTCACTTTTTGGACGCTGCCGTCATTCACCGCTTGGATGAATTCGGAATAGCTCCGCTGAGTGGATTGCAGGCTCGACGAACCAGACGAGAAAACATTGAAGAGCGAGACGACCAGCAAAAACAGGACGACCCAAAATACGATATTGCGTGCGTTGCCCAAGGGGGACTCCTTTGACGTTCCCGACCTGCATTACGGCAAGTCAGATTTGTTCCTTAAAATAGGGATCAAACGAGGAGGTTCAATGGACGTTCTTACCCATACTGAATGGCGCGACGATCTGCGCGGTCCATTCTGTGCCGAAACCTGCCAATGGCGCTGCTATTATGGTGTTTGAGCGCCAAACGGCGGGCGAAGAAATAATCGACGGACGTGGGAAACCAGAGGATCTCCAGTCGGAACACTGGCGAATCCCCTCTTCACCCACGGCTGAAATGTGCAGATCAGGCGCGTGAGGGCCCGTCAGTTGCCAGCGTCCGTCCCAGATTTCGGCGGTTGGACAACGCAGGTCACGCACAGCGTTCAGTTCACGGGTAAAGCGAATGTGGTCCCGTTTCACGAGGATCGCACAACCGTTCAGCGTCACGTCCCGCCCGTCGCGGATGGCGTGGGTGATCTGAGACAGGCCGCTTTGCCGTGGCGTATGGTCCCCGCCGCCGATCCACATCACAGCAGAGAGCCAAAGCCTGCGCTGGATGTCTTGCGGCACCATCAGACGGTCGAGGTTACGGGGCAGGATCAAGTCACCGCCTTGAATGGTCAGGTGGGTCTCGGCTTCTTTGGCGGCGTAGTGATCCAGCGCAGCGCGGGCCATCTTTTGGTTAAAGGCGCTGGTGGCGATGGCATCGACGGTGAGGCCCAGGTCCGCCAGTTGCGGCATCGCTGCGCGAATACGGCTGCGGAGGTATTTCGGGTTTTCGTTGGTCGGATCGTCGATCCACT
>JAYPVO010000076.1:0-9600 GCA_038134645.1 Paracoccaceae bacterium
CCGTATCTTTGGGGTGGCAATTCTGCCGATGGCATCGATTGTTCGGGACTGGTGCAAATGGCGCATCGTCTGTGTGGCATTTCTTGCCCTGCCGACAGTGATCAGCAAGAGGCCGCCTTGGGTCATGCAGTCGAGGGTTCCCCACAAAGAGGGGACCTATTTTTCTGGCGCGGACACGTCGCGCTCGTTGCGGACGATAAACAGATCATTCATGCGAACGCGCATCATATGGCCGTTTCATTTGAACCAATTGCCGATGCTCTCAATAGGATCGGGCCAGTGACGTCTCACAAGCGCCTCTGATCATTCGACCGCGCGGATCAGTTTGCGTTCCAGCACAGACAGCACCGCTTTCAGGTCATTTCCGCGTTTCAGCACCTGTCCCTCAGCACCAATGACCGCGTATTGCCCCTGCTTGAGCCGAAGTTTGGGTCGCTTTTCTATGCGGTACAGAGGATGCTCTGCCGTCCGCCGAAATACTGAAAAAATGGCGACTTCACGCAAACAAGATAAGCCATAGTCCCGCCATTCACCTGCGGCAACGAACCGACCATATAACCCAAGGATCGGTCCGAGCTCTGTTCGGTGGAACGCAACTTGCTCAGGCAGTGCAGCAAAAGACGTGGGGATCTGTATCGTCATAAGATGAAGATTTGCTGCAAATTTAGTACAAATCAAGCATGCCTTGATCTTGCCCTGAAATTACCCCGCTATGGCCGCCCCCGAGCAAAAGTCACGCCGCAATCATTGTCGATAAACACCCTATGCAAAGTGCTACGGCGCGGCGATGTTTAGCCCCCACCCAGTTCGCCGCGTCGGACACCTTGCGAAGAATAGGACCCCGCATCCCCAAGATGCGGGGTTTCCTGTCTTTAGGGGTCATTCATCCACAGAAAATTCGGGTCAGCGTTCCATCTTCGCCGACTTGGAAATTCAGCCGCTCGGCTCGATAGTCCATCGTCATGATAGTGTCGGGGCGGAGAACACGGACTTGCCGTAGGATCAAAACACCTTCCAGCACAGTCGCGTCACGTCCAATCAGACCGCCATACTGCGCACCACCACAGGTATCCTGAGCCACATCTGGGATGGCAGGCCGTTGCGATGATCCGACATCTTCACAGGCCGCGAGGATCAAGGGCAGACCAACGATAGAAAATACTAATCGGGTCATTTTTGTCATTTTCATCATCTAGTTCACCTCAATCTTCCACATCAACATTCGATCCGAAAAAATACCGTTGAATAGGCTTCTAGCATCGTCCACCTTTGCCGAAATTGCAAAAGGGAGGTTTCGCATGCGCACCCGTGCAGCAGTTGCCGTTGAAGCCGGCAAACCACTTGAGATTATGGAAGTGAACCTCGAAGGCCCGAAGGCGGGCGAGGTTCTGATTGAAGTCAAAGCGACTGGCATTTGTCACACTGACGAATTCACGCTTTCTGGCGCGGACCCCGAGGGTCTGTTCCCTGCCATTCTCGGCCACGAGGGCGCTGGTGTCGTTCTCGAAGTAGGTCCGGGCGTGACCAGCCTCAAACCAGGCGATCACGTCATTCCGCTCTACACGCCGGAATGTCGCGAGTGCGAATACTGCCTCAACCCGAAAACCAACCTGTGCCAGTCGATCCGCTCGACCCAAGGTCAGGGCCTTATGCCCGACGGCACATCGCGGTTCTCAATGCTCGATGGCACCCCGATCCTGCACTACATGGGTTGCTCTACCTTCTCGAACCACACTGTTCTGCCTGAAATCGCTTTGGCGAAGGTGCGCCCTGATGCACCGTTCGACAAGATTTGCTACATCGGCTGTGGTGTCACGACGGGTATCGGCGCGGTTATCAACACCGCAAAAGTCGAAATCGGCAGCCGCGCGATCGTCTTTGGTCTCGGTGGTATCGGTCTCAACGTTATTCAAGGCCTTCGCCTTGCTGGCGCAGACCAAATCGTCGGCGTTGACCTGAACCCTGACAAAGTTCCGATGGCGACCCGCTTTGGTATGACCGACTTTGTGAACCCGACCGAGGTTGACGGCGATCTGGTTGCCTACCTCGTCGCTCTGACCAAAGGTGGCGCGGACTACACGTTTGACGCAACAGGCAACGTGAACGTCATGCGCACCGCACTGGAATCCGCCCACAAAGGCTGGGGTGAATCAATCATCATCGGCGTGGCACCTGCTGGCGCAGAAATCAGCACCCGCCCCTTCCAGCTTGTGACTGGTCGTAGCTGGCGCGGAACGGCATTTGGTGGCGCGCGCGGCCGCACTGACGTGCCGAAAATCGTCGATTGGTACATGGACGGAAAGATCGAGATCGATCCGATGATCACTCACACAATGCCGCTCGAAGACATCAACAAAGGCTTCGATCTCATGCATGCGGGTAAATCGATCCGCTCTGTCGTGGTCTTCTAAAACACAAAAGCCCCGCTTCTGGCGGGGCTTTTCATTTGTTCTGTTGGCGACTTAGACCCCGTATCGGGCCATGAACATCTCCACCGCGCCATCCACAACACGTGCCTTGTCAGCCTCAGCGACCGGCACGTCGTGCAGAAACATCACGCGATCCATCAGTTCGACTTTGCATAGGGCCTGAAACTGATCAGCGGCTAGCTCAAAATCTTGGATCTTTAGTTCACCGCGTTCAACGTATTGCTTTAGGAAGTAAACGATGCGGGAACGAACCAGCGCTGGGCCACAATCGTAAAACTGGCGACCAACTTCGGGAAACCGCTCGGATTCAGCCATGCACATCCGATACATGCGCGTGTTGAACGTTTGAGACATGATGTTGATCATCTCATATCCAGCAAAGCGCAAAACGTCGCGCGCAGGCAGAGACACGTTCACCTTGGCCGTTGCGGTATCCGCTTGAAGCGCGCATTCGTTGCGCGCAACCTCCATGAACAAAAGGCGTTTGTCAGGGAAATAACTGTAGAGCGTTGCCTTCGATACACCCGCGGACTTCGCGATATCATCGACGCTCGCACCATCAAAGCCGTCCTTGAGAAATATCTCGCGGGCGCCTTCAAGGACCTGCTCGAACTTACGTCCGCGTTTAATTTCCTGACTGTCGTCGGGCATGATGCCTCCGTCTGAACCGAGCCACATTATAAACCGCTCGGTTCAGATCAAACAAGGCATCGCCTCACTTCTGAGCGCAAACGTCAGCTTGCAATGAAGTAGCATCAAAACAACCCTGTGTGGTTTCTGGATTGGGGTTTTGCGGCCATGTCAGATTGGGGAATTGCATCGGCCCACCCATCGCCAGAACGGGCGAAGAGACGAGCATTAAAGTAGCAGCAAGAGCGGGAAGGAGTTTCATGTCAGACCTCATAAACAGGATGAGTCGATTTCTAAACTAAACTGTTTGGTTTTGTAAATATGAAAATGAACCGATTAGTTTAGTTCATGCGTCAACAGGTCCCCGTTGCACCTGACGCGGAAAGGCATAGGTTGAGTATGAACAGAGAATGGAGCGCTCAATGATCCCCGGTTTCTCGAGCCGACGCCGCTTTTCAGACCTCACAGAGCAAGAGATTTTGGCACTCGCGATTTCTTCGGAAGAGGACGATGCGCGCATTTATCGAATGTACGCTGAACGGTTGCGAACTGATTTCCCCGCTTCTGCCTCCATCTTTGATGGCATGGCTGCAGAGGAAGACGAGCACCGTCATCGCCTCATCGATGAACACACTCGGCGGTTTGGTAGCGTAATCCCACTGATCCGTCGCGAACACGTATCCGGATATTACGCACGCCGCCCGATTTGGCTGGTCGAAAACCTCGGCGTCGAAACCATGCGGTCCGAGGCTGCCGCGATGGAAAAGCAAGCCGAACGGTTTTACCTTGCTGCTGCCCAGCGCACGACGGATGCAAACACACGGAAATTGCTAGGTGATCTCGCAGCAGCGGAGGCCAATCACGCAGACTCCGCCGTGACCCTCGAACAGACCCATCTGACCGAAACGACACGCGACGAAGAGGCAAACGAAGCCCACCGCCAGTTCGTTCTGACGTGGGTTCAGCCGGGACTTGCGGGCCTAATGGACGGCTCCGTTTCGACCCTTGCGCCGATCTTTGCGACCGCCTTTGCGACACAGAACACGCACACGACATTCCTCGTCGGCCTCGCGGCGTCTATCGGCGCGGGTATCTCGATGGGCTTTACCGAAGCCGCATCGGATGACGGTCAAATTTCGGGTCGCGGATCACCTGTCAAACGCGGGATTGCGGCGGGCGTTATGACCACATTGGGCGGTCTTGGACACGCGCTCCCGTATTTGATCCCGCATTTCTGGACCGCGACCATGATCGCCTTCGCCGTAGTGTTTGTAGAGCTCTGGGCCATCGTCTGGATTCAGAACCGCTACATGGACACGCCGTTCTTGCGCGCCGCGTTCCAAGTGGTGCTCGGCGGGGCGTTGGTCTTTGCGGCAGGTGCATTGATCGGCGCAGGATAGATCACGCCGAATTTTGACGATCGTAGCGGCGAGGGCTGTTCCTTGGCTTTAGGGGGCGTTAAGACGGTCCCGAACCCAGAGGAGCATGCCATGACCCGACCCAAACCCGTTGTTCTGTGTATTCTGGATGGCTGGGGCAATGGCCCTGACGCGACTGCTAACGCACCTGCATTGGCGGACACACCGACCTTTGACCGCATCATGGCAACCTGCCCCACGGCAGAGTTGATCACCCACGGTCCCGATGTCGGCCTTCCGAGCGGGCAAATGGGTAACTCTGAAGTTGGCCACACAAACATCGGCGCAGGCCGTGTCGTTGCTATGGATTTGGGTCAGATCGACCTATCGATGGAAGACGGTTCCTTTGGCAAAACCGAAGGCATCTTGGCCTTCATTACCAAGTTGAAAGAAACGGGTGGGCAAGCTCATTTGATGGGCGTTGTCTCTGACGGTGGGGTCCACGGCCACATTGAGCACATCATCGCAGCAGCGAAAGTTCTGACCGACGCGGGCCTTCCGGTCGTCCTCCACGCGATCACCGACGGGCGCGATGTTGCACCGAAATCGGCAGACGTATTCATGGCTGATCTTTTGGCGCGACTGCCCGAAGGCTGCACCGTTGCGTCGGTCACTGGTCGCTACTTTGCCATGGACCGTGACAACCGTTGGGAACGTGTATCGACCGCATACCACGCGATGATCGACGCCAAGGGTGCATTCAACGCCGCCGATGCAAAAACCGCAGTTGCAGACGCATTCGCCCGCGGCGAAACCGATGAATTCATCCAAGCAACTGTGATCGATGGATACACGGGTGTTCAATCTGGCGACGGGTTATTTTGTTTGAATTTCCGCGCCGACCGGGCCCGCGAAATCCTCGCCGCGATGGCGCAACCAGACTTTGCTGGGTTTGATCGTGGCGCACTCCCCCCGTTTGCAGCGCGACTGGGGATGGTCGAATATTCCGTTGATCACAACGCGTGGTTTGAAACCGTATTCCCTAAGCGCAAGATCGTGAACACCTTGGGCGAGTGGGTTGCAAAGCAAGGCCTGACCCAGTTCCGACTGGCAGAAACCGAGAAATATCCGCACGTTACCTTCTTCCTAAACGGCGGCAAAGAAACACCCGAAGTCGGTGAAGACCGCTTTATGCCGTTGTCGCCGAAGGTCGCGACCTATGATCTTCAGCCAGAGATGTCGGCACCCGAAGTGACAGCTAAATTCGTGGAAGCGATCGAAAAAGGTTACGACCTTATCGTCACCAACTACGCGAACCCTGACATGGTCGGACACACTGGCGACCTTCAAGCTGCGATGAAAGCCTGCGAAGCCGTCGATCAAGGTTTAACCAAGGTGGTGGAAGCCTTGGAAAAGGCAGGTGGCGCGATGGTGATCACGGCAGATCATGGCAACTGCGAAATGATGATCGACCCAGAAACGGGCGGCGCACATACCGCGCATACGCTGAACCCAGTACCAGTGGCTGTCTTTGGCGGGCCCAAAGGCGCGACGCTGCGCAGTGGACGTTTGGCGGATCTCGCGCCGACCCTGCTGGACTTGATGGAGCTTCCGCAACCCGACGAAATGACTGGAAAGAGCCTTCTCATCCGATGATCCGCACGATTGCTCTTGCTCTATCCATTGCGGCTGGAACTGCCTTTGCCGAGGCAGATCCAGGTGAAGCGGCCTTGGCCGCAGCCGCGAGGATCGAAGGGGCAAGCGTCATGTTGCAAGAAGCGGATGGCGCACGTGATCGGGTGTCTGCACTGACTGAGACGGTCAAAGCTTACGAAGACGGGCTTGTCGCCCTTCGCGCTGGCCTGCGCCAAGCTGCAATTCGTCAGGAGGCGCTTGAGACAGAGTTGGACGCGAAATCCGATGAAGTCGCGCAGTTGCTTGGCGTTCTACTGTCAATGGGACGTTCTCCAGCCCCGGTGCTATTACTCCACCCAAGTGGGCCAACAGGGACTGCCAGATCAGGTATGATCCTCGCGGATGTGACCCCAGCTCTTCAGCAAGATGTCACAACGCTACGATCCCAATTGGAAGAGGTCGCGCTTTTGCGCGACCTACAGGACAATGCCGCGAACAAACTCCGCCAAGGATTGGATGGCGCGCAATCGGCGCGGGCAGCGCTTAGCGCGGCGATCTCTGATCGCACTGACCTGCCGCAACGATTTACCGAAGACCCAGTTCAAACCGCACTCCTGATATCTTCGGCCGAAACACTCGACGCATTTGCGAGCGGGCTTAACGACACCATTGGCGAAGAGATGGACATCCCCTCGCCCGACGCTCTTTCACTACGTGGTCAAATTGCGCTGCCTGTCCAAGGACGGGTGTTACGCGGATTTAACGAGGAGGACCTCGCAGGGATCAGCCGTCCCGGGGTCCTTTTGGCAACACAGCCAAGGGTGCTTGTGACAACTCCCGTCGCAGCCACATTGCGCTTCAAAGGACCGCTTTTGGACTACGGGAATGTCGTCATCACGGAACCTGCCGCGGACATCCTTTTTGTCTATGCAGGCCTTGCTGAAACATTTGGCCAAGTGGGTGAAGTTCTCCCCGCTGGCTCACCTATCGGCATGATGGGCGGGGATTCACCATTAGTTGACGAGATTTTGACCGATTTAGAGAACGGATCAGGCATTCGGGCCACGGAAACCCTTTATCTTGAAGTGCGAGAAGGGCAATCTCCGGTAGACCCCGCGATCTGGTTCGCGATGGAGTGAGGTATACTATGAAGAAATTCGCCATTGCGGCAGCGTCGGGCACCATCCTTGGTCTTCTGGCGACAACGCAAATCGCTGGTCCTTTGATTGCCCAAGAAGCCGACCGCAACTCGACGGTCTACGAACAGCTTGATCTGTTTGGCGATATTTTCGAACGCATCCGCGCGCAATACGTCGAAGAAGTTGATGAGACAGCGCTGATTGAAGCGGCCATCAACGGGATGCTCACATCTCTTGACCCACATTCCAGCTACCTGTCACCCGATGCGGCGGCAGATATGCGCATCCAAACCTCTGGTGAGTTCGGCGGCTTGGGGATCGAAGTGACCCAAGAAGAAGGCTGGATCAAAGTTGTCTCGCCGATGGACGGCACGCCAGCCGATGCTGCGGGCATTCTCTCGGGCGACTTTATCACGCAAGTGGATGGCGAAAGCCTTTTGGGTCTGACGCTGGATCAAGCCGTTGATCTGATGCGTGGCCCTGTCGGGTCCGAGATTATCCTGACAGTCGTGCGTGAAGGCGAAACAGAACCGTTCGAAGTCTCGATCATCCGCGACATGATCAAACTTACTGCTGTTCGGGCACGCACCGAAGGTGACGCTGTTGTCCTCCGTATCGCGACGTTCAGTGGTCAAACCTACGACGATTTGATCGCTGGGTTTGAAGCGCAAGTCGAAGAGGCCGGCGGCAAAGAAAATGTCAGCGGCGTCATCCTTGATCTACGCAACAACCCAGGTGGTCTGCTGGATCAGGCAATCTATGTGTCGGACGCGTTCCTTGACGCAGGTGAAATCGTATCGACCCGTGGTCGCAACGCATCTGACGGCGATCGCTACAACGCAACACCGGGTGACATCACCGATGGCATGCCGATTGTTGTTCTGATCAATGGCGGTTCCGCATCGGCCTCAGAAATCGTATCGGGTGCTCTTCAGGATCACCGCCGTGCGATTGTTGTCGGCACAAAGTCGTTCGGCAAAGGTTCGGTGCAAACAGTCATGCCGCTGCGCGATGATGGCGCAATGCGTTTGACGACCGCGCGTTACTACACGCCTTCGGGCCGCTCGATCCAAGCGCTAGGCATCCAGCCCGACATCATCGTTCAACAGCCGCGCCCGCGCCCTGCGGATGAGGTGACCGAGGATACGCCGAATATGCGGTCCGAAGCCGACCTACGCGGCGCATTGAACAATGATAGCCTAACCGAAGACGAAATCCGTCAGATTGAAGAAGATGCAGCTCGTGCTGAGGCGACCGCAGCCCTTCGCGAAGATGACTATCAGTTGGCCTATGCAATCGACATCCTGCGCGGGCTGAGCGCGCTGGGTAATCGCGAGTAATACCAACTGACTGCAATAAATCGGGCAGCACCTAATCGTGCTGCCCTTTTCGTTTGTCCGCTTGGACTTATCGCACCTGCGGGATAGAATTCGTCAAACCGTTGAAAGGCTCCTCTGATGACCCCTGAACAGATTGCTGCACTCCCCTATCGTCCTTGCGTAGGCGTTATGCTGGTCAATCACGAGGGACGGATTTTTGTCGGCCAACGCAACGACCGCGATCAAGATGCTTGGCAAATGCCTCAAGGCGGCATCGACAAAGGCGAAGACCCGCGTGACGCCGCCCTGCGCGAACTGTGGGAAGAAACGGGTGTAACCGCTGATCTCGTGACAGTCGCCGCCGAAACCAAAGGCTGGGTCGCCTATGATCTGCCCCACGATGTCGTCCCGAACATTTGGAAGGGCCGCTACAAAGGACAAGAACAGAAATGGTTCTTGCTGCGTTTCAACGGATCGGACGATCAAGTCGACATCGCGACCGAGCATCCTGAATTCACCCAATGGAAATGGATTGACCCAGCCGACGTTGTGGCATCCATCGTCCCGTTCAAACGCGCGGTTTATGAACAGGTTCTCGCTGAACTTGGCCCCAAAATCTAACGAAGCCGTTCGAGCATATGGAGCGTGGGACGACCATCCGCGGGTAACCCCACGCTGCGCTGCCAAGTCCTAAGGGCTGCCCGAGTCTGCGGTCCGGGCCTGCCGTCTACTGCGCCAGCATTAAAGCCCGCAGCATTCAGGCGCCGCTGCAATTCAGCAACCTCAGCAGAAGTCAAACCACGATCACCACGGGGCCACGATGCAACAAACGGACCGCCTCCAGCGATACGGTCGGCCAAATGCCCGACGCCGATGACGTAAGCCTCTGACGCGTTGTATCGCTCAATCGTTCGGAAGTTCGCGAAGGTCATCAGCGCGACGCCACGCGCACCCGCTGGCAAAAGTAACCCTGCCGATCCGTAATCAGGGACCGCACGCCCATCGACACCTACAACACCTTGCCGCGCCCATTCTGACGGCATCCGCGAGGTGCCTCGCCCCGCCTGCGCAAAGTTGAAATCGGACGGTA
>JAYPVO010000077.1:0-9547 GCA_038134645.1 Paracoccaceae bacterium
TTTATGGCATCGTTTGACCCCTATTTGGAAAGGGACCGGCCGTGAGGAAACAAGACATGAACCGTGACTGGATCGCAACTGCTCGCACTCTGTCAGAGGCATTGCCCTACTTGCAGCGATATTCTGGCGCGATCGTCGTGGTCAAATTTGGCGGCAACGCCATGGGTGATCAGGATGCCATGGCAGATTTCGCGCGCGATATCGTCCTCATGCGTCAGGTTGGCCTAAACCCTGTCGTTGTTCATGGCGGCGGGCCGATGATTAACGATCTTCTCGGTCGTCTCGGCATTGAATCCCAGTGGGTGCGCGGCAAACGTGTAACCGACAAAGCAACTGTAGAGGTCGTTGAGATGGTCCTCACGGGCCTCGTCAACAAACGGATCGTTCAGGCGATCATGGATGAAGGCGGTCGTGCCGTTGGTCTATCGGGCAAAGATGACGACCTGATGGTCTGTGAACCCGACGATCCGGAACTAGGTTTCGTCGGTCGTCCTGTCGAGATGAATGTTCAAGTCCTACATGACATGTTCAACGCTGGCATTATTCCAGTCATCGCGCCCGTCGCGACTGGTATGAACGACAATGAAACATTCAACGTGAACGGTGACACCGCCGCTGGTGCAATTGCTGGTGCCCTTAAGGCTGATCGCCTGCTCTTGTTGACTGACGTGTCTGGCGTGAAAAACAAAGACGGCGAGGTCATTACGCAAATGACACCTGCTGAGGTTCGCGAAATGATCGCGGATGGCACCATTGCAGGCGGTATGATCCCCAAGACCGAAACCGCGCTCAAAGCGATCGAAGACGGTGTACGCGGTGTCGTCATCCTCGATGGCCGGGTGGCGAATGCCTGCTTGCTCGAGCTGTTCACAGAACACGGTGCTGGTTCGATGATCCGCACCACAGAGCCTCGCGTAAAGCCGCGCAACTCGTGACACATCTCATCAGCGATCTGGAGGGACATGGCCTGAGAGTTTCAGGAATTGTCACTCCATCCGCTGATGATAACCTCCCAGATTGGGCGACGGCGCTTGTGCTGATCTCTCCTAGCGAGCCTGATTTTTGGTCATATTTTTGCGCCTCCCAGGAATGGCTCGATGGGCAGAGTGACCCCGTAGACCGTTGGTCTAAACGCGTCCTAGAGCAAATCGCGGCGAAATATGATGGCGTCGCCTATTTCCCGTTTGGGGGCGCGCCGTTTTATCCATTCTACAGCTGGGCCATCAGATCTGGGTCGTTTTGCTCGTCCCCAATCTCGTTCTTGGCAGATGGCACTGCGGGCCTCTTCACGTCATTTCGTGGGGCTATTGCGCTTCGCAAGGCACCAGAGGTCAAACTCGCATCGCCACCCTGCCCGACCTGCGCGGCCAAACCATGCGTCACGGCCTGCCCTACGTCTGCCTTGACACCCGACGGCTACGATGTGGCAGCCTGTCACGGTTTCTTATCTGATAGAGACGGTGCAGACTGTTTGAAGGGGGGATGCCGTGTTCGGCGGGCATGTCCAGTCGGGACATCGCAGCGCCCCCCTGAACAGTCCGCGTATTTCATGAGTGAGTTCCACAAATGACCCTTAGGCTTATCCTTATTCGACACGCCAAATCATCTTGGGACGATTTTTCGATTGATGACCATGAACGGCAATTGAACGAACGAGGACGCCGCGCCGCGCCTGTGATTGGAAAATGGATCGCGGATAGAGGTGATGTCCCGACCGAAGTTCTATGCTCCGACGCCAGCCGCACGCGCGAGACGTTGGATCTCCTGATGGAGAAATGGCCGACGACGCCAAAGGTCCGCTATGTCCCGGCTCTCTACCTTGCACCTGCGACAACCATGCTCGCCGAACTCAAGACCGCGCAAGCACCCGTTGTTGCGATGATTGGTCATAATCCAGGTATTGGCAGTTTCGCTTGTGGGCTCGTTCATGAGCGCCCCCAGCATCCGAAATACGCATCCTATCCGACCTGTGCGACCGCAATCATCGACTTTGATGTGCCTCATTGGTCAGACGTTGTTGCGGCCTCGGGGCGCGTCGTCGCCTTTACCACACCACGCGATTTACAAAACGATTAAGGGCGGACACGAGGCCCGCCCTTAACTAAAATCCATCATCCCCGCGGGATTAGTGGCCCAAAATCTGGCTCAGGAACAGTTTTGTGCGATCCGACTGCGGATCGTTAAAGAACGCATGCGGTTCGTTTTGCTCGATGATCTGGCCCTGATCCATAAAGATCACGCGGTTTGCTACGGCCTGAGCAAAACCCATCTCGTGGGTCACGCAGAGCATGGTCATGCCTTCTTCAGCCAGTTCGATCATGGTGTCGAGAACCTCTTTGATCATCTCAGGGTCGAGAGCAGATGTCGGTTCGTCGAACAGCATGATGCGCGGTTTCATGCACAGCGAGCGCGCAATTGCCACACGCTGCTGCTGACCACCCGACAACATGCCCGGATATTTGTGAGCCTGATCCGGGATTTTCACCTTTTCGAGGTAGTGCATCGCAATATCTTCGGCCTCTTTACGCGGGACCTTACGGACCCAGATCGGAGCCAGCGTGCAGTTCTCCAGAATGGTCAGGTGCGGGAACAGGTTGAAGTGCTGGAAGCACATGCCAACCTCAGAACGGATCTTATCGATGTTCTTGAGGTCAGAGGTCAGCTCTGTCCCATCAACGATAATGTCACCCGACTGGTGCTCTTCGAGGCGGTTGATACACCGGATGAGCGTCGATTTACCGGACCCAGACGGGCCGCAGATAACGATCCGCTCACCGCGCTGAACGGTCAGGTTGATGTCACGCAACACGTGGAACTGGCCGTACCACTTGTTCATGTTGTTGATCTGAATGGCGACCTCATCTGAGATCGTCATGTGGCTGCGGTCGATTTGACGTTCGATTGCAAGTTCGGACATGGCGGTCTCCTTAGCGGTGTCCACGCTGGAGTTTTTTCTCCAGCCAGAGCGAGTAGCGGCCCATGCTGAAGCATGAGACAAAGAACAAAAGGCCGATAAAGACGAACAGTTCCCAATACACGCCGTTCCATTCGGCGGCGGCACGGATCGAGTTCGACAGGTTGAGCGGGTCAAGAAGACCGATGATGCCAACCAGTGTGGTGTCTTTAAACAGACCGATGAAGGTGTTCACGATCCCCGGGATCGAGATTTTGAGTGCCTGTGGAAGAACGATCAGGCGCATCGATTTCCAGTAGTCGAGGCCAAGCGAATCCGCGGCTTCGAACTGTCCCTTTGGCAAGGCCGCAAGGCCACCCCGAATAACCTCTGCGATATAGGCAGCGGCAAAGAGGGTCACCATGATCACAACGCGCAACACAAGGTCGAACGAGGTGCGTGGCGGTAGGAAATAGTTCAAAAGCAGCGACGCGGTGAACAGCCAAACGATCAGCGGCACGCCGCGGATAATTTCGATGAACGCAACCGCAAAGCCTTTGACGATCGGAAGATTGGCCTGACGTGCCAGCGCGAGCAAAATACCCAGCGGCAAGGACAGAACGATACCTGCCACACCGATGATCATTGCCAGCATAAAGCCACCGAAATCACGGCTGGTCACAGGAGTTAGACCAAGAACACCGAGGCGCTCGTAGGCCGTTTCGATATTCGCCTGCAAGTTCAGCACCGCCGTATCAGCGTCAAGGTAAGCACGCAGCGTATCAACGACTTCGGCTGGAGTGCCCGCAGGCACCTGATTTACGGAAACAAGGTTATGCATCCCAGCTGGAAGTGCAGCGTCCAATTCCGCAGCCGTCGCGATCGCCTTGGGCAAATCAGCTTCCCACTGAGGGAGCGCTTGGATGTTCGCCAGCAGACCGTTCGCATCACTGACTTGTTGTTGCAGTTTGAATGCCGAGAAGCCCAAAGCCGTGTTTTGACGGCGCGCAACCATCAACTCATCCATGATCGCCTCAAAGGCGGCTTTCTGTTCGGAAGAAGGTTCCGAACCCGCCTCGCGAGCAGCGAGCATTTCAACGACCAAAGCGTCCTTTTCTGCAGTCATAGCATTGATCTGTTCTTGCAGAGTGGCTTGTTCAGCTTCGATTGCCTTGATTTGCTCAGGATTGGTCGCGAGCGCCTCAACCAGTTCTGCCTTGGTCGCATCAATACGAGAAAGTGCGACGGCCTTGTGCAAGGCATTGTTGGCCGCAGGCATCGCAACCATCCACCAAAGTGCAGCACCCAAGACACCAAGTGTCAAAGCACCGAATGTTCCAGCAACGCGCCCACCGACAGCAAACCCGATGGCACCAACGACAAAGCCGATGATGACAAGGACGGGCAACCAGAACGATCCACCCCAAAGCAACCAAGTGCCGATGAAGGGGAACAGGATCGAGAACCAGAGCATTTGCTTGGGCAAACGGGCCGAAAACAGGATCGGAGCCAAAGCCACAAACATCAGGACAAAGACCAGGATCGGGCGCCAGTAGCTCTCTGCAGGGTAAAAACCGAACAACAGCTGAAGCCAGCGATCACTGATGACAGCAAAACAAGCGCCACCATGAGTGTTCAGCCCATCCAGAACGGCCAGTGTTTCACGACATTCGTTCAACGACCCAGCGGTCCAGACCGAGTTCCAGAACCACGGAACCATCGAAATGAGCAGCTTTGCCAACACGTAGATAGAGAGGATCGAAAGAAGGCTATTCTTCCAACCCGAGAACAGGTTTTCCCGCATCCACTTAACCGCACCTTGTTCAGTCAAAGGCGGTTCGGACGGTGGGATCATCGTTTCGCGTACATAGCGAACGGTTTGCGCATTATCAGTCATCTTAGCGCTCCTTCAGCTTAACGCGGTCGTTGAACCAGTTCATCCCCGACGAAATCGCAAGGCTCAGCAGGAGATAGAACAAACCAACGAGTAGAATACCTTCAAGCTCGCGACCCGTTTGGTTCACGGTGATGCCGCCCAGAGTGGAGCGAACATCCATGTAACCAATGGCAATCGCCAGCGACGAGTTTTTGGTCAGGTTCAAGAATTGAGAAATCAGCGGCGGGATGATCACCCGCAGTGCCTGCGGCAGGATCACCAAACGCATTGTGCGGTTCGGACGAAGGCCGAGCGCAAAAGCGGCTTCGGTCTGGCCCTTGGATACTGCGTTAATACCACCACGCACGATCTCTGCGATAAATGCACCCGTGTAGAGCGACAGGGCCAACCAAAGTGCGAGTAGAGAGTTGCGCAGGTGTGTGCCACCAGCGAAGTTAAAGCCCGAAAGCTCTGGTTTGCCGAGATAGAAACCAAGTCCCCAGAGTAGGGCAGCGATTGGGGCAAAAATAATCAGCAGGTTAACCCACCATGTCGTTGGACGATTACCCGTCGCATTTTGGATATCCGCCGCGCGAGTATTCACCAGTTTGACGACCAGCAGGCTCGCAACCAAAGTCAGCATGATCACGATCAAATCGATGCTGACATTGAAGTACAGGTCCGCAAAAATACCACCCGGTTTAATTTCAACATCGCCGAGACCATTGGCAAAGAGCGGCTCGGGAATATAGGTGCCACGGTTCGTAATTGCCATATTATCGGCAAGCACCATGCTCGCCGCGGGCGATTCACCACGGAAATCTTTTGGTGCTGGGGTGGATTCAGTCATGATCGCAAAGATCGCAATGATCCACAGCAAGAGCGGCACGTTACGGAAGCCTTCCACGTAGACTGCTGCCAAACGAGACACGATCCAGTTCTTCGACAACCTCAGCACGCCGAAAATGACGCCCAAAATAGTTGCCAGAACACACCCGAGGCCAGCGACCAAAAGGGTGTTCAAGATGCCGACCAGAGCCGCACGACCATGAGTCGCGTTCGAGTCGTAAGCAATCAGACGTTGGTTGATATCGTATCCCGACCGGTTCCCAAGGAACTCGAGCGTGAAATCTTTGCCCAGCGCGGTGAGGTTTGCGACGGTATTGCGCGCAAGCCACCAGAGGGCTGCTACGATCAGCACAGTCGCAATCACCTGAATAGTAATCGAGCGATAGCGCGTATCGTAAATGAGCTGACTTAGCCGAAAGCCTTGCTTCGGCGTATCCGTGAGCGTGGTCATAAAAGTCTCCCCAGCTCCCGACGCGACAGGAGGTCACCGGTTATCCGGCTGTTAGTAATGTCGCGGGGGGGCACTTTAAGTATGAAAAGGGCGCAGTTAGACTGCGCCCTTTCCCGTTAGATAAACTTAGCGGAACGGCGGTGCGTAGATCAGGCCGCCTTCGGTCCACTGTGCGTTCAGACCACGTGCGAGGCCGATCGGAGTGTTCACACCGATGTTCTTTTCGAACACTTCACCGTAGTTGCCGCCAGCAGAAATCGCGCGAACTGCCCACTGAGCGTCCAGACCGATCATCGCGCCGAGGTCACCTTCGGTGCCCAGCAGACGGTTGATTTCCGGGTTGGTGGTCGGTGCAGCAGCCAGCTCTGCAACGTTTGCAGAGGTCACGCCGAGTTCTTCAGCAGCGATCAGTGCGTTGAGGGTCCACATAGCGATATCACCCCATTCGTTGTCGCCGTGACGAACAACCGGGCCGAGCGGCTCTTTGGAGATGATTTCCGGAAGGATCACGTGATCTGCCGGTGCTTCGAAGGTTGCGCGGGTTGCAGCAAGGCCCGAAGCGTCAGTGGTGTAAACGTCACAAGCGCCAGCAAGGTACTGCTGCTGAGCTTCTGCGTTGGTTTCGATCGGAATCGGCTCGTAGCTGATGTTGTTGGCGCGGAAGAAGTCGGCCAAGTTCAGCTCTGTTGTTGTACCAGTTTGGATACAAACAGTAGCACCGTCGAGATCTTTAGCCGAAGTTACGCCGAGCGACTTCGGAACCATGAAGCCCTGACCGTCGTAGTAGTTCACGCCGATGAAGTCGAGCTTCAGGTCGGTGTCGCGCGAGAAGGTCCAGGTGGTGTTACGTGCCAGGATGTCGATCTCGCTCGAAGCCAGCGCGGTGAAACGCACTTGGGTGGTCAGCGGAACGAATTCAACAGCAGTCGAGTCACCAAGAACAGCAGCAGCGAGAGCGCGGCATACAGCAACGTCAAAACCTTCCCAAACGCCGTTCGCGTCAGGCTGCGAGAAGCCGGTCAGACCGGACGACACACCACAGTTCAGTTTGCCACGAGCTTTTACGTCATCGAGCGTGGATGCCGATGCGCCTGCGGCGGTCAAACCAGCGACGGCAAGAGCGCCGAGCATAATGGATTTCTTCATTTCTACCTCTTCCTGAGTTCCCGATACTTACGATCGGGGTTTTCGCTTTGATAGCGTATGTGCATGGAGGACGAGCCGCCACGAGGCCCTAATGTGGTCGCAATCCAGCCATTTGGTCAAGAGGGACCAGGCGGGAATATTCCCTTGATCTTAGGTCAACTGGCCGCAAATCCGACGTAAGTCAGGAAAAAAGACTGTCCATTTCAGGTTTGTGACATTTGATAGATACGTGAGGCCATTAAAAACTCGCCCTGCTTGTGCATTGCAAGCTCTGTAGCCTCATCATCTTGGCCCCATTGCTCTTCCTGCCACAATTCGTCGACCCGCGACTTTAACCAGGCCTCTTGAGCAGTCAAATGTCCTTCGGTTACGGCCAGTGCCAGTATTAACGACCCGCTTATACCGACCAGATCGTGAAATGCCGCGATCTCAAAAGGGCTTAGCGTTCCAACGTGCTCGCGAAGAACGCGGAGATTTTCGTCGGACTGCGTCACGGGCATCACGCCGAATCCGCAGATCAAGCGTGTGCCAAAACGACCCTCCGCCCATTCAAGAATCGGGTCCCATTCTTCTGATTGCCGCTTTGTCAGCTCAACTGGGCTGTCTGCCCGATAACACAGCAGGTCGCTGCCGCCGTAGGCAGAAAGCATATCAGCGACCTCATCAAACTGGACTGAAACCTTGTCCAAGGCAGCATTCGCAGACCGCGTGATTGGCATAGATTCGGGCTTCACTTCTTCGGTCTGAGCATCCCATTCGGCAGCGATCGCTTCAGCCATAGCCTTGGTCGGGACAACCATGAGAGCTTTCGCAGGCGTTCTAACCGGACGACCATCCAACTCGATGCGATAGCCGCCCTCTACCTCGCTGATGGTTGCTTCTTTCCAGAAACGTTTTGCTTTCCAACCGCTCATGATCGGGCCTCCAGTAATTCATTTATCGCTTCGGGGAGTTCGTCAAAACTGCCAATAATTCGATCCGCATTTAGTGTCTCAACGGCATGATAGCCCCACGACACACCGATCGCACCGACACCTGCGGTCTTAGCCATATCCATATCATAGGTCGTATCACCAACCATGACTGTCCGACCCCGCGTAGCGCCTGCTTCATCAACCGCTGTGTAAATCATAGACGGATGAGGTTTGGATGGATGGAAGTCTGCCACCTGACGAGAGATGAAATATCCCTCCAAGCCGTGTGCCTCAATCAAGGCGTCCAATCCACGTTTGGATTTTCCCGTTGCGACAGCAAGAAGTGTCCAAGGGTCAGCACGCAATTGGTCAAGCACTTCACGCGCTCTTGGAAAAAACGGACTGGATGCGGCGGCGCCCTCCGCCTCACGAAAGGTGAAAAACGCATCCTTGTAGGTTTGCACAATGCGCTGAACCTCGACTTCTGACGAAGTGGGTGCAAGCAGAGCAACAGCGCGATCTAATGACAGACCGACGATACCCTTAATCGCATTACGGGATGGCGCTGGCAGGCCTGCGCCATCAAAGGCAGCCTCCATCGAGCGGACGATCAGCCCCTGACTATCGACCAGCGTTCCATCAACATCAAAAATGACGAGCCGAAGTTCACTCATCTTCCGTCACGAAAGGATCGATCGGTGGATAGTTCACATCCCAGCCAAAGAAGTCCCATGTTTCCTGCATATGCGGCGGTAGCGGCGCTTGAAGGGTGATGATCTCTTTGGTGATCGGATGCTCGAACGAAATCATCCGCGCGTGAAGGTGCAGTTTCTTGCTCAGTTCCCCGCCAACACCTGCGCCCCAGCCATCGCCAAGGTTCTCGGTCGATGAACCGCCGTATTTGCCGTCTCCGATGATCGGATGACCAAGTTCGGCGATATGGGCGCGGAGCTGGTGCGTGCGGCCAGTAATCGGCGTCATCGCAACCCAAGCAATCCGCGACCCTGCAAGGTCAATTGTGAAGAAATCAGTGTGGGCGCGTTTCGCACCCTCGTGTTCATCCAACTTCGCAGGGTGAACGCAAACCATCTTTTCGCCCTCACCACCGCGACCACGACCCGGAGCTTTCATCAGGCCATATTTGATCGAGCCCGCACGCGGTGACGGAACACCTGCGACAGCCGCCCAGTAGATCTTGCGAACGTTGCGGTGACGAAGAGCCTCAGACAGACGACGCGCAACGCGATCTGTGCGTGCCAACAGCAAGAGACCAGACGTATCTTTGTCGAGACGGTGAACCAGCTTTGGTTTGTCTTTGTAGCCGAACATCAATGCCTCGGACAAAGCATCAACGTGACGGTCGCCCTGCCCCGATCCGCCCTGCGACGGCAGACCCGAGGGTTTATTCAGCGCGATGA
>JAYPVO010000078.1:0-9420 GCA_038134645.1 Paracoccaceae bacterium
GCGTGTTTCCTCGTAGAACCTGAGGTGGCCCATGTTTGACGCATCGACCCCACTGGTTCGCGTTCGCGACCTGAAAATGCATTTCCCGATTTACTCGGGCCTATTCCGCAAACGCACGGGCGAGGTCAAAGCCGTCGATGGCGTGTCCTTTGATGTGTTCGAGGGCGAAACGCTCGGCCTCGTTGGTGAATCGGGCTGCGGGAAATCGACCTGCGGGCGGGCTGTTTTACGGCTCTACGATATTACTGAGGGCGAGATCACGATTGATGGCGCAGAGATTGGCGCGATTGAACAATCGGACCTTCGCACGATGCGCCCTGTCATGCAGATGGTGTTTCAGGACCCGCAAGCCTCTCTCAACCCGCGTATGACGGTTGAGGCGATCATTCGTGAACCTCTCGACGAACACACGTCGCTGTCTGCAGCAGAAAAACGCGAAAAGGTTCTCGAACTGATGGACGCTGTGGGTTTGAACCGCGCTTTCGCGGGTCGTTATCCCCATGCATTTTCGGGCGGCCAACGGCAGCGGATCGGGATTGCGCGTGCGCTCGCCCTGAACCCAAAGTTCATCGTTTGTGACGAACCGATTGCCGCGTTGGATGTGTCCATTCAGGCTCAGGTGGTGAACCTGCTTGAGGACCTGCAAGAGCAGTTTGGCCTGACCTATCTGTTTATCAGCCACGACCTATCGATGGTCCGCCACATCGCGGACCGCGTGGCCGTCATGTATCTGGGCAAAATCGTAGAGATCGCACCGTCGGGCATTCTCTACACCGCGCCCAAACACCCCTACACGCAGGCGCTGTTGTCTGCGGTTCCAGAACCCGACCCTTCGGCTGATGCACGCGGGGAACGGATTGTGTTGCAGGGCGATGTTCCGTCCCCGTCCAACCCACCCAAGGGCTGCAACTTCTGTACGCGCTGCCCAAAGGTCATGGACATCTGCAAAGAGGTCGAACCCGCGTCGGTGGAGCTTGCCCCCGGACATGTTACGGCCTGCCACCTTTACCAAAACTAAAGAACGGGATCACACCCGTCCCTAACGGCCTATCGGCCATCACAATAGGAGAGGAAAATGAAACTTAAGACGATCCTAATGGGCGCTGTTGTCGGCCTTGCCGCCGCACCCGCCTTTGCCGAGCGCGGAAGCGACGGCCATGTGAACATCATCTATTGGCAAGCGCCGTCCACGATGAACCCGTATCTCTCGGGCGGCACAAAGGACATCGAGGCAGCATCCCTGACCCTCGAACCGCTTGCACGCTATGACCAAGACGGCGCGATGGTCCCCTACCTCGCAGAGAGCGTGCCGACCGTTGAAAACGGTGGCGTGGCCGAAGACCTCACCCAGATCACTTGGGTCATCAAAGAGGGTCTGCTGTGGTCCGATGGTAGCCCAGTGACTGCAAACGATGTGGTCTTTACCTATGAATATTGCACCGCCGAAGGTGGTGGCTGTGCGCAGGGCGCTAAATTCGTTGGTATCGAAAGCGTAACGGCGACGGATGACCGCACTGTTGTGGTGAAATTCGAATACCCGATGCCGAACCCCTACCAGCCCTTCGTTGGTCACGAGAGCCCGATCATTCAGGCGGCTCAGTTTGCTAACTGCCTCGGCGCAAATGCTCCGACCTGTACGGACGCGAACTTTATGCCCGTTGGCACAGGTCCGTTCGCTGTCACCGACTTCCGCGTGAACGACGTGATCCAATACGTGGCAAACCCGAACTATCGCGATGCATCGAAACCTGCCTTTGCGACCGCAACTCTTAAAGGTGGCGGTGATGCGATGGCTGCGGGTCGTGCGGTTATGGAAACTGGCGAATTTGACTACGCATGGAACCTCCAGCTCGCACCTGACGTGATCGAAGAACTGGCCGCTGGCGGTAAAGGTGAACCGATCTCTGGCTTCGGCACGCTGGTAGAACGCATCGAGATCAACCTCACCAACCCATCGCCGGACCTGCCTGAAGGCGAGCGTTCGACCGTTGCGCATCCGCACCCTTATCTGTCTGACCCAGCCGTCCGCGAAGCGATGTCCATCGCGATCGACCGCGATCTGCTGGTCGAAATCGGATACGGTCAAGCGGGTCGTCCGACCTGTAACCTCGTGCCTGCGCCTGCGCTCTACGCATCGGACAACACCGCATGTCTGACCCAAGATCTTGACCGCGCAAAAGCGCTTCTGGATGCGGGTGGTTATGTGGACACCAACGGCGATGGCGTGCGTGAAACACCCGATGGTCAGCCGATGACGATCCTCTACCAGACCTCGACCAACGCTGTGCGTCAGGACTTCCAAGCCCTGATCAAAGAGTGGTGGGAAGAAATCGGTCTGTCGGTTGAACTTCGCAACATCGACGCGTCGGTCTACTTTGGTGGTGACCCAGGTTCGCCAGACACCTTCCAGCGTTTCTATGCTGACGTAGAGATGTATGCGAACAACTTCCCAGGCACTGACCCGCAGGCTTATCTGTCCGCTTACAAATGCGACCAGATCCCGAGCCCTGACAGCCAGTGGCAAGGTGAAAACATCAACCGCGTTTGTGATCCAGCCTATGACGCTATGATCACTGAACTGGGTCAAACAGGTGAGTTGGAAGCTCGTGGTGCGCTGGCACGTGCGATGAACGACTACCTGACCAAAGACAGCAACATCATCATCCCGCTGGTGGACCGTGGCCGTGTGTCCGCGAAATCCAACACGCTGGGCGGTGTTGTCCTGAACACTTGGGACTCTGAACTGTGGAATGCTGCTGACTGGTTCCGTAGCGAATAATCCTAACGGGCGCGGCGGGTTACCTGCCGCGCCTAAACGACCCTACCGCAGCGGACCACCCACTCATGCTGACTTACACGATCCGACGGCTTCTGCTGGCCATCCCGACGCTTCTCTTTATTGCGTTGGTGATTTTCTTGCTTCTTGAGCTTTCCCCCGGTGATCCGATGGCGCAAATGCCGATGTCGATCCCGCCCGAAGTCAAAGAACGTATGCGCGAAGCTCTCGGCCTCGATCAGCCTTGGTGGGTGCGGTTTTACCTCTGGCTCTATCAGTTCTTTGTGGTCGAGCCGCAGTATTGGATTGATGGCCTCTTTGGCACCGACCTCGCCGAAGGGGCGCAGCGGATCATTTCCTTCCAATCGAAAAGCCCCGTCTTTGACATTATCGCCGAACGTATCCCCCAGACCCTCTGGGTGGTGGGTATGTCCTATGTGGTTGGCGTCTTGATCGCGCTGCCCATTGGGATCGCGTCGGCCTACTATCAGTATTCATGGTTCGATCAGATCGGCACGTTTATCTCGATGGTTGGGTTCTCGGTCCCGACCTTCTTTACGGGCGTCCTTCTGATCGTGATCTTTTCGGTGAACCTCGGCTGGTTCCCGTCGATTTATGACACGACATTGGTCGTCGATAGCTGGGCCACTCTGGGTCAGCAGATCAAACAGATGGCGATGCCTGTGTTTGTCCTCGCGCTCTATAACGCGGCGCAGATCAGCCGCTTTATGCGGGCTTCCATGCTCGACAACTTGGGCCAAGACTACGTCCGCACCGCCCGCGCCAAAGGGATGCACGAAAAGGTCGTCGTTCTGCGTCACGTGCTGCGCAATTCGATGATCCCCGTTGTGACCGTCATCGCACTCGGCGTCCCCCAAGTCTTTGGCGGCGCGATCATCACCGAACAGGTGTTCAAGGTGAACGGGCTGGGGCAACTGTTGATCCTCGCCGTTCAAGGCAACGACATTCCGATGGTCATGACCCTGACCTTTATCTTTGCCGTGTTGATCGTTCTCTTTAACTTGATTGCAGATGTCCTCTACGGCCTGCTCGACCCGAGGATCCGCTATGACTGATGCAACCCTCGTGAAAACACCGTCGCAGGCACGGGAAATCTGGGATCAGTTCCGCCAACACCGCGGAGCGATGATTGGCCTCGGCTTTCTGATTTTCATCACTCTCTTTGTCATTCTCGGCCCCTACCTCTGGGACCTCGACCCAACCAAGTCCGACATTCGGAACAAGAACATGCGTCCGTTCTACGCGGGCATATTGTTCGGTGAAAAATGGGGATGGAACCACCCACTGGGGTCCGACAACCTTGGCCGCGATGTGCTGGCGAACCTGATGTATGGCGGGCGTATTTCGCTCGCGGTGGGTTGGACCGCGATGCTGCTGTCGCTGATCATCGGCACGCTGATTGGCGTTCTTGCGGGCTATTTCAAACGGTTGGATGGGCCATTGATGCGCTTTACCGATCTGGTTCTGTCGCTGCCGCTCCTGCCGCTCCTCCTCGTCATGATGCTCTTGTTCCGCGACGCCCTACGCGCAGCCTTTGGCCCAGAGTTCGGTATCTTCCTGCTGATCGTAACAGGGATCGGGATCACATCATGGATGAACACCGCACGGATCGTGCGTGGCGATGTGTTGACGATCAAGGAACGGGAATATGTGCTGGCGGCTCGCTCCATCGGCGCACCGTCGCGCAGGATCATCACGCGCCACCTGCTGCCCAACGTGCTGTCGCCGATCATGGTCTCGGCCACACTTGGCCTCGCCACCGCGATCATCACCGAAAGCGCGCTGTCGTTCCTCGGCCTTGGCTTCCCGTCGGATTTCCCGACATGGGGCAAGCTGCTCTTTGACAGCGTCGACCGGATGGAGAGCTTCCCCGAACGCGTCATCTGGCCCGGCCTCGCGATTTCGCTGACCGTTTTGGCGGTGAACTACATCGGGGACGGCCTGCGCGACGCGCTCGACCCACGGATCAGGGGGCGCTAAGCCCCCTGCCCTTAGTGGTGCATGGATTTCTGGATACGGCGTAGGATCAGCCAGACCGCAATCACAACGGTCGGCGTCACGGTCGCGTAGAGCCAGTATTTCTCAATGTGGAACAGTTTTTCGACTGGCGCCAAAACATAGAGAACGAGGTTCAGCGCGTAGTAGCTGATCGCCACGACCGACAGCCCTTCGACCGTGCGCTGGAGCCTGAGTTGCAGGTCAGACCGTTGGTCCATGCTGGTTAGCAGGGCTTGGTTCTGGGCAGAGCGTTCCACATCGACCCGCGTCCGTAACAAATCCCCCGCGCGGATCGCCCGTTCGGACAGATCGTTCAGGCGCTTCTCTGTCGATTTCACCGTGCGCATCGCGGGATCAAAGCGGCGCATCATGAACTCACCAAAGGTCTGACGCCCGCCAAACCGTTCCTCGCGCATGATGCTGATCCGCTGGTTCACGATAGTCTCATAGGCCCCCGTCGCACCAAAACGGAACGAGGTTTGCGCGATCAACTGCTCTAGTCCGGCCGATACATCCAAGAGCGACTGCAACGTATCCGCCGCGTCAATCTCGGGGTTGCTCATGCCTGTCACAAGCGCGGTGAGCATCTGCTCCAGTATCCCCAGCTCAGGTCCAATAGACCGCGCCCGCGCAAGGCCGAGCATCGACATCGCCTTATAGGTTTCGACCTCGCAGAGGCGCTGAACGACACGACCAATCCGACGTTCGCCACAGTTTTCAGCCGCGAAAATAGCAAAGCGCATATGGCCTGCGGGATCGATCCTGAAATCACCCGCAACAATCAACTCACCATCCAACATACGGCTGATTGCGAGGCTTTCGGGGACAAACCAATCATCGATACGCTTTACGATCTCAGCGTCCGACGGCATCGGCTCAATACGGATCAAAGCCGAAGTCACCCGCGTTCCAGGTGCGGCATCAAGCCAATCCGTTGGGAACAGTCCAAAGGTCGCCGCATCATACGGACGGTCGGCGACCCCTTCACCGAGGATGGTATAGGTCACAAATTCCGTATGACTTTCCCATTTCAGCCAATGCCGCCCGATCTGCCCGAAATAATGGGTCGCGTCGGGTTGCGGATGAGAGGCCCCAAAACGGTCAAGCAGCGCGATCAGATGCGCACGATCCGCAGCGCGGTCGCGACCAGCTGCATTCTGTGCAGGTTTTAATGCCAGATAGGCCGCCCGCCCCGGCGCCTTAATCACGGGGAAAGGACGCGCATGGAGTTCGTTCGCCAATGCGTAGCGGAGGGGGTGATCTTGGAATGTCGCGGTCATAGTCTGCATCGCCTTAGAGTATAAGCGCGCAGACTATCCAGCAATCATCACATATCAAGTAAAAAATTACTTAAATACAGATACTTAGCGGCACACATTGGTATACTGTGTGCCGCTAAGTCAATTTTATGGTTAGATGCAAACCACTTCCAGCGGAGGGAAGCCGTTAAAGCAGACCGACGAATAGGTCGATGTGTAGGCGCCCGTGTTGCGGATGAGCACACGATCACCTGCCCGCAGGGTCATCGGCAGCGGCATCGGACGCTTTTCATAGAGCACGTCAGCAGAGTCGCAGGACGGGCCAGCCATGATGCACGGCCCCATCGGATCGTCGTCACGCGCGGTTTCAAAGCGGTAGCGGATCGCCTCGCCTTCGGTTTCAGCAAGACCCGAGAAACGGCCAATCGACAGGTAGACCCAGCGGTGCACGTCACGGTCGGATTTACGGCTCACCAGCAGGACTTCAGCGACGATCACGCCTGCCTCAGCCACCATACCACGACCTGGCTCTGCCATGATGGTCTCAACGTGACCGAATTTTTCTTCGACCATTGCCATCACAGCCGCAGCGTAGTCGGTCGGCGCTTGGATCGGTTCGTTGTAGAACGCAGGGAAGCCGCCACCGATGTTGAGAAGAGTCAGGTTATGGCCTGCGTCTTTTGCAGCGTGCCAGATCTGCGCCAGCGCATCGAGGGACGGACCCCACATCGCTGCTTCGCGGGTTTGGGACCCCACGTGGAACGAGAACCCAACAGGGTTCAGGCCCAGCGATTTCGCGTAGTCCAAGAGGCGCACAGCGGTGTCGCCGTCGCAGCCGAACTTACGGGTCAGCGGCCAGTCAGCCTGAGAGACTTCAACGATCAGGCGGATATAGACGTTCGAGTTCGGAGCAAACTCTGCGATCTTTTCCAGCTCTTCCTCTGCGTCTGCCGCAAAGAGGGTGATGCCAGATTCAAAAGCCCAAGAGATGTCCGACGGACGTTTGATGGTGTTACCAAACGAAATGGTGTCAGGGCGTGCACCTTGGGACAGGCAGATTTCGATCTCTGCGCGCGATGCCGCGTCAAAATGCGAGCCCTTTTGGACCAGACGGTGGATCACATCCAGCGCAGGGTTTGCTTTGACCGCATAGTGAATGTCAGCGCGGCCAAGACCAGCTTTGAGAGCGTCATACTGCGCTTCAACGCGATCAACGTCGATCACGAGGGTCGGGCGATCGAAATCGTTCGCAGCGACATAAGCATCAAGGCGGGAAGGATCAAAAACACGGGTGGCGTCAGCCGCCCCGGCAAATTGTGCAGTCATCGGTCATCTCTCCAAAAGACCCGGTCCCAGAATGGTCCCGACCAGTTTTCCAGTGAGACGTTACCGTCGCTGCATAACACTCGAGTATCTGCTCGAGGCCAGAGGCGCGTGCGTTGGCGTCTGTGTAAACGCGCATGTGATGCAAACGTAGAGTCGTTTCAAGAGGAAATTTGCGTGAGGGCAAAATAATTTTCGCATGATTGATATTTTGATCAAATCCTTTGTTTTCAAGGGCTTCAAGGGGCTGGATTTGATCAAATCAATGAATGGCGCTGCGGGGGATTCACAGCTATGAAAGCGGCATGGCTAGACTGATCCTCTTTAACAAACCCTTTGACGTTCTGACCCAGTTCACGGACGCCAAAAACCCGACCCCGCGCCGCACCTTGTCAGAGTTCGGCCTGCCGTCTGGTGTCTATCCTGCGGGCCGTTTGGATCGGGATAGCGAGGGGCTGCTCTTGTTGACCGACAATGGCCCACTTCAAGCTGCGATCAGCAACCCGAAGTATAAAGAGCCGAAAACCTACCTCGCGCTCGTCGAGGGGGCAGCGACCGACGCGGACCTTCAGCCATTGCGTGAGGGTGTGACGCTCAACGACGGCCCCTGTCGCCCTGCCAAGGCCCGCGTGATAGACGCCCCTGCCCTCTGGGAACGTGACCCGCCCGTACGGTTCCGCAAGACGGTGCCTGATACGTGGATAGAGATCACCATCACCGAAGGCCGTAACCGTCAGGTGCGCCGCATGACGGCAGCGGTGGGTTTCCCCACCCTACGGCTCGTGCGGTGGCAAATTGCAGACTGGACCGTCGAAGGGCTGGGGCTAGGCGAATGGCGCGAGATTGATGTCCCTGCGCCCGCGCCCAAGGTCATCCGCCGTCCGTTCAAACGCCGCTTCTAATCACCAAACGTCAGGATCGATCCCCTGCTCTGCAAGGGCTGCGAATTTGTCCTGAAGGTATCGCTGGAACGGCTGGACCTCATACTGTCCTTCGGCAACGTATTCGAGGGCAGAGAGATGGTGGAACGGCTTGAAATAGCCCGGAAGCCGGAACGCTTCGGCACTGCGTAAATCCGTTGCCCCGACACGCGCGGCAGGGAAAAACACCTGAGTGGGCGTGAAGTTCACACCCCATTTTTGCGCAAGCTCACGCTCTTCGATTTCTTCGCCATCAAAGTCCAGAACGGCACGCGACCCCCACATATCCAACTGAACCACATCAAAGTTCTGGCTCATGTAGTCGGTGATTTCAGGTCGTTGAAAATTCACCGCATGCAATTCGCGGCAATAGGGGCAACCCCTTTGTTCAAAGATGATCAACAGCCCACGCCCGTTCGCAGCGGCCTCTTCATGGTCATAGGCGAGCTCTAAAAAACTATCGAGAAAGAACGGCTGATCGTGCAGCCCATCATCCCTCAGCACCAATTCAGCCAACGCAGGGGCCGCAGCAAAAGATGCCGCTACGCTGGCCACAAAAGTTCTGCGGTCCATTGGTTTCCTCCCTGTTCGCATGAGTAGCATACCACAAGGCGGAACGAAAAAAGCCCCGCATTTCTGCGAGGCTTTCTGTGCGTAACTGTGAAAGTTACTGGATTTTGGTGAGCAGTTCGTCGAGCGACTTTTTCGCGTCGCCGTAGAACATGCGGGTGTTTTCTTTGTAGAACAGCGGGTTTTCGATGCCCGAGTAGCCAGTACCTTGACCACGCTTCGACACGAACACCTGTTTCGCTTTCCAACATTCCAGAACCGGCATACCCGCGATTGGGCTGTTCGGATCTTCTTGGGCGGCTGGGTTCACGATGTCGTTCGAACCGATAACGATCGCAACGTCGGTCTCAGGGAAGTCCTCGTTGATCTCGTCCATTTCGAGAACGATGTCATAAGGAACTTTCGCTTCGGCCAAGAGAACGTTCATGTGACCCGGCAGACGACCTGCAACAGGGTGGATCGCAAAGCGAACGTTCTTACCACGTGCACGCAGACGCTTGGTCAGTTCAGAAACCGACTGCTGAGCCTGTGCAACGGCCATACCGTAGCCCGG
>JAYPVO010000079.1:0-9266 GCA_038134645.1 Paracoccaceae bacterium
TCCTGCGCCCGCGCACGATCCTTTACACGGCGCTGTGGTCTATCGTTGGCTTTGCCCTCGTCTTTGCGCTGTTCATTCGGTCGGACATCGACATGACCGTGTCACCTGTTCGCAACCCGACCTTTATCGTGAAATCTGACGGAACCATTCGAAACGTTTATGAGGTCCGTCTCCGCAACAAACATGGCGAAGCGCGTCCGTTCGGCTTGGCTTTGAACAACGGGTCTGAGTTCATGTTGGAAGTCGAGGGCTCCGCAGGCACAATCATCACGGTGAATGCGGATGAAATGAAAAACGTTCGTGTTTATGTTGAGGCTGCGCCTGGTAGTGAAGCCGCCTCGTCCGAACGTGTGCCGTTCACATTCTGGGTCACGGATCTGACCAATCAGGAACGTGCATCTGTCGATACGATCTTTAACGGAAGGAGCAATTGATGCTCGGTTTCTTTAAGGCCCCGATTACCGGCCCGAAATTCTTTGCCATCTTTGCATCCTTCTTCGTCGTGATTATCGCGGTGAACTTGGTCATGGCCTTCAGTGCGGTGCGAACCTTTCCGGGGCTCGAGGTGAAGAACTCTTATATCGCGAGCCAAGAGTTCGATCGTGATCGCGCCGCGCAAGTTGCGCTAGGTTGGACGGCAGAGGCACGCGTCGAGGGTGATGAGTTGATCCTCGAACTGGTTGGCGCTGATGGGCAGCCTGTCGGCGATGCGCAGATTGGTGGTATCTTTGGTCGCCCTACCAACGTGCGGGATGATCAAACGCCAGAGTTTGTTTTTGACGGCAAGGTTTATCGCGCCCCGATCCAAACAGCGCCAGGGAACTGGGACTTCCGTCTCAGAGCCGTTGCAGCTGACGGTACCAATTTTCAACAAAGGCTTCAGGTGAAGTTCGGAAACTAATCATGAGTACCGCTGAATATCCTGGTGTTGCGGCCTGCCCAGCCTGCGTGGCAACACCCATCGCCATTCGTCGTGCTGCAAAGGATGCGACCGAGGGTAGCCGCGAACTGCATTTATCTCTTCCGACAATTCACTGTGCGGCCTGTATCCAGACGGTTGAACGTGGTCTCCTCGCTCGTGAAGAGATCGAGGATGCGCGGGTAAACTTGACCCGCAAACGTGCGACCGTGCGGGTTCCCGCGACCACAAGTGACGAAGACGTCGTCGCAATCATCGCGGGTCTTGGGTATGAGGCGACACCGCTGGACAGCGCGACGCTCTCGGTAGGCGAGGCGGACCGTTCGGCGCGTGATCTGGCCATGCGATTGGGCGTCGCTGGCTTCTCGATGATGAACGTGATGCTGTTGTCTGTCGCGGTTTGGTCGGGGGCAACAGATGCAACACGCGATTTGTTCCATTGGTTGTCAGCCTTGATCGCGCTGCCAACCATCGTGTTTTCTGCACGGCCGTTTTATTCGAGCGCATGGCGCGCCCTAAAGGTCGCGCACCTCAACATGGATGTGCCAATCACGCTGGCGATTTTGCTCGCGGCTGGCATGTCTTTGTTTGAAACTATCAGCCACGGTGATCACGCTTATTTCGATGCGGCCTTGTCGTTGACCTTCTTCTTGTTGGCTGGTCGATACCTTGATCAAAAGATGCGAAGCGTTGCGCGATCTGCGGCGACCGAGCTTGCCGCTATGGAAGCCCCGACAGCACTGCGTATCGGTGAAAACGGTGCTCAAACAGTTTCGCTCAAAGATGTTTCCGTTGGTGATCTCTTACTCGTTCAGCCAGGGAGCCGTGTGCCTGTCGATGGTGAAGTGATTGGCGGTGCATCTGAATTGGACCGTGCATTCCTCACGGGGGAAACCGATCCGGTTGCAGTAAGCGTCGGGACCGAAGTGAAAGCGGGCGAAATCAACCTGACGGGCGCCTTGCAAATTCGGGCGACGGCTGTTGGCGAAAACACTTTGTTGCATGCGCTTGCCGACCTTGTGTCGATGGCAGAGCAAGCGAAATCAAAATACAACTCACTGGCCGACCGCGCTGCCCGCATTTACGCGCCACTCGTCCACATCCTTGCCTTTGCGGCCTTTGTGTTGTGGCTGTGGATGACGGGAGGTGACGTGCGATATGCAATGAATATCGCTGTCGCTGTTCTCATCATCACCTGCCCCTGTGCACTTGGTCTTGCTGTGCCAGCAGTGTCGACAGTTGCGTCGGGGCGTTTGTTTAAAGCAGGGCTCTTGGTCAAACATGCGACCGCACTTGAGCGATTGGCAGAGGTTGATGAAGTGGTTTTCGATAAGACCGGCACTCTGACCAAAGGCACGCCGCAGTTGATCACCCAACTGGACCCTCAAGTTCATGCGATCGCTGCGGCATTGGCTCAAGGATCGGGTCACCCGCGGTCCAAGGCTATCGTTGCAGCGGCGCAAGGCCGAGACCTGCCGAGTGTATCAGTGACTGACATTACCGAACAGCCGGGGATGGGCGTTCAAGGGCTTATGGATGGCCACAAGGTTCGCTTGGGCCGCGCTGAATGGATTGGTGTCAAAGGTGACAGTGCAACCATTCTCGACGTTGATGGGCAGATCTTTTCGCTCTCGTTTGAAGACGCGTTGCGGGACGGTGCTGCGGAACTCGTCGCGGCCTTTAGGGCGCGTGGCGTGCCTGTGACGTTGCTGTCGGGTGATACGGAATCTGCGGTTGCCAAGCTCGCCAAGGAACTGTCGATCGCTGACTGGCAAGCTGGGGTTCTGCCTCAGGATAAAGCCGAAGTGCTTCGTGAGAAAGCAGCGCTTGGTAAGCGGGTTCTGATGGTGGGTGACGGGTTGAACGACGTTGGCGCCTTGGCGCTGGCTCATGTATCCATCGCACCTGCCTCTGCACTCGAGGCGACCCGTGTTGCGGCCGATATGGTGTTGGTCAGTGGGAACCTTTCGCGGATCATGGATGGCGTCGAAACAGCGAAATCTGCGCGGCTTCGTATCCTCGAGAACTTTGGTGTTGCGGCTGTTTATAATATGATCGCTGTGCCGATCGCCTTTATGGGTTTTGCCACACCTTTGGCGGCAGCTATCGCCATGTCGACCTCGTCGATTATCGTTTCACTCAACGCACTTCGGACCAGATAAAATGGAAGTTCTTTCGATACTTATTCCGATTTCACTGTGCTTGGGTGCCGTGGGGTTGGTTGCATTTTTCTGGACTATGAAATCCAAACAATACGAAGACCCTGATGGTGATGCGGCGCGGATTTTACGCACGGATTACGATGATCATCCTGCTGATTGATTGGCATGCTAAACAGACAACAAAAAAGGCGCCCAAGTGGCGCCTTTTTCGTAATTGGTCGGAGCGAGAGGATTCGAACCTCCGACCCCCTGCTCCCGAAGCAGGTGCGCTACCAGGCTGCGCTACGCTCCGACCGTGGAGTGCGGGTTACAGTTTCCCTAGGGGATTTGCAAGGCCTTTGGGATCCATTCCAATTAGGAATTTCCGCCCTGCGTAACCTTGAGAATTCTCATTAAAACCGACACTCGAGGAGAGGTAACGGTTTCGCTACGTAGGCGTGTTTGGGACACCGGTTTGGTGTTCGATGCGCCGCCAGTTTCCCGCAACACAATGTAGATACCCGATGCGATAATGACCGAGGCTCCGATCACCGTCGGTGCATCAAGTTTCTCACCAAATAGAAAGTAGCCATAAACGGTGGCCCAAATGATCTGGCTATACTGCATGGGGGCGACGATCGCGGCCTCTCCAGAGCGATAGGCCTGAATGAACAGGAACGATGCGATAAGGCCGAAAAGCGCGATGATACCTGTCATGCCCAGATGCTCGATCTCCATCGGCTGATAAACAAAGGGGAGCGCGATTGCCATTGCAGCAAAGTTGCCGAGCATCGGGTACATCAGCATCACGACAGAACGTTCTTCAGCGCCAATTTTGCGCGAAATGATAGCGACGACTGCGTTCGTCACGGCTGCGAACATTGCAGCGAAATGACCGAGCGACAGATCCGAGCTGCCCGGGCGAAGAACGATAATCACCCCGATAAGACCAACGATCACGGCCATCCAACGATGAATACCCACCTTTTCGCCCAAGAGCGGGATCGCCAAAATGGTGATCAACAGAGGCGAGGCAAAGAGGATCGCGTAGGTCTGCGCAAGTTCGAGCACGGTGAACGCATAAAAGGCGCATACGCCCGTATTCACCATGCAGGCCATTCGCAAAGCCATCCAATATGGGTGACGAGGGATAAGGTTATCCGCTTCACTGTCACGCATCAGGATAATCGTGACCAACGGGAAGCTCAGCAAAGCTGCAAAGAAAATGATCTGGAACGCGCCATAACCCGCTTCACCCAGAAATTTCACAACAACGTCATGGGTTGCGTAGATACCCATTGCGCCCAAGGCATACAGTGCCCCTTTTACGTTGCTTTTTGCGTATTCAGCCATGGTGCCTCCGTTTGCGCTAACTCAGCTATGGAGTGGGTTGTGGGGTGGTGCAAGTGATAAACTCCTGACCGCCACCAAAAGAAAACGGGCGTTCGAATGAACGCCCGCTTCCTAAAATTTAGATCGCGATTAGAGCGATGCGTCGAGTGCCGCGATGATCTTGTCACCCATTTCCGAAGTCGAAACAGGTTTTACGCCTTCGCCAGCGAGCAGGTCAGCCGTGCGAACGCCGTCAGCTAGAACCTTCTCAACCGCTTTCTCGAGGCGGTCAGCCTCTGCGCCTTGGTCGAAGGAATAGCGCAGAGCCATTGCGAACGACAGGATACATGCGATCGGGTTTGCTTTGCCTTGACCCGCGATGTCCGGAGCAGAGCCGTGTACCGGTTCGTAGAGTGCTTTCGGACGGCCGTTGGCCATCGGTGCACCGAGCGATGCGGACGGCAGCATGCCGAGCGAGCCGGTCAGCATCGCAGCTGCATCCGACAGAAGGTCGCCGAACAGGTTGTCGGTTACGATCACGTCGAACTGTTTGGGCCAACGGCAGAGCTGCATTGCGCCAGCGTCTGCATACATGTGGGACAGTTCGACATCCGAATATTCGGCCTGATGAACTTCGGTCACGACCTGACGCCACAGAATGCCCGATTCCATAACGTTGGCCTTCTCCATCGAGCAGACCTTGTTGCCGCGTTTGCGTGCCAGTTCGAATGCCGAACGTGCAACGCGTGCGATTTCGGATTCGGTGTAACGCTGGGTGTTGATACCAACGCGCTCGTTGCCCTCTTCGATGATGCCGCGCGGCTCACCGAAATAGATACCCGAGGTCAGTTCGCGCACGATCATGATGTCGAGGCCAGCAACGACGTCTTTTTTCAGCGACGAGAAATCTGCAAGTGCGTCAAAGCACTGTGCTGGACGCAGGTTCGAGAACAGGTCCATTTCCTTGCGAAGGCGCAGCAGGCCACGCTCTGGCTTCACCGAGAAGTCAAGGTTGTCGTACTGCGGACCACCAACAGCGCCGAGCAACACAGCGTCAACTTCTTGCGCTTTGGCCATGGTGTCGTCGTGCAGCGGGGTGCCGTATTTGTCATAGGCGCAGCCACCAACGAGGTCTTCGCTTACGTCAAAAGCGAGGTCACGTTTTTCGCCGTACCAAGTGATGATCTTCTTAACTTCGCCCATAACTTCGGGGCCGATGCCGTCGCCGGCGAGGATCAGGATCGAGGGGTTGGACATCTCGTACTTCCTTGTCTGAAAAGGTCTGGGATGGCCTATCTGTTTGCTGCCCAAGGGTCAAGAAACCAAGGGGTTTATGGCGATGATAAAACGTCGATCCAAACGGGGCGATGTGGACCGTGGGGCGTGTCCTCGATTCCTGCGTTTTGAAGGGGCAGGGTGGCGGACGGTAGAATGTAATCAACGCGCAGGTCGCCTATCGGGTCAGGCCAATGCGCAGTGGGTTGGTTAGGCAGTGGGTCATGTATCCGTGGGTCGTTCAACAGGTCGTCAATCACCTCCCGCCGTCCCTCCCCTCGATCGGGGTCAAGATTGGCGATACCCAAAATGACGAAGTCATTGGGCGGCTGACCAAAATCGCCGTCCAGAACGTTCCGCCAGAACCGAATTTCATCCGCGTTTCGCCGTCCATTTCGATCTTCGGGTCCATCGAAGACGGGTGGGGTTGCCGAAAATGCTAGGAGTGTGAGGGGACGGACTGGCGTTAGAACTTCGACCTGCCAATGCCCTACGCTCGATAGCCGCTGGATGCCTCGAAGCGGATCATCTTTTGCCATGAGACTCTGCGGCAAGTCCGCCCATAGTACATCGCTATAGTCGGTGACATTTCCGATGGGGAAATTCGAAAGAATGGCCATCCCGCCGTCACCACTGAAGCGTCCGTAGCCCATGGCGTCGCGAGCTTCGCCAAGGTGTCCGTTTTGATCGACATCGAAACCCGTTTGCAGTCCGCTGTTTGGTCTCAGCGCAAAAATATACGGGTAGGGAGCAGAAAGGCGGTCATTGAGTGCGCTTAGCGCGTGGAGATCGCGGTCATAATCGATATCAGTCAGAAGAAGGACATCCGCGGCTAACCCTACAATTCGCTCGGAAACCTGCACGATCTCAGGTGTCTCATTCAGGATGTCGGCAAGCAAAAGCCCCGGTCCATTTCGGGACAGGGGCGCTCCGTAGGTGGCAATGCGAATGGTGTCCGCCCAAACAGGCGAAACACCAATCCAAATCAGGCAAGCTGCAAGGAATCGTCGGACAAGGTGCGACGACGTTTGTCTTCGATCAGTTGTGCCACGCGCCCCATCGCGATTCCGCGCATTAGGAGTGACGCAGGTAGGAATGCCCATGCCGAAACCGTCCAAATCAACGTGTGCGGCTCTGCCAAGCTGATCGGATCGATAAAGTCCGAAGCCAGTTTCACAAATGCCGGAAGGACAAATGGCAGGAGGAATCCAAAGATAATGTTAATTTGGCTGTCGCGTTGCAGACGTTCGACGATATCGCCACCCGCTGTTGGGTCGAAGGTCGGCATGTTGGTCCAAACGTTGAACCCGCTGTTTCGCGATGGCCATTGGTTCATGCGCAGGGCGAGAACGAAGCTGGCCAAAGATACGATCGATACGAGGTAAGAAATGCCCGCAGCCGTGCGCAGCGACCGGATTAGATCCATGTCGGCGTCTTGAGGGAGCATTAGCACCATCAAGCGGACAGGCGAGTAGGGGAAGTCGATCATCTCGGACAGGCGTTGCCCAACCGCAGAGATAAACAGTGTCAGGGTTGTTTGTTCGAATTTGCCTCGTGCGATCAAGGTGATGAAGAACACACTGAGGAACAATGCGATGAAACGGATGCGATTGAATGGCGGTGCATCGCGGAATTCGACCAAGCTCGGATAGTCCGAGTTGTATTCCACGAACGTAAAGACAGCCGCGATCAGCGCCACAAGGGCGACAATTTGGGTGGTGTCTGAATGGGTGCCCGGTAACAGCATCGACGGAGTCGCAACAAGCAACACCACAAACGCTGCACGCAGAACTGCCCCTGCAATTCGCGAAAACACTACTCTTTTTTCCTCAATCCGGCCGGACCCGATGCTTTGCCGCGTCCTGTTTCCAGTTTGACCTCGTGCGAGATGCACGATCTGCCTCATCTTTGACATAATGTTGCCCATTTTCGGACCCCGCTGCAACTAACGGGTTAATATGACGAAATCTATTGGGCGGTTTTGCGGCATGAGTGGTGCGAGAATGCAACCATTTCAAAGCGGTGCTTTGGCGGGCGAAACTGTGGCACGAAATGTGGCAAGCAACATTTAGAATATATCCAAATGTATAGCGGGGACCGCCTTTTGGACGATCCCCGCTGAAGTAACGCTATATCTTGTGGCTTAGAGCCACGGACGCTCTGCGTTGGATTTTGCTTCGAACGCGTCAATCGCCGAAACATGCTCCATGGTCAGGCCAATATCGTCCAGGCCGTTCATCAGGCAGTGTTTTTTGAACGCGTCGACTTCGAAAGCGAACTCTTGCCCGTCCGAAGTGGTGACAACCTGATTCTCAAGATCGACGGTCATACGAGCGTTCGAACCCTTTTCCGCGTCTTTCATCAGAACATCGACAACGTCCTGCGGGAAGACGATCGGCAGGATGCCGTTCTTGAAGCAGTTGTTAAAGAAGATGTCTGCGAACGAGGTCGAGATCACGCATTTGATGCCAAAGTCAGCGATCGCCCACGGTGCGTGTTCACGCGACGAGCCACAGCCGAAGTTGTCGCCAGCGACAAGAATCTGTGCGTCGCGATACTGCGGTTTGTTCAGGACGAAATCAGCGATTTCGTTGCCCTGACGGTCGTAACGCATTTCGTCGAACAGGTTTACACCCAGACCCGAACGTTTGATCGTCTTAAGAAAGATCTTTGGGATGATCATGTCGGTGTCGATGTTCACCAACGGCATCGGCGCTGCGATACCCTGAAGTGTTTCAAACTTTTCCATTACATCATCTCCCGAACGTCGGTGAGTTTACCGGTGATTGCAGCAGCTGCAGCCATTGCCGGCGAAACGAGGTGGGTGCGGCCTTTGTAGCCCTGACGGCCTTCAAAGTTGCGGTTGGAGGTCGATGCGCAACGCTCGCCCTCGGCCAACTGGTCGGGGTTCATCGCGAGACACATGGAGCAACCAGCCATACGCCATTCAAAGCCAGCATCGATAAAGATCTGCGCGATGCCTTCTTCTTCGGCCTGAGCGCGGACGAGGCCCGAACCCGGAACGACCATAGCACGCATACCGTCTTTGACTTTCTTGCCCTTCAGGATTTCTGCAGCGGCGCGAAGGTCTTCGATACGGCCGTTGGTGCAGGACCCGATGAACACGGTGTCGATGGCGATGTCGGTCAGTTTCTGACCAGAGGTCAGGCCCATGTATTCGATCGCGCGTTTCGCAGCTTCGACTTTACCGCCTTTGAAATCTTCCGGCGACGGAACGACAGCAGAGATCGGCAGAACGTCTTCGGGCGAGGTGCCCCAAGTTACAACGGGTTCGATCTCTTCACCTTTGAGGGTCACAACTTTATCGAAGTGTGCGCCTTCGTCGGTGAACAGAGTTTTCCAGTAGTCAACTGCTGCGTCGTAGTCAGCGCCTTTCGGAGCGTGCGGACGGCCTTTGACGTAGTCGTATGTCTTTTGGTCAGGCGCGATCAGGCCAGCGCGCGCGCCGCCTTCGATTGCCATGTTACAGACAGTCATACGGCCTTCCATCGACAGATCGCGGATCGCTTCGCCGCAATATTCGATGACGTAGCCAGTGCCGCCAGCGGTGCCGGTTGCGCCGATCACAGCCAGAGTGA
>JAYPVO010000080.1:0-9124 GCA_038134645.1 Paracoccaceae bacterium
CAGTCACGCTCTGCCCCATTGGGCCACTGACGAATATCGCGACCGCCTTTGAACGTGCCCCCGATATCATCCCGCGCGTGCAGGAGATTGTCCTCATGGGCGGTGCCTATTTTGAGGTGGGCAACATCACCCCCGCTGCAGAGTTCAACATCTACGTTGACCCCGAAGCGGCCCAGATCGTGTTTCAATCAGGCGTGCCCCTCGTCGTCATGCCTTTGGACGTGACGCATAAGGCGCTGACCACGAAGTCCCGCATTGATGCTTTCCGCACCATGGGCACCCATGTCGGCACGATGGTCGCGGAATGGACCGACTTCTTTGAACGTTTCGATATGGAGAAATACGGCTCCGAAGGTGCGCCTCTCCACGACCCCTGCACTATCGCCTATCTCATTGATCCGCATCTGTTTTCAGGCCGCTACATCAACGTAGAGATTGAAACACAGTCGGAATTGACGCTCGGTATGACCGTGGCCGATTGGTGGCGCGTGACTGGCCGCAAACCCAATGCATTGTTCATCGGTGATCTCCACGCCGAAGGATTCTACCGTCTGCTGACAGATCGGATTTCACGCCTATGACCACCTCTATCACGCTCGCGGGTCCCGACGCGCTCGACCGCGTGCTGTCGCTTGTTGAACGCAACCACGCGGAAATCGGCATTGCCTCGGACGACGAAGGCCGTCGCCGCGCCATTACCCCACTACTGAATGGCTCGCCCCACGGTGCAATCTGGCTCATTGGCCCGCAACGTGCGCCCTTGGGCTATGTGCTGGTGACCTTTGGCTGGTCGATTGCTCTTGGTGGGATGGAAGGCTGGGTCGATGAGACCTTTATCCGTCAGTCCGTGCGCCGTCGTGGCATCGGAACTGAGGTCCTCCACTCCGTCGCCGTCGCCTTGGGTCAAGGCGGCGTCAAAGCCCTCCATGCCCGCCTGCCCTCGCCCGATCCATCGCTGATCGCCTTCTGCGAACGCGTCGGATTCCGCCAACGCGACGGGCTGTTGGTTATGACCGATACGCTCTGATCTGGTTATCGCAACCCCGCGCCCCATATATTCCACATGCAGCTTTTCACCTTTGACAACAGCTACGCACGGCTCCCAGCGCAGCTCTACACCCGCCAGACCGCGACACCCGTTCGTGCGCCCCAGCTGTTTGCCCTGAACGACGCGCTCGCCCGCGACCTCGGTGCTGACCCTGAAGCCCTGCGCGCCAACGTCGATGTCTTTGCTGGTAATGCTGTTCCGGTTGGTGCCGATCCCATCGCCCAAGCCTACGGCGGTCACCAGTTCGGCCAATGGAACCCAGGGCTTGGCGACGGACGCGCGCTCCTCTTGGGCGAAGTTCTCTGCGATAAAGGCCGCTTTGACCTCCAACTCAAAGGCTCAGGCCGCAGCCCCTATTCCCGCGCTGGCGATGGCCGCGCGGGCCTCGGCCCTGTGATCCGCGAATATCTGGTGTCAGAGGCGATGAACGCGCTCGGCGTGCCGACCACCCGCGCCCTCGCCGCTGTGACCACAGGAGAACAAATCCTCCGCGACGGTCCCGTCCCCGGCGCGATCCTCACCCGTGTCGCCTCTAGCCATATCCGCGTTGGCACCTTCCAACTGCAAGCCTTTCGCGGCGACGAACCGTCATTACGGGCGCTCTACGAACACACCCTCGCCCGCCATTTCCCCAACGCCGAAACGGTCGAGGATGTCGTCACCCAAATGATGGAGCGTCAGGCGGACCTCATCGCCCGTTGGGCCGCGCTTGGTTTTATCCACGGGGTAATGAACACCGACAATATGACCGTCTCAGGCGAAACCATCGACTACGGTCCCTGCACCTTTATGGATGCCTACCACCCTGCCACGGTGCTCTCGTCCATCGACCGCATGGGGCGCTATGCCTATGCCAACCAGCCGCATATCGCGATCTGGAACATCGCCCAATTCGCATCAAGCCTCGTCCCCATGGCCCCCGATCAAGACGCCACCGTTGACCGCCTCAATGCGATGATGGGTGATTTCGCAGGCCTCTACCGCAGCGCATGGATACGCCATTTCGCCCCGAAACTCGGGCTCAATGCATCGGATCAAGCCGAAACCCTCGTCCAACGGTTCCTCAAAATGATGGAAGATACGGGCGCCGATTTCACCCTCACCTTCGCCAACCTCGACCAACCGCTCGACCATAAGGACTATGCGGAATGGCGTACTGATTGGCAGGCCGCAAAACCTGACCTCGCCCTTGCCGCCCAAACGAACCCACAGGTGATCCCCCGCCTCCATCGCATCGAAGAGGTGATCCGCGAGGCAACCGAAGGCAATCGCGCACCATTTGACGCGATGCTCGCCGCCGTCACCGCGCCCTTTACCAAAAACCCTGATTTCGGCCGCGCCCCAGAACCGCACGAACGCGTCACCGCAACTTTCTGCGGCACCTAAGGCCCCTTTGTGCCGGAAATATCCCGGGGGTCTGGGGGCAGCGCCCCCAGCGCGTTAGCCCCGCAAACGGGATTCTAGTGCCGATTTCACCGAAACCGGCACGAATTTCGATACATCACCATTCAAGCGGCAAATCTCTTTGACCAGCTTGGACGCAATCGCCTGATTTTTCGCATCGGCCATCAGGAACACGGTCTCGATGCTGTTATCGAGCGAGCGGTTCATGCCAACCATTTGGAATTCATACTCAAAGTCAGCAACGGCACGCAGGCCACGGATGATGACATTGGCACCAACATCGCGGGCGCAATCGATCAATAGGTTCTCAAACGGATGTGCAACGATCTCTGTCCCTGTGGATGCAGAGATGGATGCAACCTCGGAACGGATCATAGCCACCCGTTCTTCGAGATTGAACAACGGGCCCTTGTCGCGGTTGATCGCTACGCCGATGACCAAACGGTCAACGAGCGAACAGGCGCGGCGTATGATGTCGATATGGCCGTTTGTAATCGGATCAAACGTGCCAGGATAAAGGCCAATACGCATCTGGTGCCCCTCTTTAGTTCATTGCCCGCACGCAACAATATTGCGCACGGGAATGCAAGGGTACTTATCGTCCCATCACCATACCTTCGAGGGCGTCTTTCTCCATCGCGAGCTCGGACAAGCGCGCTTTGACAACGTCACCGATCGAAATGAGGCCGATCAGCTTGCCGTCAGCAAGCACCGGAAGGTGGCGGAAACGGCCGTCGGTCATGATTTGAAGGACCTGATCTGCAGTGACATCGACAGTCGTCGTGATCAGCTTCTTTGTCATCAAGGCGTCAATAGAGCCCGACAGAACTTCCACGCCCTGCTTGCCCATTTCGCGCACGATATCACGTTCGGACAGGATGCCCGTTGGAACCTCGCCATCGTGGGATACGACAATTGTGCCGATCCGGTTATCAGACATGACCTGTACGGCTTTGGACACGGGCTCGCTCGGCGCAAGCCAGTAGATGCCAGTTTTTTCTTTTGAATTCAGAATGTTCTGCACGAGCATGGCTGGTCCTCCTCAACTACCGATACTTACAGCGTCTGCGCAATACCCCCCACCTGTCAAGCGGCCAACGCTTCGAGATGTGCGATTTCAGCGCGCATTCCAGTCAAAAGAGCCTCCGCAAACCGATTGAGACGATCAGATTTGCGGTCAGACAGGTGGCGGACCAAATAGAAACTGCGCATCAAGGACAGTTCATCCATCAAAACACGTGTTAATTCAGGCGCAAAAGGAAGGGCAAAGTCATGCACGATCCCTACCCCTCCGTGCCGAAGCATCTGTAACTGAACAGCGACCGAGTTCGACGCCATTTGCACCCCGTCCCGCGACAATGTGCCCAAATAGTCCAACTCTTTGTCAAAGATCATATCGGGAATGTAGCCGACCACAGGCACATGGTGCAGGTCCGCCATCGTCGTCGGCGAGCCTTTATCCTGCCGCATCGCAAGGTGGAGCTTATAGTCACTAATTTTCTGGACGGTCAGCCGCCCCGCATCAGGGGGAGACACCGTAATGGCCATATCCGCTTCGCGTTTGGACAGGTTCACAACGCGTGGCAGCGCTAGGATTTGCACCTCTAGCCCTGGGTTTTCGGCCTGAATGGCCGCGCAGACCTGTGGGAGGAGAAAATTCGCGCAGCCGTCAGGAGCCCCAATACGCACTTGCCCAGACAGACCTTTGTCGACCGCCTTACCTTCGTCCATAGCGAGCGAGAGCGCTGTTTCGGCCTGCGCCGCATGATCGCGCATGCGCAATCCTTGTTCGGTCAAAGCGTAGCCTTGCGGCGACTTCACAAAAAGAGGCGCACCAATGGTTTCCTCCAACCGTGTGATCCGCCGCCCCACCGTCGCAGGGTCCATTTTCAAAAGCGGTGCAGCCGCAGAGAGGCTTTCCGCCCGCGCCACGGCCAAAAACACCCGCATGTCATCCCAGTTCATCGGCATTACCTTTGCATTTTTGCAAAACGATTTTGACAAACCTTCTCTTTTACCGATCAAAACGCAAGACTATTGTGATGCCAATTCAGATCAGACCCCCTAGGGAGGATACCATGCAGGAACTGACTCACTTTATTAACGGCGAACACGTCAAAGGCACTTCGGGCCGCTTTAGCGATGTTTTCAACCCAGCCACTGGCGAAGTCATCGCCAAGGTGCCGCTCGCATCTGACGCAGAAATGGATGCTGCGATCAAAGCAGCTGAGAAAGCACAGGTCGAATGGGCGAAAGTAAACCCGCAGCGTCGCGCTCGCGTCATGATGAAGTTTGGTCAACTGATCAACGAACACATGGAAGAGCTGGCAGAGCTGGTTGCTCGTGAGCACGGCAAAACCATCCCCGACGCACGTGGCGACGTTCAGCGTGGCCTCGAAGTTGTCGAAGTGTGCATGGGCGCGCCTGCGATGCTCAAAGGCGAATACATGAACGACGGCGGCCCAGGCATCGACCTCTACGCCATGCGCCAGCCTCTCGGCGTTGTTGCGGGCATCACCCCGTTCAACTTCCCTGCCATGATCCCGCTGTGGAAAATGGCGCCTGCGATCGTTTCGGGCAACGCAATGATCCTCAAACCGTCCGAGCGCGTTCCCTCGACCGCTCTGCGCCTTGCTGAACTGATCATGGAAGCAGGCCTTCCTGCTGGCGTTCTGCAGGTTGTGAACGGTGACAAAGGTGCGGTTGACGCAATCCTCGATCACGAAACCATTCAGGCCGTTGGCTTTGTTGGTTCGACCCCGATCGCGCAATACATCTACGGTCGCGCTGCAACCAACGGCAAACGCGCACAGTGCTTCGGTGGTGCTAAGAACCACATGATCATCATGCCCGACGCTGACCTCGACAAAGCGGCAGACGCTCTCGTTGGCGCAGGCTTTGGCGCGGCTGGCGAACGCTGCATGGCTATCTCGGTTGCTGTGCCTGTTGGTAAAGAGACCGCTGATCGCCTGATCGAAAAGCTGGTCCCGAAAATCGAAGCTCTGAAAGTCGGCCCCTACACCGCTGGCGAAGACGTGGACTTTGGCCCGGTTATCACCGAAGCATCTAAGAACCGCATCAACGGTCTGGTGAACTCTGGTGTTGAGCAAGGTGCAAACCTTGTTGTCGACGGCCGTGACTTCAAAATGCAGGGCTATGAGAACGGCTTCTTTGTTGGCGCATCGCTCTTTGACAACGTGACCCCAGACATGGACATCTACAAAGAAGAGATCTTTGGCCCTGTTCTGTCGACCGTTCGCACCGAGAACTACGAAGAAGCTCTCGATCTGATCATGAAGAACAACTACGGCAACGGCACCGCGATCTACACCGCTGACGGTGACACCGCACGTGACTTTGCGACCCGTGTTAATGTCGGCATGGTTGGCATCAACTTCCCGATCCCTGTTCCGCTGTCCTACTTCTCGTTCGGCGGCTGGAAGAAGTCTGCGTTCGGCGACCTGAACCAATACGGTCCAGATGCGTTCCGCTTCTATACCAAAACCAAGACCGTGACCGCGCGCTGGTTCTCGGGCATCAAAGACGGTGTCGCGCTGAACTTCAAAGCGATGGACTGATAGCGAAAACATTGCGGGGCGGCCATTGGCCGCCCTTGCTATTTCTGACGGTTAAGCGTTTAATTAAACAAACGTTCAATTAGTGACTTTGGGAGGAGGCGCTATGGACTTTGCATTGTCCGAAGAACAAACCGCTATTTTCGATATGGCAAAGGCATTTGGCGAAGAACACATCGCGCCATATGCCCAGAAATGGGAAGCTGAGGGCACGATCCCCAAAGAGCTCTGGACGAAGATTGCAGAGCTAGGATTCGGTGGATTGTATGTCAGCGAAGAGTCTGGCGGTTCGGGGCTGACACGCCTAGACGCCACGCTGGTGTTCGAAGCCCTTTCGATGTCCTGCGCCTCTGTCGCGGCATTCCTGTCGATCCACAACATGTGTCTCAAAATGCTGGACAACTATGGCTCGGACGACCTCAAGGCGCGCTACATGCCAAAGGCGCTGACCATGGAAACCGTGTTTTCCTATTGCTTGACCGAACCAGGTTCTGGATCGGACGCTGCGGCCCTCAAAACCCGCGCAACCCGCACCAATGACGGCTACACGGTCACAGGGACCAAAGCGTTCATCTCTGGCGGCGGCTATTCCGATGCCTATGTCGTCATGGCCCGCACGGGCGAAGACGGTCCAAAAGGGATTTCGTCGCTGGTGATCGAAGACGGCGCTGAGGGGCTGTCGTTTGGCGGACTTGAACAAAAGATGGGCTGGAAATCGCAGCCGACCCGTCAGGTTCAGATGGACGATGTTAAAATCCCTGCCAACAACCTCTTGGGCGAAGAAGGCAAAGGGTTCAGCTACGCGATGGCGGGCCTCGACGGTGGTCGCCTGAACATTTCGGCGTGTTCTTTGGGCGCGGCACAGACAGCACTCAACGCGACGCTCGTCTACATGTCCGAGCGTAAGGCTTTCGGCAAATCCATCGACCAGTTCCAAGCGCTGCAATTCCGTTTGGCTGAAATGGAAATCGAACTCCAAGCAGCCCGCACGTTCCTGCGTCAGGCGGCATGGAAGCTCGACACGGGCGCACCTGATGCGACAAAATTCTGCGCGATGGCAAAGAAATTCGTCACCGAAGCGGGCAGCCGCGTGGCGGACCAATGTCTGCAATTGCATGGTGGCTACGGCTATCTCGCGGATTACGGTATCGAAAAGATCGTGCGTGACCTTCGCGTTCACCAAATCCTCGAAGGCACAAACGAGATCATGCGCATGATCGTTGCACGGGAACTGGTGGGTCGATGAGCGACATTATCACCCGTATCGAAGGACAGGCTGGGCGGATCACGTTGAACCGCCCCAAGGCCCTCAACGCCCTCACCTACGACATGTGTATGGCGATTGAGGCCGCAATTGACGACTGGCGCGACAACGATGCGGTAAAGCTGATCATCATCGACGCCGAGGGCGAAAAGGCCTTTTGCGCGGGCGGCGATATCGCCAAGGTCTATGAAGCAGGCAAAGCAGGCGACATCGACTACACGCGCAGGTTTTGGCGCGATGAATACCGCATGAACGCCAAACTGGCCGAGTATCCGAAACCTATCGTCAGTTTCATGCAAGGCTTTGTCATGGGCGGTGGCGTCGGTGTCGGCGGTCATGTGTCTCATCGGATTGTGGGCGAAACCACTAAGATCGCGATGCCAGAGTGTGGGATTGGCCTGATCCCCGATGTGGGCGGCACGCGATTGCTCGCGCTCGCGCCAGGACATTTGGGCGAATACATCGGCCTCACAGGCGACCGCATGGATGCAGGCGATGCAATTTACTCTGGCTTTGCTGATATCTTTATCGCTGAAAAAGACTGGGATGGGCTAAAGACCATTCTGATCGAAACGGGCGACATCGAGGCCGTTGCACATACCGCGCAACCCGTTCCAGATAGCACCCTACGCGACTGGCAAGACGCGATTGACGCCATTTTCGCGGCAGAGACAATCACGGCGATTGCCGAAGCTCTCGTTCATGCGAGCACTGATGCAGCATTAAAGGCTCAAGCGGCATTCGCAAAGAACTCGCCACTGTCGATGGCATCTACGCTTTGGCTGGTTCGGGAATGTCGCAAGTCGCCAGATATTCGGACCGCGCTACAGCTCGAATATCGCTTTACCAGCCGTTCGATTGAGCTCGGTGAGTTGATCGAAGGCGTCCGTGCCGCGATCATCGATAAAGACCGAAATCCTTCATGGACACATGCCAGCGTCGCGGATGTTCCCGACGAACTGGTGCAGCGCCTGATTGCCCCTGTCGATGGCCCTCAGGTCACTTTTTAACGGAGAATGACGATGAAAATTGCGTTTATCGGTTTGGGCAACATGGGCGGCCCGATGGCTGCAAATCTGGTCAAGGCGGGTCACGATGTGATTGGCTGCGATCCAGTGGCAAAGCCCGATTTTATGCCTGTTGCCACAACAAACGCCGATGCCGTGCGCGGCGCAGACGTTGTCATCACCATGCTGCCGAACGGCGCGATCCTTCAGGCTGTAGCCGCAGAAATCCACCCAGCTATGGAAAAAGGCGCGGTGCATTTGGATTGTTCGACCGTTGATGTGGAAAGCGCGCGCAAGGTCGCACAATCCGCAGCCGACAATGGCCTGACTGCTCTGGATGCCCCTGTATCTGGCGGCGTTGGCGGTGCAACGAACGGCACGCTGACCTTTATGGTTGGTGGCCCTGACGACGCCTTTGCGACAGCGAAACCGCTGTTTGAGATCATGGGGCAAAAGGCTGTGCACTGTGGTGCATCAGGCAACGGTCAAGCGGCTAAGATCTGCAATAACATGATCCTCGGCGTTACAATGATCGCAACCTGCGAAGCCTTTGCGCTTGCCGACAAGCTCGGTCTTGATCGCCAAGCCATGTTCGACGTGGTCAGCACCTCTTCGGGCTATTCGTGGACCATGAACGCCTACTGCCCTGCCCCTGGCGTTGGCCCGCAGTCCCCTGCGGACAATGACTACAAACCGGGGTTTGCGTCCGAACTGATGCTCAAAGACCTGACGCTCGCACAGATGGCAGCAGAGGTTGCGGATGCAGACACTCCGATGGGTCAGCGCGCGATGGAGCTATACAAGCAGTTCGTCGAATCCGAGGACG
>JAYPVO010000081.1:0-9111 GCA_038134645.1 Paracoccaceae bacterium
GCTCCTTTCGGAACACGGCCTCTAATCCGGTGTTGCTTCTATTAGCCCTGACGAGCTTTGAAGCGACGCTGCGTCTTGTTAATAACGTAGACGCGGCCCTTACGGCGCACGATGCGGCAATCGCGGTGGCGCTGCTTGAGCGAGCGGAGGGAGTTGCGAACTTTCATGGTTCATCTCCTAGTCGCGGCGCGGCGATTGCGCCTGTGTTTCGTTTAAGCCCGAAGGCCAGTGATTTCATGGTGGGCGGTACTGGGATCGAACCAGTGGCCACTACGATGTCAACGTAGTGCTCTACCGCTGAGCTAACCGCCCATGACCCTTGCATTTCTCATACGTCTTGAAAAAACAAGACGCGGAAATCCGCGTCGGGTGAGCGGCTCTATAAAAGGAGTCGGAGGGGGGATCAAGGGCTTTCGGTAAAACAGATTCATGCTCTATTCTATTTTTATAAGCCGGAGTGATGATGACCCTTACGCCCTTTGTCCTGAATGAGCCAGTAACACGCACAACAAGCGTTGTTTTTGCCTCTCCGCACAGCGGAAAGGCAGATCTGGCGCTGTTCGGCGATCAAGTGGTTTTGGACCAGCAAACGATTCGATCATCAGAGGACGCCTACGTAGATCGCCTATTTTCTAAGGTGATTGACTATGGCGCTCCGTTTTTGGTCGCGCAGGTGCCACGGGCCTATCTGGATTTGAACAGAGCTGCGGACGAACTTGACCCTGCATTGATCGAAGGCGTGCGCCGCAATGCTCATAACCCGAGGGTCGGTTCTGGGTTGGGTGTGATTCCTCGTGTCGTCGCAGGGGGGCGGTCAATTTACCGCGGCAAACTGACGTTGGAAGAGGCGCACAAGCGTCTTCAAACCTACTGGCATCCCTACCACGATCGGCTGACGGCGCTCTTGGATCAAAGTTATCGCCTCTTCGGAGAATCAATTTTGATCGATTGCCATTCCATGCCGCGCGAGGCCTTGGAGTCAGGGCGTGGCTCTGGCCAACGACCTCATGTGGTAATTGGTGATCGATTTGGTGCTGCTGCTTCTGCGCGTTTGGTAGATCAGATCGCTGCGGCATTTGAACGTCAGGGGCTAGTGGTTGCCCGTAACGCACCTTTCGCTGGTGCTTACAGCACGGTTGCTTACGGTCGTCCCGTTCGATCCCAGCACGCCGTGCAGATCGAGATTGATCGGTCGCTCTATATGAACGAGGCGACGCTCGAGATTTTGCCAGAGTTCGAAGTGCTTCAGGCCAAACTTACAGCCGTTGCCGCTGATATTGCTGCTTTGGGCTCACCCAAGGTGCCTTTGGCTGCTGAATAATCAGCGCAGCGCACGTCCCTTTTTGATCGCATCGCTCCCGAATTTCGCGCGGATTTTATCGGTCGCGCGTTCTGCATTCGCGCGACGTCCTGCGTCTGGGTCCAAGAGGTCTCCCTCGCGGTCGGCGTCGTCAGCAGAGGTGAGATCGCTAATACCAACGCCGAGTAGTCGGAATGGTCCCGTATGACCTGCCGCGTCATAAAGCGACCGCGCCACGCGATAAATCGTGTCAGCCATTTGCGTGGGCTGATGAAGGCTCTGCCGTTTGGTGATTGTCTTGAACGCTTTGGTCTTGAGTTTGAGCGTCACTACCCGTCCCGCTTTGTTTTTGGCCTTTGCGCGGGCGCTGACTTGTTCGGATAACCTCCAGAGGTGGCCGTCCAGTACATCGGGGTCAGACGTATCCTCAAAGAACGTGGTCTCTTTGGAAATACTCTTCACAGGTGCGTTCGGGGAAATCCGTCTGAAATCTTCGCCTCGAGCCAAATGCCAGAGCCGTTCGCCAGTCTGTCCGAACCGTTCCGTCAGTTGGTCTTTCTCCCAGCGATGCAGGTCGCCGATGGTATGAATCCCTGCCTTATCGAGTGAGGCTTGAGTGGCTGGGCCGATCCCCCAGATCAGTCGAACGGGTTTGGGTCTTAGGAAGTCTACAGTCTCCGCCCGACCGATCACCGAAAACCCACGGGGTTTGTCGAGGTCAGACGCCACCTTGGCGAGGAATTTGTTGTGGGACAGGCCGATCGATCCGCTGAGCCCCAATTCGTCTTTCATCCTTTTGACCAGACGGGCCAGCATGATCGCGGGCGGCGCGCCATGAAGCCGTGTGGTTCCCGTCAGGTCCAAGAATGCCTCGTCCAACGACAATGGTTCGATCTGTGGGGTGAGTTCGTCCATTAGTGCGCGGACCGCACGTGATGCTTCGGCGTAAGCGTCCATCCGTGGGCGGACCACCACGGCGTCAGGGCAGAGTTTGAGGGCCTGAAACATCGGCATCGCCGAGCGAACGCCGCGAATACGGGCGATGTAGCATGCAGTCGAGACAACGCCTCTCTTGCCGCCACCGATGATGACAGGTTTGTCCCGAAGCTCGGGATTGTCCCGTTTTTCAACGCTCGCATAGAAGGCATCGCAGTCCATGTGTGCGATGGACAAATCCCAAAGTTCGTCATGCACCACGACGCGCGGACTGCGGCATGACGGACAGCGCGAACCGCTGTCGAATTGAGTGAGGCAATCTTTACAAAGGGCTGGCATCTGGGTGCTTCATGACTATCTTCGCAGTATAGCCCTTCACCGATCCGAAGGGCCAGCGGGGCGGTTATGTTTGACGATAGTTTTGATGGCGCAAAGGTTGCGATCCTGAGGGGCAACGATGTGCTCGTTATTCGTCGAGACGATAAGCCCAACATTCCGTGGCCAGATTGCTGGGATTTCCCGGGTGGCGGTCGTGAAAACGATGAGACGCCGTTTGAAACTGCTCAACGTGAAACGCGAGAGGAGGTCGGTTTGACCCTCTCAGAGCATCGCGTGTTCTACCACAGTCAGCAGCCAGGGCCTTCGGGCGACACTGTGCATTTCTTTGCTGTGTTGTGGGGTGATTTGTCAGACGCCGACGTGACCTTTGGTCGGGAGGGGCAAGAATGGAGGTTTATGCCCGTTCACGAGTTTTTTGAGGTGTCGGATGCGATCCCGTCTTTGCAGGTCAGGCTTCGCATGGCGCTGACCACGTTGTCATAGTCCCTTCTGACTGTGGGGTTGCCAGAAGGGACCAATATACCGCGGGGTTGCAGGGATCACGCTTGCGGTACTGTCCCTGATACGCAGGCGGTTAGGATTTCCGGCGCAGGTTTATGCCAAAAAGTATCGGACATCCCCAAGGCCTGACGAACCAACCCCATTTGGACCTTATCGCGTTCTAGACCGCGGGGGCCTTTGAGAAGGCAAGGATAGCGATAGGTTCCTTGATCGCGTTGAACGTCGACGCGGGCCTCGTAGGCTCCAATGTCATCGTTGTAGTAGATTTCACCCAATGTGATGGTCTGCATCACGTCACTCCGAATACACAACTCATGCGATACTAGTCTGTTGTTTAACGGTATCAGATTGAGCTGAATGTTCGAAGCTACCCAGTGGAGCAAAGCGCTCAGAGCGGTCGGTGATGCAACTTATACGTTAGGTTATGCGCGCGACGACCTCAGGGGTGAAACCGTCGCAATGTCAGTGCGCTATGGTCACACTTTGAGCGCGGCGGCGATCTCTGCGTTGACCGCTGCGGCAGCCGCACGCGGATTTTCAGCGGTCCAGATCGGGCGACCGACGACGACATGGTCCGAACCGTTCGCAATGGCCTCGCCCGGGGTCATAACGCGTTTCTGGTCGCCCAACGCGGCACCTGCAGGACGGACGCCTGGGGTGACAATCAATTTGCCTGTCGCTTCGGGTAGGGCGCGGATCAACGCAGCTTCATGCGGAGAGGCGATCACGCCGTCGGCGCCAGCTTCCATCGCGCGTGCTGCGCGTTCGGTTACGATCTCTGCGACGGTGCCGTCTTTATAGCAAGACGCATCGAGGTCTGCGCGATCGAGCGAAGTTAGAACAGTCACAGCGAGGATTTTGAGGTCTTTGCCTGCGGCACCTTCTTTCGCAGCGCGGACGACATGCGGGTCGCCGTGGACGGTCAGGAAGTCCAAGTCGTATTGAGCAATTCCGCGAACGGCAGCTTCGACCGTTGCGCCGATGTCAAAGAACTTCATGTCGAGGAAAACGCGCTTGCCGTATTCCTGCTTTAGCTCGTTTGCGAGGGCCAAGCCGCCGCCAGTGAGCATCCCAAGGCCGATCTTATAGAACGACACGGCGTCGCCCAATTGTTTGGCGAGCTCCAGACCTTGAATGACGTTCGGGACATCGAGGGCAACAATCAGGCGGTCGTTCGACATGGGAAAGCTCCTTGAGGATAGGTTGGCCTCTCTTGGGGCTCCGCCATCTCCATGTCAAGGAATGGGCTTATGGCTTGGACGGCTTTGGCAGGTCTTTTGGCTTGGTTTTCGCGGCGACCTCTGCCAATTCGGCGAGGGTTTTGTCGTAGGCCGCGATTATCTGGCGGCCTTTTGGACTGATGTGATCAACTTGACCCATAGCACGCTCCTACCTTTACGATACCCAAGGAATAACGGCACAGGACAGGGTTAGTCTTAGCTGCCCTGTCGTATAGACGACCGCCGATTTTTGAGCGCTGAAATCTTGCAAGATACGCCGTTGCTCCCCATCTTATTAACGAAGGCCCGATACGATCCGTGCCGCTTAGTGGGCGGATCAATTTGGCGGGTGCTTAGAGAAGGAGAACTGCGATGAACTTAGAGAAGTTCACGGAGCGGTCGCGCGGCTTCATCCAAGCAGCGCAAACGATCGCAATGAGAGAGAGCCATCAGCGGCTCGCCCCCGAACATGTTTTGAAAGCCCTGTTGGACGACGATCAAGGTCTGTCCGCGAACCTCATTACGGCTGCGGGCGGTAATGTGGCGGCTGTCGTTGAGGCGAATGACCTGTCGCTCACCAAGATGCCAAAGGTGTCGGGCGATGCTGGGCAGGTGTATTTGGACAGCGCGACTGGCAAAGTTCTGTCTGAAGCCGAAACGCTTGCGCAAAAGGCAGGCGACAGCTTTGTCCCCGTTGAACGCATTCTGACCGCGTTGGCGATTGTGAAATCTGCCGCTGCGGATGCGCTGAAAGCTGGGAAAGTGACGGCGCAGGGCCTGAACGCAGCTATTAATACCGTGCGTAAAGGTCGGACTGCTGACAGTGCGTCCGCCGAAGAAGGTTATGACGCGCTCAAGAAATATGCCCGTGACCTGACTGAAGCCGCAGAGCAGGGGAAAATCGATCCGATCATTGGTCGGGACGAAGAAATCCGCCGCTCGATGCAGGTTCTGTCCCGTCGGACCAAGAACAACCCTGTTCTCATTGGTGAGCCGGGTGTTGGTAAAACCGCGATTGCAGAAGGCCTCGCCCTTCGGATCGTGAACGGTGACGTGCCTGAATCTCTTCGCAACAAGAAACTCCTCGCGCTCGATATGGGTGCGCTGATTGCTGGTGCGAAATATCGCGGTGAATTCGAAGAGCGTCTCAAGTCGATTTTGAAAGAGATCGAAGCGGCCGCAGGTGAGATCATTCTCTTCATCGACGAGATGCACACGCTCGTCGGGGCAGGGAAGTCGGACGGCGCGATGGATGCGGCCAACCTTATCAAGCCAGCGCTTGCGCGGGGCGAATTGCACTGCGTTGGCGCGACGACCCTCGATGAATATCGCAAGTATGTAGAGAAAGACGCGGCTTTGGCGCGGCGGTTCCAGCCTATTCAGGTCGAAGAGCCGACGGTTGAAGACACGATTTCGATCCTGCGCGGTATTAAAGAGAAGTATGAGCTGCACCACGGTGTTCGTATCTCAGACTCTGCTCTGGTCGCCGCAGCAACGCTGTCGCACCGTTATATCACGGATCGCTTCCTGCCAGATAAGGCCATCGACCTCGTGGACGAAGCCGCAAGCCGGCTGCGCATGGAAGTAGATAGCAAGCCCGAAGAGCTGGATGCGCTGGATCGTCAGATCCTTCAAATGCAGATCGAGGCGGTCGCTCTTGAGAAAGAGGATGATGACGCGTCGAAAACTCGTTTGGACAAGCTGCGTCAGGAACTCTCGGATCTGCAGGAAAAAGCGGACGCCATGACTGCCAAATGGCAGGCAGAACGGGATAAGCTGGAAGGTGCGCGTGCGCTAAAAGAAAAGCTCGATAAAGCGCGGGCTGATCTGGAAATCGCGAAACGCGAAGGCAACCTCGCGAAGGCGGGTGAGCTGTCTTACGGCGTTATTCCGCAGTTGGAGCGTGACTTGTCCCAAGCTGAGGCGCTGGAAGGCGAACAAATGGTCGAAGAGGCCGTTCGCCCTGAACAGATCGCCGAAGTCGTTGAGCGTTGGACGGGTATCCCGACCAGCAAGATGCTGGAAGGTGAGCGCGAAAAGCTGCTGCGCATGGAAGACGGCTTGCACAAACGGGTCATCGGACAGAAAGCCGCCGTTCGTGCGGTTGCGAATGCTGTCCGCCGTGCACGTGCGGGTCTGAACGATGAAAATCGTCCTCTTGGGTCGTTCCTGTTCCTCGGGCCGACGGGTGTGGGTAAAACCGAACTGACCAAGGCAGTGGCCGAGTTCCTCTTTGACGATGATAACGCGATGGTCCGCATCGACATGTCCGAGTTCATGGAGAAGCATGCGGTTTCTCGTCTGATCGGCGCCCCTCCGGGGTATGTCGGCTATGACGAAGGCGGTGTTCTGACCGAAGCGGTTCGTCGGCGCCCCTATCAGGTTGTCCTCTTTGATGAGGTCGAAAAGGCGCACCCAGATGTGTTCAACGTGCTGTTGCAGGTTCTCGATGATGGCGTTCTGACCGATGGTCAGGGCCGCACCGTGGACTTCAAACAGACCTTGATCATTCTGACATCGAACCTCGGCGCACAGGCTCTGAGCCAATTGCCCGATGGTGCGGATGCAGGGCAGGCGAAACGCGACGTGATGGATGCGGTGCGGGCACACTTCCGCCCCGAGTTCCTGAACCGTCTGGACGAGACGATCATCTTTGACCGTCTGGGCCGTGCGGATATGGGCGGCATTGTCGATATCCAACTGGCGCGTCTGCAGAAACGTCTGGCTGGCCGCACGATCTCGCTCGACCTTGATGAGGGTGCTCGCAAGTGGCTCGCCGATGAGGGCTATGATCCTGTCTTTGGTGCTCGTCCGCTGAAACGCGTCATTCAACGCGCCTTGCAAGACCCGCTGGCAGAACTGCTGCTGGCAGGCGATGTGAAAGACGGTGATACGATCGCTGTGTCTGCAGGTGCGGAAGGGCTAATCATCGGCGGTCGGGTTGGCGGAAGTAACCGCCCGAAACCAGACGACGCAGTCGTTCACTGAGATAAAGAGCGGCGGGGCATTTCCCCGCCGTTTTTCGTAGAGGCATTCGTTACAAAGCCCCAACGGCATCGTGACGCGCCGAAACACCGAATTGGACTATATGTATCCAAAGCAAAACACGCGGAGGAACACATGGCCTTTCGTTGGAAAAACGACCTGACTGAAAAAGACATCACGCCCAAACAGCTTTGGCTCAATCGTCGCCAGATCATTGCGGCAGCGGGGGCATCCTTTGTCGGGATGCCTGCTTTGGCGCAGTCGCTAGAGCCGAATACTCTCTCTGATATTCGTAGCTACAATAACTATTACGAGTTCGGCACTGGCAAAGAAGACCCCGCGCAGAACGCCCACAAACTCGATACGTCGAATTGGACGATTAAGGTCGATGGTCTGGTCGATAATCCAGGTGACTATAGTCTGGCCGACCTTCTGGGTGGCTTGACCGTTGAAGAGCGCATCTATCGGTTCCGCTGTGTTGAGGCGTGGTCGATGGTCGTTCCGTGGAATGGCGTAGAGCTGGCGGACGTGCTGGATCGCGTTGGGGTGAAATCCTCGGCCAAGTATGTGGCCTTTGAAACGGTCGTGCAGCCCGACAATATGATTGGGGTCCAGCGTCGTGTTATTCCGTTCCCCTATGTCGAAGGGCTTCGCCTTGATGAAGCGCGCCATCCGCTGACGCTGCTTGCGACAGGTATCTACGGAGAGCCGATGGCGAACCAGAACGGTGCGCCGATCCGTTTGGTGGTGCCGTGGAAGTATGGGTTTAAGTCGATCAAATCGATCGTGCGGATCACGCTGACCGATGAGCAGCCGCCAGCGACGTGGAACCTCATCAATGCGCGAGAATATGGCTTCTATAGTAATGTGAATCCAAATGTGTCGCATCCACGCTGGTCGCAAGCCTCGGAACGTCGGATCGGCGGAGGCCTTTTCGCAAGTCGTCAGGATACGCTGATGTTCAATGGCTATGACGAGGTTGCCAGCCTCTATGATGGCATGAACCTAGCCGAAGAATTTTAATGATTGTGGATCGTATCAATCGGGCCACGCGCAAGATCCCCGCGTGGCCTATATATATGGTAGGAAGCCTGTGGGCGGCTTGGCTGTTCTGGCTCGGTCTAACTGGCGGGTTAGGGCCAGAGCCGATTAACGCTTTGGAGCGTGAGTATGGCTCGACGGCACTACAGCTTCTCGTGGCAGGTCTTTGTATTACGCCTCTTCGCCGATACGCTGGATTGAACCTCATCAAATATCGTCGGGCTTTGGGGGTAACGGCCTTCTTCTTTGTCGTGGCGCACCTGACAGTTTGGATGCTCCTTGACGTTCAATCGCTGTCCCGTGTTTGGGAAGACATACTCAAGCGCCCCTATGTGACAATCGGAATGGCGAGCTTTGTGCTTCTGATCCCTTTGGCGATCACATCGAACAATATGAGCGTCCGCCGCTTGGGTGCTCAATGGCGATCTCTGCACAAGCTGACATATCCAGCGGTTTTGCTGGGCTCTGTTCACTTTATATGGCTGGTCAAAGGCTGGCCGATTGAACCCTTCATCTATTTCGGTGCGATTGTTTTGCTGTTCGTAGTGCGACTCGACGCGATTCACCGATTGAGTCGGGGGTGATTCAAGGCGCTATCGCTGCCAATAGTAGGCCGTTCTGTGGATAACTCTATATCTGGATGGGGCGCATTACTGCGGCGCAGCAATTATCGGTCGTGCGACCTTAGGTTCGGCGAAATGAAATTGCTCAAACCAATGAAAACACACAAAAAATCGGGTGATGTGTAAGTTTTTTGAACTTTTTGCAAAAAGGCTCTTGCGGCTTTTT
>JAYPVO010000082.1:0-9066 GCA_038134645.1 Paracoccaceae bacterium
CGGACATGACCGCTTGGCTCAACATTGTTGGGATCGGCGAAGACGGGATGGACGGTTTGACGCCTGTCACCCGTGCGACGGTCGAACAGGCCGATGTTATCATCGGCGGGGAACGTCATCATGGGCTAACCCCTAACCTCAAGTCAGAGCGGATTGCATGGCCGTCGCCGTTTGACGCGCTGATCGACACCATTCGCGCACATCGTGGAAAACGCGTCGTTGTTTTGGCGACGGGCGATCCGCTTTGGTACTCGGTGGGGCCAAAAATCGCGAAGTCTTTCGAAGCGGAAGAGGTGGTGTTTCACCCCCAACTTTCCGCATTTCAATGGCTCGCTGTTCGAATGGGCTGGAGCCTCGCGGACCTCGAAACGCTGACCGTCCACGGGCGACCCGTTCAACAGATGATCCCGTTCATTCGTCCGAATGCACGTTTGCTGCTCTTGACCACAGGTGCGCAAACGCCGTCCGAAGTTGCGGAAATTTTGACGGCGCGTGGCTACGGCGCGTCGCGGATTACGGTGTTCGGTGCGCTGGGTGGTGATCGGGAAACGCGTTTTGACGGCATAGCGTCCGAGTGGGATCACGTTGTGCCTGATTTCAACAGCATGGCTGTTGAGTGCGTTGCGAGCGAGGGCGCGCAAGTGTTGCCGTTGATGGGGTTGCCTGACGATGCGTTCGCCTCGGACGGCACGATGACCAAGCAAGAAGTTCGTGCAATCACACTGGCGAAGCTCATGCCGATGCGCGGTGCGGTCCTTTGGGACATCGGCTGCGGAAGCGGTTCGGTTGCGATTGAGTGGATGCGTGGCGCACGGGATGCGGTGGCATTTGGGGTTGAGCCTCGGGCGGATCGCATCGCCCTCGCGACCCAGAACGCACTGGCCTTGGGTGCGCCTAGGTTAACCGTAATTGAGGGTCGTGCGCCTGAGAATTTGGTCGGATTGCCGAAGCCAGACGCGGTGTTCGTTGGCGGTGGCTTGACCCAAGAGACGTTTCAAATCGCGTGGGACGCATTGTCCAGCTACGGTCGTTTCGTGGCGAACGCAGTTACCCTCGAAACCGAAGCCATATTGCGCGACCTGCATTCGAAATTTGGCGGGCAATTGATCCGTCTCTCGGTTGAGCGTGCAGAGCCCGTGGGCCGCCTCACAGGCTGGCGACCGGCAATGACCGTGACCCAATGGAGCATCGTGAAATCATGACTGGAACTCTCTACGGTGTTGGCCTCGGGCCGGGCGCACCAGATTTGATGACGCTGCGCGCCGCCCGCTTGATCGAAGGAGCAAAAGTTGTCGCTTATCCTGCGTTGGTTGGTGGCGATAGTTTTGCGCGCTCGATAGCTGCTGATTTGATTTCGGCGGACGCAAAAGAGATTGTCATGGAAGTCCCGATGACGACCGAACGTGGCCCAGCACAAGCTGCTTACGACGTTGGTGCTGCGCAGATTGCGGAGGCCTTGGAGGCAGGTCAGGACGTTGTCGTCCTCTGCGAAGGCGATCCGTTTTTCTACGGCTCCTTCATGTATCTCTACGCTCGCCTATCTGACCGATTTACCTGCGAAGTCGTCCCTGGTGTGACATCGATCACAGCCTGCGCTTCTGTCGCTGGTCGGCCCTTGGTTGCCCGCAATGAACGTCTAACCGTTCTGCCAGGTCCGCTGCCCGAAGATGAGCTGCGTTCGCGAATTGCGGGTGCAGAAAGTGTGGCAATTATGAAAGTTGGCCGTCATTTGGCTAAAATCCGTGCGGTAATTAGCGATTTGGGTCTGGCCGAACATGCCACCTACATCGAACGCGCGACCTTGCAAAACCAAGTCGTCCTTCCGCTGCGCGATGCGCCGGAAAATGCGCCTTACTTCTCAATGATACTTCTGACAAAGGGAGCCGACCCGTGGCTGTAAAACCTGTTGTGATGGCGCTTTCGCGCTCTGGTGAGGCCGTGGCGCATAAGGTTGCGTCTGCCTTGGGGTTGGCCGTTCACGGTCGCGAAGGTCGCGTCGATCACGCGGATGCATATTTCGCAAATGCGTTGGATCATGCGCGTGATTTGTTTGCGGCGGGTGTTCCAATCATCGGTGTCTGCGCCTCTGGTATTTTGATCCGCGCTGTTGCACCGCTCTTGTCGGATAAGCGCAGCGAACCCCCCGTCCTTTCGGTAAGCGATGACGGTTCGGTCGTCATTCCTTTGTTGGGCGGTCATCGTGGCGCGAACCGTTTGGCGCAAGAAATTGCGACGGTCTTGGAAGCTAAGGCCGCTGTCACCACCGCAGGTGATGTTGCGATCGGTGTTGCGCTTGACGCGCCGCCCGCTGGCTATCGACTGGCCAACCCGCTGGACGCCAAAGACGCGATGGCAGCTATTTTGGCAGGCGAAGGGATTTCGCTGACTGGCGAGAACATTTTCGACCTCGAAGCCAATGGTGGCGCGGTCAACCTCGTCGTCTCGGAGGCACCTGTTGAAGGGAACGCGAAGACGCTCGTTTACCATCCTCAGACCTATGTCGTCGGGGTCGGGTGCGCGCGCAATGCCGATGCTGAAGAACTTTGGTCCCTTGTGACGACGACCCTGCAAAACGCAGGTATCGCGCAAGGCGCTGTGGCCTGCGTTGCGACCATTGACCTCAAGGGTGATGAGCCTGCGATGAATATAGTCGCCAAACGGCTCGGCGTTCCGCTGCGTTTGTTCACTGCGGAAGAACTCGAAGCACAGAAGGTCGCGAACCCGTCTGAAATTGTGTTCGCCGAAGTCGGTTGCCACGGAGTGTCCGAAGGTGCGGCCCTTGCTGCGTCGGACGGTAAGCTCGTAGTTGAGAAGACGAAGACTGCGAATACGACCTGTGCGATTGCGCGTGCTGATGCCCCGATCACCGAAATGAAAGGCCGTTCCCGTGGTCGTTTGTCGGTCGTTGGGATCGGGCCTGGTCAGGCGACATGGCGGACACCAGAAGTGTCCAAATTAGTCGCCGAGGCCGATGAACTGGTTGGCTATGGATTGTATATTGATCTTCTCGGCCCTCTTGCTCACGGCAAAATCCGCAGCGATTTCCCGCTTGGCGGTGAAGAAGACCGTTGCCGTTATGCGCTGGAACGCGCTGGCGAGGGGCGCAATGTGGCTCTGGTTTGCTCGGGTGATGCGGGTATCTATGCGATGGGTGCGTTGACGTTCGAACTGCTGGACCGTTCGCCAGAAGCTCTCGGCGTGTCTGATGCTGCACGTCGCGTTGATGTTGTCTGTTCGCCGGGTGTTTCTGCGCTTCAGGGCGCGGCAGCTCGGGCTGGTGCGCCGCTGGGTCATGACTTCTGCACAATTTCGTTGTCGGATCTTCTGACCCCGCGTGATGATATTATCCGCCGTCTCCACGCGGCTGCCGAAGGCGACTTTGTCATCGCGTTTTACAATCCTGTATCGAAAACCCGCCGCACGTTGCTGGCTGAGGCTCGCGATATCCTGCTGCAGCACCGCCCTGCAGATACGCCCGTGATGCTGGCGTCCTCGCTTGGCCGTCCAGAGGAATATGTTCGCTATCGCCGTCTCGCCGACCTTGAGGTCGATGAAGTCGATATGCTGACCGTTGTTCTGGTCGGTTCGTCTAATAGCCGCTTGGCTCAACTGGGCGAAGGCCCACGTATGTTTACGCCCCGTGGGTACGCTCGCAAAATTGATGGCGACCTGAGCGGTGAAAGGAATTCCAAATGACCGTATTTTTCATTGGCGCTGGACCAGGTGATCCAGAGCTACTCACGATCAAAGCTCAGCGTTTGATTGGCGAATGTCCTGTGTGCCTTTACGCTGGTTCGCTGGTCCCTGAACAAGTCGTCGCCTGTGCGCCAGAAGGGGCGCGTGTCATGGACACCGCGCCGATGACGCTGGATGAAACGCACGCAGAGATCGTGGCTGCTCATCAGCGCGGAGAGAATGTGGCCCGCGTCCATTCGGGCGACCCGTCCCTTTACGGTGCGATTGCTGAACAGATCCGCCGTCTGAAGGCTGACAATATCGACTATCAGATCGTACCGGGTGTGCCAGCTTATGCCGCTGCCGCGGCGGCGCTCGGTCAAGAACTGACAATCCCCGAACTTGCTCAGTCGATCGTTCTCACTCGTATGTCGATGAAGTCGACGTCGATGCCTGCGGGCGAAACGCTGGAGAATTTCGCAAAGACGGGCGCGACACTCGCGATCCACCTTGGTATTCGTGCGCTTCGCGAAATCGAACGTCAGCTTGCGCCTCATTACGGTGCCGACTGTCCCGTTGCGGTTGTGTATCGCGTGGGTTGGCCGGACCAGATGATCATTCGTGGAACGATCTCTGACATTCACGCCAAAGTACGCGATGCCAAGATCACTCGGACGGCTCTGATCCTCGCGGGGCCTGCCTTGGGCGGGGGGCATGGTTTCCCAGACTCGGCCCTTTATGATGCGGCACGTCCACACGTTCTGAGACCCAAAGCAAAGGCGTAACGCAACGTTTCCTGTGGAAATTTTGCAACAGGCACAAATGGATAGGTTGATTTGGTTTTTATTAAGCCCATCATCCTATCCAAGTCTGGAGGAGACGCCCATGTCCGAATTTCTGCCTGAAGCCGTTCGCAAAGGTCTCGAGGATGCCCGCCGCGCCGCGATGTTGCGGTCGTCACGTCTATGCGTGCACGATGGCGATAAGGTGTATCGCATCCATCGTATGTGGGACACTGGGTTCGCTATGGACGCGAAGGACGCGCCAAAGTTGCGCGGACACGTCAAGATATATGACGGTCCGAAGTGCTTGTACCAAGCCCTAGTGGTGACGTCTCGTGAGGAAGAAGGCGAACGTGTGTTCGACTTTAAGTGGCATCAGGCAGTTGCTGATGGTCCTGCGGCAGATTTTGTCCGTGCCCGTGAACTGCCAGCTGGTTACCTGACGAGCAGCTAATCACAGGAATGATAGTTGGGGCGAGGAGGCCCCACCCCAACTATACGAATCGCTACTGAAGATCGGAGAAGGCAGACTGAAGGCGCTCGACGGCGTCTTTGATCCGCGACCGAGGTGTGGCCAGATTAAAGCGCAGAAAACTGTCGCCACCGAGGCCAAAGCTAGGCCCGTGGTTCGGTGCGATTCTTGCGACAGACTGGACACGTGTGGTGAATTCGTCCCGCGTCATCCCAGTGCCTTCAAAATCGACCCAAGCTAGGTAGGTCGATTCCAGCTCCATTGAGTTTACACCTGGGATCGCATTTACCCCTTCGTCAAAGAGACGGCGATTGCCGTCTAGATAAACGCACAGTTCATCAACCCATGCGGCGCCTTCGGGTGAGTAGGCGGCCATGGCCATGAACAATCCGAATGAGTTGGGCGAAAGGCCAAGCGCGGCCATACGTGCTGCGAATTTGGCCCGCAGGTCTGGATCAGCGATGATCACGTTGCCCGAATGGCTCCCTGCGATGTTAAATGTTTTGGTCGTCGCGGTCATCATGACGAGGCGGTCCTCAATCCCGTCGATCTTGGTCATCGGGATGTGGCTATGACCGGGCATAATGAGATCGTGATGAATTTCGTCTGACACAAGGACCAGGTCATGCCGTTTTGCAAAGGCGGCGACGGCCTCTAGCTCAGCCTTTGACCAAACGCGGCCTCCCGGATTGTGGGGAGAGCAAAGAATGACCATTCTTTCGGTCCCCGTCATCTGGGCGTCATAGGCGTCGAAATCGTATTCATACCGACCGTTGTTGTTCACCAGCGGGCATTCCACCACCTTGCGGCCAGCGGCCCGAATGACGCGGGCAAAGGCATGGTAAACGGGGGTAAAGAGGACAACGCCGTCGCCGACATTGGTGAATGCATCAACGCAAAGCGCCGTCCCGTTCACCAAACCATGTGTCGTGAAAATCGATTTCGGATCGACGCTCCATCCATGGCGGTTTTCCATCCACCAGCAGATAGCCTCTTTGTAGGGACCTTCGTTTCCAAAGTAGCCCATGACCCCATGTTCGGCCTGCTTCTGGATTGCAGCACGAACACAGTCGGGCGCGGCAAAGTCCATATCGGCGACCCACATTGCGAGTCCGTCATCTGGCGACACACCGTAGATGGCCTGCATCTCGTCCCATTTGACGTTATGGGTGCCGCGACGGTCGATGATTTCGTCGAAATTCATTTGGGTCTCCAGAGTTCAGGCCTGTAATGCGCCAATGTTTGCGCCGATCGAGACGAAAGGTCTAGAGGTGAGCCAATCCTTGCGGGATCGCACGGGAAACGCTACATGCCGAGCATGACATTGCGACCCATCTTGATCCATCCCGACCCGCGCCTGAAAAAGGTTGCTGACCCTGTTGCAGAGGTTTCGAAAGAAATCCGCAAGCAGGCCGACGATATGATTGAAACCATGTACGATGCACCCGGTATCGGGCTTGCCGCGCCGCAGATTGGTATCTTGAACCGTCTGCTGGTCATGGATGCTCAGCGTGATCCAGAAGCAAAACCGAACCCGATGGTTCTGATCAATCCTGAAGTGATTTGGGAGTCGGACGAAAAGAACGTCTACGAAGAGGGCTGCCTCTCGATCCCCGACCAGTTCGCCGAAGTGGAACGCCCGAAAATGGTGCGCGTTCGGTGGCTCGATCTGGACGGTAAGATGGTTGAAGAAGAGTTCGATAACCTCTGGGCGACCTGCGTTCAGCATGAAATCGACCACCTCAACGGCACGCTGTTCATCGACTACCTGAAGCCGCTCAAACGGCAGATGATCACGCGTAAAATGCAAAAACTGAAACGCGAACTGGCGCGCGGCTGATGGCGCATCGTCCTTTCGTTATGTGGCCGCATAGGTCGTTGCGCACAGCCGCTACACCTGTCGAAGCCATCACAGATGACATTCGTGCCATCTGGTCCGAAATGGTCGAGGCGATGGATGCAATGCCGGGCGTTGGCCTCGCTGCAGTTCAGTTGGGTATCGACCTGCGCTTGGCGGTCGTCGATTGCTCTGACGAGCGCGGCAAAGCTGTAAGAATGGCGAACCCCGAGGTTCTCCATGCTTCGGTTCAGCCCCGCGACCATGAAGAAGCCTCTCCGAATTTGCCCGGCGTTTCGGCCAAGGTAACGCGACCGCGTGCCGTCACTGTTCGGTTCCTGAACGAGCAGGGCGAAATGGAAGATCGCGACTTTGTTGGCCTATGGGCGACCTCGGTTCAGCATCAGATCGATCACCTGAACGGCAAAATGTATTTCGACAATCTGTCGAAGGTGAAGCGTGACATGCTGATCCGCAAGGCAAAGAAACTGAACGGATAATCCAATGCGCGTTGTGTTTATGGGGACCCCAGACTTCTCGGTTCCGGTCTTGCAGGCACTGGTAGATGCGGGTCACGATGTTGTTGCTGCTTATTCGCAACCGCCACGTCCAGCAGGACGCGGTAAAAAGGATCGACCAAGCCCCGTTCAGGCTCGTGCAGAAGAGCTCGGTATCGCGGTTCGTCATCCTGTGAACTTTAAAGATGCAGAGGATGTCGCTGCGTTTGAGGCACTACAGGCAGACGTTGCTGTTGTCGTTGCCTACGGGTTGATCCTACCGCAGAGCCTCTTGGACGCCCCGAAACACGGGTGCCTTAATATCCATGCGTCCTTGCTGCCTCGTTGGCGCGGTGCTGCTCCCATTCACCGTGCGATCATGGCGGGTGATGCTGAGACGGGCGTCTGTATCATGCAGATGGAGGCTGGTTTGGACACTGGCCCAGTTCTGATGCGTCAGACCACTGCGATCGGTGCCGAAGAGACGACAGGGCAATTACATGATTGGCTGTCCGACATGGGTGCAAAACTGATCGTTGAGGCCTTGTCCCGTCTGGAAACCCTCGTCCCTGAGGTCCAGCCGCAAGACGGCGTGACCTACGCATCCAAAATCGACAAGGCAGAGGCGCGCATTGATTGGTCGCAGCCCGCTGAAGTGATTGACCGTCAGATCCGTGGTCTGTCGCCGTTCCCGGGCGCGTGGTGCGATGTGAATGGTGAGCGGGTTAAACTTCTCGGCTCCAAATTGGCTGACGGCGACGGCAAGGCTGGCCAAGTGCTGCACGGCTTCACCATTGCATGTGGCGAGGGCGCTGTTGAGATCACCCGCCTTCAACGCGAAGGCAAAAAGCCAGTCAGCACCGAAGATGCTCTTCGCGGTATGACACTACCGGAGCACATCTGATGTTCCTCCTCATGGGATTACCGCGCATGGCGCTGAATTTCATGATTTGGTTTCTGATTTGGATGTTTACACGGCCAGGCGGGTGGTTGTTTGCCTGTATCGCCGTGGTCCTTTTGGTCAAAATTTTTCCGCCAGAACTCTGGGGTATGGTGAATCCAGAATAATTATTGGCGCGGTGGTCGGCTCTTGTAAGCAGGCATCGACCAGCCGAGCGCGAGGCTCCCTGCACGTAGGGCAAATGTAACGCCTGCGCAAAAGATCAAAGCGATTGGCTGAGCAATCCCCGCACCAATAGCAATCATCGCAGCGCCGGCACCAATGAACGCCGCAGAGATATACAATTCCCCCTGTTTCAGGACGAGCGGGACCTCATTGCAGACTACGTCGCGCATCAGCCCGCCAAAGCAACCTGTCGTGACGCCCATGATTAAAACAATTGGCCATTCCTGAGATTGGTTAACAGCCACGCCGACCCCTGTTGGCACCGCCACTGCAAGAGCAGCGGCGTCCAACCAAGTGAGTGTTTTCAAGCGGCTTTCCAGTAAATGTGCTGTAAAGAACGTGATCATTGCAGCGACCGCTGCGATCACAAGCACGATAGGTTTGTCGATCCAGAAAAGTGGATTTCGATCCAACAGAAGGTCCCTAACAGTGCCGCCTCCCACCGCAGTCAATGCTGCAATGAATAGGAAACCAACCGGATCCAATTGCGCTCTACTGGCCACCAATGCACCAGTCAGCGCAAAGATAAACACAGACGAATATTCGAGAATTTCAAGAAATGACATCGGTCCTCCTCGGCCTGTCGTAGCACAAAAATGCCGCGAAGGGACCAAAGTATAAATCCTAATAGCGATGCCAGATAATGGCGGAGACGAAGGGATTCGAACCCTCGAGAC
>JAYPVO010000083.1:0-4281 GCA_038134645.1 Paracoccaceae bacterium
CCGACGTGCGGGCTTTCGCCCACGCCCTTGGCACCGATTGGGTGGTGCGGGGACGGGGTGACGGTGTGGTCGGTTTCGTAGTTCGGCACTTCCCATGCGGTCGGCAGGAAGAAGTCCATCAACGTCCCCGTTTTCACGTTGCCCATGTCGTCGTAGGCGATCTCTTGGCCCAGTGCGACAGCGAGAGCTTCGGTCAAACCACCATGCACCTGACCTTCGATGATCATCGGGTTGATACGGGTGCCGCAGTCATCCAACGCATAGAAGCGGCGGATGGTTTGGACGCCAGTATCCACGTCGATGTCCATGACGCAGATGTAGGCACCGAACGGGTATGTCATGTTCGGCGGATCGTAGTAGCTGACAGCTTCTAGGCCTGGCTCAACGCCTGGGATGGCCTGATTGTAAGCCGCATAAGCGATTTCCTTCATGGTTTTGAACCGTTCAGGTGCGCCCTTCACGACAAAGCGGTCGATGTCCCACTCAAGGTCATCGTCGTGCACCTCAAGGAGGTACGCCGCGATCATCTGCGCTTTCGCACGGATTTTCCGACCAGCGAGAGCGGTTGCCGCACCTGCTACTGGGGTCGAACGGGAACCGTAGGTGCCCAGACCATATGGCGCGGTGTCGGTATCACCTTCTTCGATGGTGATGCTATCCGCTGGCAGACCAATCTCGGACGCGAGGATCTGCGCAAAGGTTGTTGCGTGACCCTGACCCTGCGAAATGGTGCCCAGACGCGCAATCGCGGACCCTGTTGGGTGGATGCGGATTTCGCAGCTATCGAACATCCCCATACCGAGGATATCGCAGTTTTTCACAGGACCAGCGCCGACGATCTCGGTAAAGAAGGTCAGGCCGATGCCCATGATCGAACGGGTCTCACCACGCTTGAACGCTTCAACCCGTTCGGCCTGCTCTTTGCGCAGCCCTTCGTAGTTGACCGCTTTCAGCGCCTTATCCCATGCGGTGTGATAATCGCCCGAGTCATATTCCCAGCCGAGAGCCGACTGATACGGGAACTGTTCTTTCTTGATAAAGTTGATCCGACGCAGCTCTGCCGCATCCATGTTCAACTCGATCGCGAGAACTTCGATCATCCGTTCGATGAAATAAACCGCTTCGGTCACACGGAACGAACAACGGTAGGACACGCCACCCGGTGCTTTGTTCGTGTAGACACCATCAACCGCGAGGTAAGCGGTCGGGATGTCATAAGACCCCGTGCAGATGTTCATAAAGCCAGCGGGGAACTTGGTCGGGTCCGCACAGGCGTCGAATGCACCGTGGTCTGCGGTCACGTGGCAATGAAGGCCAGTGATTTTGCCGTCCTTGGTCGCAGCGATTTTACCCGTCATCCAGTAGTCGCGAGCAAAGGCCGTGGACATGAGGTTTTCCATACGGTCCTCGATCCACTTCACAGGCTTGCCTGTGACGATGGATGCAACGATCGAACAGACGTAGCCCGGATAAACGCCCACTTTGTTGCCAAAGCCGCCGCCGATGTCGGGGGAGATCACACGGATGTTGTGCTCTTCGATACCCGACAGAAGGGACGCCACGGTCCGCACGACGTGCGGTGCTTGGAACGTGCCCCAAACGGTGAGCTTGCCGTTCACCTTGTCCATCGACGCGACCGAGCCGCAGGTTTCCAGCGGGCATGGGTGCGTGCGGTGGTAGTAGACGGTTTCGGTCGCGACGACTTCGGCGTTGTCGATCACGTCGTTGGTCGCAGCTTCTTCACCGATTTCCCACGTAAAGATGTGGTTGTGGTGTTTGCGCGGACCATGAGCGCCTTCTTTCTGGTCAGCGATGTCTTCACGCAGAACCAGATCGGATTGCAGCGCCTCGAACGGGTTCACAATCACGGGCAGTTCTTCGTAATCAACCTCGACCAGTTCGACCGCGTCAGCCGCGATAAAGCGGTCTTTGGCGACGACAAAGGCGACTTCCTGACCTTGGAACAGCACCTTGCCATCCGCGAGAACCATCTGTTTGTCGCCCGCAAGGGTCGGCATCCAGTGCAGGTTCAACGGAGCGAGGTCTGCCGCCGTCAGAACCGCAATCACGCCATCGAGCGCCATTGCCTTGGACGTATCAATGGATTTCACGCGAGCGTGGGCATAGGGCGAACGGACGAAATCGCCGTGCAGCATGCCAGGCAGTTTCACGTCATCGACGTAGTTGCCTTTGCCTTGGGTGAAACGCGCGTCCTCAACCCGCTTACGCGAGCAACCCATGCCCTTGAGCTTGGCGGAACGCTCTACTTGATCTTCGTTCAGGTCTTTCATTCTGCGGCCTCCTTCGCGGCGTTCAGCTCGCTTGCAGCGGCAAGGATGGATTTCACGATGTTCTGGTAGCCCGTGCAGCGGCAGATGTTCCCTGCCATGCCAAAGCGAACCTCTTCTTCAGTCGGGTTCGGGTTTTCTTCGAGCAGTTTGGACGCCCGAGTGATCATGCCCGGTGTGCAGTAACCGCACTGAAGCCCGTGGTGTTCACGAAACGCTTCTTGCAGGACGTGCATGTTGTCGGGGCCGCCCAGACCTTCGATGGTGGTGATGTCTGCGCCGTCAGCTTGGGCGACGAACATGGTGCAGGCTTTCACCGACTTACCGTTGATGGTGACGGTGCAAGCGCCACAGTGGGACGTTTCGCAACCGATGTGCGGGCCCGTGATGTTCAGGCGTTCGCGCAGGGTGTAGATCAACAGTTCGCGCGGTTCGGCCAGAAACTCATGGCCCTCGCCGTTCACGTTGAGTTTGATGTGCATCTTGTTTGACATGGGTCTCTCCTTACGCGCGGTCCCAAGCGCGGGTGATCGCGCGAGTGAGGATGATGCCGGCCACATGGCGTTTGAACGCAACTGGCCCGCGGTTGTCTTCGGTCGGGTCGATGTCATCGAGCATCGCGTTGACGGCGGCTTTGATCGCGTCTGCATCGCAGGCGGTGCCAACCAGAGCATCAGCCGCAGCTTCGGACCACACAGGCACGTCGCTGAGGTTGGTCATCGCGATCGACGCGCTCGACACTTTGCCACCCGAGGTTTGGATGGTGACGGCAGCAGCAGCAGTGGCGTAGTCACCGATTTTGCGCTTCTGCTTTTCATAGGAATACCCACCCGACGGCGCGTCAAAGCTGATCGCGGTGAGAACTTCGTCCTCTTCGCGCGCGGTGACATAGGCCGCCTCGTAGTAGTCACGAGCCGCAACTTCGCGGGTGCCATCGGGCCCCACCAAATGCAGTGTCGCATCGAGGCACTGCATCAGACCCGGCATGTCGTTGCCTGGGTCGCCGTTCGCAACGTTGCCGCCGACGGTGCCCATGTAGCGCACCTGCGGGTCCGCGATCTGCAACGATGTCTCGCGCATGATCGGAGCGACCTTGGTCAGTTCCGCGTGGTTGATGATGTCATGCTGCGTGACCATCGCACCGATGGTGACACGCGACCCGTTGATGGAAATCCCGCGCAGGCTTTCGATCGACTGAAGGTCGATGAGGTGCGGAACCTCTGCCATGCGGAGCTTCATCATCGGAATGAGGCTGTGTCCACCGGCCAGCACACGAGCGTCATCACCGTGCTCTTTCAAGAGCGCAATGACACCGTCCATGTCGGATGGTCGATGGTAATCGAATGAGGCTGGAATCATTAGTGGCCCTCCCTGCCGGTAATGATCGGATGAGGGACAGACTGTGTACCAAAGCACACCGCAGTCATCGGCGCGTCAGCGAAAAACGAGGGAATTTTCACGAAATGCGAATAGGCCCGCACGAAATGCGAAAGCGTTAAACGCCCAAAACGTCACGCACGGGTTTCAGCTGCGAACGGCTCACTGGGACCTTCGGTAGCTCGGGCAGATTGAAGTAAACGACACCCGTATCCTTCAGTCGTTCAAAGCCCGTGACCATCGCGGGGTTCACCAGATAACTGCGGTGGGTCTTAATAAAGTTCGAATTCGCGAGACGTTTCGTGGCATCCGCAATCGACCACGCGCAAAAGAACTGACCCGATTTGGTGTAGATGTAAGTGTAGTGCCCTTCGGCGCGGATAGCCGCCACATTGGACGCATCAATGAACTGCGTGCGCCCCTCTTGTTCATAGGGAATCTGACGGGTCGCTATCCGCGTTGGCGCTGGCGTTTCTTCGATCGGCTGTGCTTCGGTTACGGCCTCGGCGGGTGCGCTCTCGCTCGGCAAGAACGTGGTTGTCGAAAGCAAGAATGCCCCGCAGAGCGCAAAGCTCGACAACACAACGCCAATCGCCAAAGTCTCGTTCCCGATCAT
>JAYPVO010000083.1:4381-9032 GCA_038134645.1 Paracoccaceae bacterium
TGCATCGCCCCGATCCCAACGCCGACGATCACCCCTGCAAGCAACAGCTTTGCCCGCGTGCGTTTACCAAAGTGCAGGATCATCAGAGCCAGACCCACCACGAGGATCGCAACCAAGGCAGAGGTCAGCGTCACCGCCGCGTCATAGTAAAAGACGAAAGGCAATTGCAGGCCGAGCATCGCAACAAAGTGCATCGACCAGATGCCGCCCCCCAGCGCAATCGACGCGAACGAGATCGCGATTTTGCGCTGTGTGTAGGAATAAGTAGACAACCCGTTGGTTAGGCTCAGGCCTGTAAAGCCCGCCATCAGTGCCACCGCAAAGGATGCCACAATCAGCCATAGGTTATGAGAAAACTCTACGAACTCCATACGAACGACAGTTAGCCTCCCTTCCAACTGGTTCTATTTTGGCCCCTTTGCGGCGGGGCGCCCGAACAGGCGTCAACCTAAGGCAAATTTTGGATTTGTCTCGTTATTTGTTGAGATCGCCTTTTAGCCCTTTTCCAAAAGCAGTTTGCGCTTTTCCGCCATCCGCTCGCGCTGTTCGCGGTCATGCCCCAGACGGAACGACGTCTCGACGAAATCGATGTGCGCGCGGGCTGCGGCCTCTGCCGCGATAGGGTCACTGGCAAAGATTGCTTCGGCAATCGCCTTGTGTTGTTCGAGCAACCGATCACCCGCAGTATCAATCGTGCGCAGGAAATTGCGGTTATAGAACACCCCTCTACGGGTCAGATCATAGATCGACGCCATCATGTGAATGAGCGTGGAGTTGTTGCTCGCATCCGCAACGGCGGTGTGGAATTTGATGTCCGCGACCTTTGAAGTTTCAAGGTCTTGATCCTCATGGGCCTTAATCATGCGGTCCAAGATCGACGCGATGATGTCCTTATCGGTCTGGGTTGCCCGCTGCGCAGCCAACCGAGCGGCAAAGGCCTCCTGTTCGCGACGATACTCCAGATAGTCATAAAACGCCGCGGGATGCCGCGCGTAGAGATCAAGGAACGCAGGCGTCATCGCAGTGCCCGTCAGCTGCGCGACAAACGACCCCTCACCGTGACGAACGATGAGAAGCCCCTCTTCCTCAAGCTGCTTCAGGGCCTCACGCAGTTTCGGGCGCGACACCTCTAACCGCTCTGCCATTTCGCGTTCAGACGGCAGGCGCGCACCCTCTTTGAGGATGCCATTCACGATCATGGTTTCGATCTGATGGACCACTGCATCCGACACCGAATCGTGAGCAATCGGTTCAAATAATGCGCTTTGCTTCACCATCGAACGGCCCCTCCTCGGCTGAATTGGTCAGATTGAGAGGTAAGTTAAATTTTCCAGCCATAAAATCAAGTCGCCAGGCCCAAGAGGTCAAATTACGATCTCTTGTCCTTTGTAATTTCGTGAGAATTTCACTGAATTTGCCTCTCGAGATGGCAAATAAACCAACATCTTAAAGATGCGTTTAGCTACAATTACTCCCTTCATTTATCAAAGGTGGTAAATTTTATTGTTGACTGGTCACAGTGGTATATTGTTTTTACCACTCCATCCCATTCGGGACCGCTGACCACGGGTCGGCACGTTTAAATGGAGGAGAGACCATGAATAAATTCACCGCACTCGCTGTATCCGCGTTGGTACTGGCTGCACCCGCTGCAATGGCAGAAGACGATCCGATCCTGCTGAAAACCCCTGTTGCGTTTAACACCGCACTTCCGGGTCTTGGTTCGCCGATCCCACGCGTTGCTGAACAGCTGGAACTGATGTCGGGCGGTAGCCTGCGCATGCGCGTTTACGAGCCGGGCGAACTGGTTCCGCCGTTCGAAATCCTCGAAGCTGTATCGACCGGCAAAATCAACTCTGGCTACACCACCGCTGGTTACTGGGCTGGCTCGATCCCAGCGGCACCGCTGTTCTCGGCTGTTCCGTTCGGTCCTGAAGCTGGCGAATACATGGCGTGGCTCTACTACGGCAACGGCATGACCCTGTATCAGCAGATGTATGATGATGCTGGCTACAACGTTCACGTTCTGCCTTGCGCAATCACCGCTCCGGAAACCTCGGGCTGGTTCGCAAACGAAGTTAACTCGCCCGAAGACCTGCAGGGTCTGAAAATGCGCTTCTTCGGCCTCGGCGGTGAAGTCATGCAGAAACTCGGCGTTGCAACCTCGCTGCTGCCGGGTGGCGAAATCTTCTCGGCTCTGGAAAACGGTGCAATCGACGCAACCGAATTCTCGCTGCCCGCAGTGGACACCCGTCTTGGCTTCTACAAACTGGTGAAGTTCAACTACTTCCCGGGTTGGCACCAGCAAGCGACCGTCTTTGAACTTCTGATCAACGGCGACACCTGGAACGAAGCATCCGACACCCAGCGTGCGATCATCGAAAACGCATGTAAGGCATCGATGGCTGACTCCTTCGCTGAAGGCGAAGCGATGCAGTTCTCGGTCATGATGGACAACGTTGAAAACAACGGCGTTGAAATCCGTCAGTGGAACCAAGAGATGCTCGACACCTTCAAAGCTGGTTGGGAAGAAGTCGCTGCTGAACAAGCTGCAAACGACGAATTCTTCGCAGCAGTTCTGGCTGACATGAACGAGTTCCGCGAAGGCTACCAGATCTGGAAAGAAAACGCGTTCTTGCCGCGGTAAGCCACACATGCGGGAGGGTCCAAACGATCCTCCCGCTTCTTATTTCTCCGAATTACTTCCAAGGGGTCACTGACCCTTTTCCGCACGTTTCCTAGGAGGAGGAACCATGTCGAATAATATCCATTCGTCCGATGATCCCGTCGAAGTCTATGAAGCGCTCCAAGAACACCCCGACCGCGACATTCAACCTGTTGCCAATGCGCTCGACAGTGCTGTCAAAAGCGTCGGTTTGGTGGTCATGTGGGCCAACGTCCTGCTCGTCCTTGCGATCGTAACGCAGGTTGCCTTCCGCTACGTGCTGAACCAAAACTTCCCACAACTCGATGAAATCCAATGGCATTTCTACGGGTTGGTAACGATGATCGGTATTTCCTTTGCGCTCGTGACCGATAGCCACGTGCGTGTGGACGTGCTGCACATGCAGGTGTCCCGCCGCGGCCAGCGCGTGATCGAAGTCATCGGTATCCTCTGCCTTTTGTTCCCGTTCATCTATCTGATGATCGACCAAGGCTACGACTATTTCTACGAAAGCTTCCGCGTTGACGAACGGTCCTCTAGCCCCTTGGGTCTGCCGTATCGTTGGGCGTTCAAAGCGATCATCCCGATCAGCTTCTGCCTTCTGGCGCTCGCTGCGGTCGCCCGTTTGATCCACGACGTTCACGCGCTTTGGATGAACTATGCCGACGAACGCGAAGGCGGTAGCCTCCGCACGATCCTGATCACTCTGTTTGTCTTTATCGCCATCACCGTCGCTCTGACGTTCCTCGTCAAATACACCGAGGAAAAGCTCGTTATCGCGATGTTCCTGACCTTCATCATGCTGCTGTTCACGGGCTTCCCCGTTGCGTGGACGCTGGCGGGTGTGGGCGTGATGTATTGCGGTATCGCTTACCTCTTCGACAACAATTTCATGGCGTGGACAGGGCTCAAGCGCACGCTCACGGGCCTCGACTATCTGACCTTGGGCGCGACCGTGAACCGTGTCTATTCCACGATGTCGAACCCGATCCTTGTGGCACTTCCGATGTTTATCTTCATGGGCCTGATGCTGGACGAAAGCGGCGTGGCTGAAAAACTCATGCGCTCTATGCAGCGTTTGTTCGGCACCGTGCGCGGTGGTCTGGCGATCACTGTGACGCTGATCGGTATCATCCTCGCGGCTTCCACTGGCATCATCGGTGCATCCGTTGTTCTGCTGGGCGTTCTGTCCCTGCCCACAATGATGGAGCAGAAATACAGCCCGCGTTTGGCCGCTGGTGTGGTCTCTGCCTCTGGCACGCTGGGTATTCTGATCCCGCCGTCGATCATGCTGGTGATCATGGCTGACCAAATGGCGCTGTCGGTTGGCGACCTCTTTATGGCTGCCGTATTCCCGGGCGTGATCATCGGTGGTCTGTATCTGGTCTACATCTTTGTCGTCTCCATGATTAAACGCGACCTCGCCCCCGTTCCCGAAGGCGCTGTCCGCCCTGACTGGGCCGCCGTGAAGGACGTGATGATCGCCGTGATCCCGACGCTTCTTCTGATCCTGTCGGTTCTGGGTTCGATCTTTGCTGGCCTCACCACCCCGACCGAAGCCTCTGGCGTTGGTGCATTGGGTGCGACCCTCCTCGCGATGCTCTATCGCAAGCTCACCCTGCGCAAACTGGTGAACGTGCTGAAGTCCACCTTCAACACCACGGCCTATATCTTTGCGATCTTCCTTGGTGCGACGGTGTTCTCTTACGTGCTGCGCGAACTGGGCGGCGACGAACTGATCGAAGGCGTGATCCGTGGTGCTGGCTTTGGCCCCGAAGGCACGATCTTTATGATCCTGTTCCTCGTGTTCCTCTTGGGCTTCGTTCTCGACTGGATCGAGATCACACTGATCGTTCTGCCGCTGATGCGCCCGATCGTGAACGGCCTTGGCCTCGATATTCCGGGGTTTGGTGAAATCGATGAACCCGCACTTCTGTGGTTCGTGATCATGGTGGCTGTGACCTTGCAGACCAGCTTCCTCACGCC
>JAYPVO010000084.1:0-8946 GCA_038134645.1 Paracoccaceae bacterium
GTGCCCGCCACAAACGACGCCCCACCGAGGAGCGCATAGAAGGCCCCCGCGCAAAACGCCGTGCACGCGACGTAGCCCCAGAACCGCACAGAGCGGAACAATTCGGGGTAGGTTTTAATCTGGTCGCTGAACTTCATCCCCGTGCCCTTGGCGGTTTCGCCGAGGTCGAAATAGGTCAGGGTAAAAACGCCGATGCCAGCGGCGAGAAGGAAGGCAAAGGCCGACTGCCAGCCAAAGTTCTGGTCCAAGACGCCGCCGATCACAGGGCCGAGCATCGGAACCAGTGCCATGCCCATCGTCACATAGCCAAGCTTCGATGCCGCTTGATCCGCAGGGTAAATGTCACGCACCACCGCACGGCTGAGTGCCATACAGGATGCGACAGAGGCTTGGAGCATGCGGAAGCCCAAGAACACCCAGACGTTCGGAGCAAAGATGCCGCCCAGTGTTGCGATGACGAACAGGCCGAGCGAGATGAGCAAAACAGGCCGCCGCCCGTAACGATCCGACATCGGCCCGATGATCAACTGCAGCACCGCGGTCATAACAAAGTAGCCCGAGACGGCGAATTGCATCACGCTGTAGTCCGTGCCGAAATAGACTGTCATACCGTTTAGGGATGGCAGGAAGATCGACATGGTGAGTGCGGACATGCCAGCCAATAAAACCAGCGTCAGCGTATGGGGCGGGGTGGTGCGGTCGAAAATCTTGACCGATTGATCAATGCTCATGCTGGATTGGCTACGCCCAAAAGACCTCTCTGTCTATCTGCAAAGTTGACGGGTGATCTGTGCGAAAGGGACGGGTGAGGTGGCTTGGTGGAGTTAGCTGATTTGCAAATGCAAAGTCTTGCTAATCCAACTATTTGCAAATTTGCCCAATTTCATTTGTCGCGCAATAATCTTTCACATAGTTTCCCGTCAACGACCTGTCGGAGGGGACCCCAGATGAAAGATATCCTGCAAGAACTCGAAGGCCGTCGCGAAGTTGCGCGGCTTGGTGGTGGTCAAAAGCGGATTGATGCACAACATTCCAAAGGCAAGCTGACCGCGCGCGAGCGTATTGAGCTGCTTCTAGACGAAGGTAGCTTTGAAGAATTTGACATGTTCAAAGCGCACCGCTGCACCGACTTCGGTATGCAGGAACAGCAAATGCCGGGTGACGGTGTTGTCACGGGCTGGGGCACCATCAATGGCCGTATGGTCTATGTGTTCTCTCAGGACTTCACCGTATTCGGCGGTTCGCTCTCTGAAACCCACGCTGAAAAAATCTGCAAAATCATGGATATGGCGATGCAGAACGGCGCGCCTGTCATCGGTCTGAACGACTCTGGCGGTGCTCGTATCCAAGAGGGCGTTGCCTCGCTCGCGGGTTATGCGGACGTGTTCCAGCGCAACATCATGGCATCGGGCGTTGTTCCGCAGATCTCTGTGATCATGGGGCCGTGCGCGGGTGGTGCGGTGTATTCGCCTGCGATGACCGACTTCATCTTTATGGTGCGTGACAGCTCTTACATGTTCGTAACGGGCCCTGACGTGGTTAAGACCGTGACGAACGAAGTTGTGACCGCAGAAGAGCTCGGCGGTGCATCGACTCACACCAAGAAATCGTCGGTTGCTGACGGCGCGTTTGAGAACGACGTTGAGGCACTGGCTGAAGTGCGTCGTCTCGTGGACTTCCTGCCGCTCAACAACCGCGAAAAGCCGCCCGTTCGTCCGTTCTTTGACGAAGTGGACCGTGTAGAGGAATCGCTGGACACCCTGATCCCCGATAACCCGAACACGCCTTACGACATGAAAGAGCTGATCGGCAAAATCGCTGATGAAGGCGACTTCTTTGAAATTCAGGCCGACTACGCGAAAAACATCCTGACGGGCTTTATCCGTATGGAAGGTCAGACCGTGGGCGTTGTTGCGAACCAGCCGATGGTTCTTGCAGGCTGCCTCGACATTGACTCGTCCCGCAAAGCGGCACGTTTCGTGCGCTTCTGTGATGCGTTCGAAATTCCGATCCTGACGCTGGTCGATGTTCCGGGCTTCCTGCCGGGCACTAGCCAAGAATACAACGGCGTCATCAAACACGGCGCGAAGCTGCTGTTCGCATACGGCGAAGCGACCGTCCCGAAAGTGACCGTCATCACCCGTAAGGCCTACGGCGGTGCATATGACGTTATGGCGTCGAAGCACCTGCGCGGTGACTTCAACTACGCTTGGCCGACTGCGGAAATCGCGGTGATGGGTGCTAAGGGTGCGGTTGAGATCCTGTATCGCAACGAACTGGGCGATCCCGACAAAATCGCAGCGCGGACCAAAGACTACGAGGACCGTTTTGCGAACCCATTCGTGGCCGCAGAAAAAGGCTTTATCGACGAGGTCATCCAGCCCCGTTCGACACGCCGCCGCGTATCCCGCGCGTTCGCTTCGCTTCGCAATAAGAAGCTGACGAACCCGTGGAAGAAACACGACAACATTCCGCTCTGATTTCAGGGCGGAAGTAGGGGATATGGCGCAAAGCCGCTGGCATACGATCCGCAACGAGGGTGTGGTTACTCACACCCGCCGCCTGCCTGCACATTTCGATGTATCGGCAGAGACGACGTTCCCGTTGCTGAGACGAGGCCGGCTTGCCACTCAAATCCGTCAGGATTTGTGGCGCGCGCTAAAAGGGCTTCGCGGCTTTTCCCCGGTTGTCGAGGTCCGCACACAAGAGGGAGGACTTGTTGTGCGGGCCGGAGGTTCGGTGGCGGGACCGTTTCCCGCCACCACCACTCAATCGGTCATTGCTGATCTCTTGGCCGATACAACGAAAAGAGCGCGCTGGGTGGCGCGGTCGCAAATCACTCGGTCGGAGGTGTGATCCGACCATGGGAGGGAAACAGGTGATCTTTGGTGCACTCATTCTAGCAGGGAACCTCGCAGTTCCAGCGGTAGCGGAAGACTTCGCTATGCCGTCTGGCCTGTCCGTGACCCTGCATGAGGTGATTGCCGAAGAGGGCCTGACGCGGTTCCGCTTTATCGCGCCTGCGATTGCTGACCTCGAATACGCTGACGTGTCCGCTGACATTGCGACGCTCTGCGAGACGGTCGCGATTCCCTCTCTCGATGAGGGTGTAGAGCAGGTTGTGATCTCACTTTCGGCGGAAATCGTCCCGTTTGGAGAGACTGCACCCGAAATAACCCAGTTCTTTGACCCTTTCGTGATTGAAGACGGTCGCTGCATGTGGGAGCCATTCTGATGACTCCACAATATCTTGCGAGGCTCGAACTCATCATGACCCGAATTGATGCAGGCCCGACACAGGGCGCAAATCTGCATGGCTCCCGATATGCTGGAAACGGCATTTCTGCTATCCTGACAGCAGGTTACCAAAAGGTAGCCCGTAACAAGTTAGGGGAAAGCCGGAACAAATACCGGACAAACCCCATAGGCAGTGTCTGGAGCATATCATGTCTCATTCCGTCAAAGCGCTCTGTGCGCTTGGATTACTCGTTGTCGTCGCAGCATGTTCTGCCCGCCAACACCCCACTGAAACCGTCTATGTTGAGCCAGCACCGCTCTCAACAGAGCCTGTTTTCACCGGCAAATACGGTAACTAATGCGCAAATGGGACAGTCCCACGGGGCTGTCCTGACCCTCGCGCCCGTAGTTGGAGGGCGCGTGTGATGCTGAAACATCGTGGTTTCCCAGGTCGTTTCCCTGGTTCTGAATTCCAATTCACCATCCGCCGTGCAAACCCGCGTGGCGTCACCCCTCTGACCCGCCGCGAACGTTTCCGTGACCGTAAGGCTATGGATAAGCGCGTAGACGAGGCGTTTATGGCTGCCCTTTGGCACCATTTCGGTGATCAACCGTTTGAGCGTGGCAATCTGGATGCTGGCCGTCTGAGCTGGCTCTTTGGCCGCGAGGTTGTGGCCGCATATCCCGAAGACTTTGATGCTGAGAGCTATGATGCTGTTCTGCGTATCGACGTAGACAAAGCGATGATCAGTTTCCCAGCGGTCTTTGACCCCGACAGCGATTTCTTTGAGTGAGGGTGCTGGGTTAGATGACACGGATCGGCGCAATTTTGCCCACGAAGGCAGCGATTTGGCAGGAAACAGCTTATGCGGCTGACCTGTCTGATTTCGCCTTTGGCTCCGGCGAAACTTCGTGCCACGTTGCCTATGTTGAGGACGCAATCAGCAGGTCGTCCAAGACAAACAGTCAAGACTGTTACCCTTCCCCTTGTCGGTCCGGCGATCCCCAGACCGGATCGACTTCGGGAGAGGAGCGTCTCGACCGAACCGTTACTTTGGCCGCGCCGCGCAGTCTGTGCGTGCGTTTGGCACAGAATAGAAACGAAAAGGGCAGTCACTCATGGTCAACAAACTTTGGATCGTCGCAATCGTCGCATTCGCGGGCCTCTCGGCCTGCCTTGATACCGACCTCGAACGTGGGCTTGCCGGCGCTGCCGCTGGCGCGGTCACGGCAGATGCGCTCGGTGTCGATCCTGTCATCGGCGCAGCAGCGGGCGGCCTTGCCGGCGCAACCTGCGACAACTACGCCGCGGCCTGCCGCTAACCCATTCTGCCCTTCGGGGCGTCTAAACCACCTGAACCGCCGTGGGGTGCATTGCGCCCCCACGGCGGTTTTGCATTCAAAGGACCCCAGCACATGTTCAAGAAGATCCTGATCGCCAACCGTGGCGAGATCGCATGCCGTGTCATCAAGACCGCCCGCAAGATGGGCATCAAAACGGTTGCTGTCTATTCGGACGCTGACCGTCACGCCCTGCATGTGCAGATGGCGGACGAAGCCTACCACATCGGCCCGCCGCCCGCGAACCAGTCCTATATCGTGATCGACAAGATCATGGAAGCGATCAAAGCAACGGGCGCCGAAGCGGTTCACCCGGGCTATGGCTTCCTCTCTGAGAACTCGAAATTCGCTGAGGCTCTGTCGGCTGCTGGCGTTGCCTTCATTGGACCGCCGGTTGGCGCAATCGAAGCAATGGGCGACAAGATCACCTCGAAAAAGATCGCTCAGGACGCTCAGGTGAACACCGTTCCCGGTTACATGGGTCTGATCGAGGACGCCGAAGAGGCCGTCAAAATCTCGAACCAGATCGGCTATCCGGTCATGATCAAAGCCTCCGCTGGCGGCGGTGGTAAAGGTATGCGCATCGCATGGAACGACACCGAGGCCCGCGAAGGGTTCGAGTCCTCCAAGAACGAAGCGGCGAACTCTTTCGGCGACGACCGTATCTTTATCGAGAAATTCGTCACCCAGCCGCGCCACATCGAAATTCAGGTTCTCGCTGACAGCCACGGCAACGCCGTTTACCTGCACGAGCGTGAGTGTTCGATCCAGCGTCGTAACCAGAAAGTGGTCGAAGAGGCTCCGTCGCCGTTCCTCGACGAGGAAACCCGCAAGGCAATGGGCGAACAGTCGGTCGCTCTGGCCAAGGCTGTGGGCTACGCATCTGCGGGCACCGTGGAATTCATCGTCGATGGCGAACGGAACTTCTACTTCCTCGAGATGAACACCCGTCTGCAGGTGGAACACCCTGTGACCGAGCTGATCACGGGCATCGACCTTGTTGAACAGATGATCCGCGTCGCTGCTGGTGAAAAGCTGCCGTTCGAACAGAAAGACCTGAAAATCAACGGTTGGGCGATTGAAAACCGTCTCTATGCAGAAGACCCGTATCGCAACTTCCTGCCGTCGATCGGTCGCCTGACCCGCTACCGTCCGCCTGTTGAGGGTCAGACCAACACAGGTGGCATCGTGCGTAACGATACTGGCGTCTATGAAGGCGGCGAGATCAGCATGTATTACGACCCGATGATCGCGAAGCTCTGCACATGGGGTGAAACCCGTGCGGCTGCGATCGAAGAGATGCGCGTTGCTCTCGACACGTTCGAGGTCGAAGGCATCGGTCACAACCTGCCGTTCGTTGCGGCTGTTATGGACCACGAGCGTTTCACCTCGGGCAACATGACCACTGCGTTCATCGCCGAAGAATACCCCGAAGGGTTCGACGGTGTGACCCTGCCGAAGGATGCTCTGGTTAAGGTCGCTGCGGCTGCCTCTGCGATGAACCGCGTGGCCGAAATCCGTCGCACCCAAGTATCGGGCCGTCTGGGCAACCATGAACGTCGCGTTGGCACTGATTGGGTTGTTTCGCTTCAGGGCGAAGATTTTGCGACCACAATCGCGGCAGATCGTGACGGCTCGAACGTCACCATCAACGGCGAGGTTCTGCGGGTCGAGAGCGATTGGACGCCGGGCGATAGCCTTGCGCGTCTTAGCGTTGGTGGCGAACCGCTGGTTCTGAAGGTCGATAAGATCACCCACGGCTTCCGCATTCGTTTCCGCGGCGCAGACATCAAAGTTCACGTGCGCACCCCGCGTCAGGCTGAACTTGCGAAGCTGATGCCAGAGAAACTGCCGCCAGATACCTCGAAACTGCTGCTCTGCCCGATGCCGGGTCTGATCGTTAAGGTCAACGTGGCCGAAGGCGACGAAGTCCAAGAGGGTCAGGCGCTTTGCACCGTTGAAGCGATGAAGATGGAAAACATCCTCCGCGCTGAACGCAAGGGCATCGTCAAAGCGGTGAAGGCAGCGGCTGGCGACAGCATGGCCGTCGACGAAGTCATCATCGAGTTCGAATAATGATGCGCGACGCTCACTCAGTTCTTACGCAGATGGCGGCCTTTGTGGTCGCCTATGCGGGCTGGTGGGCGGTTGTGCTGCATGGGGGCGGCGATGTCGCCCCTGTGATCGCCCTCGCGGCACCTGCTTTGGCAGTTGGGCTCTATGCCCTTGTTGAGGGGATTATTGCGTGATGCGCCGCGCGTTGATCTCTTGCTGGCGGAGAGGGGATTTATCAATCGACCTCCCGATTTCGCGCATGTCCCAAGGGGCAGGCTTGCGGAACGCAACCGTGCCGTCCTTGTCGATCAACACCAGCATGAACCCATGCGGCCGCAGCCGTTCGCGTAACGCTGTCTCGGCGGTGGGGTCGGTGTCGGTGATGACGATGACATCGCGTTCCACGAGCGCAGGGATGTCCGCGCCAAGATTGTCCATCTGTTCGATGTATCGCGGATCAAAGGGCGTGTCGGCAAAGACAACGATGGCCCGCGCACGCCAGAGAAAATCGTTCAAATTTATCTCGGATGCGTCGAAAAATTGGTCGGGCGTTGCCTGCCATTCTTCGGGTGTGATCGATTGCGCTGCGGCAGGAATGCCTGCCAAAGCCATGAATATGAACGTAAAACTGGCGCGAAGAACTGGTTTCATGCCTATCAATATAGGGTCGGAACCAACCGTTTCTAAGGGGGCAGACACCCTTAGTGCGAACAATTTTAGCATTAAGCCTCTGGTGAGATTGGGGGACGCAGCATGATCGCTATCGTCCATCCCGCGCACCAACGCGCGGCCCAACGCCGAAAAGGTGATCGCGCCGTGGAAATCTGTCTTCATCTGGGGGCCCATCGTACGGGCACAACATCGTTCCAATGTCATGTCCAACGTCATCGCGGGGCGCTGTCCCACGGTGGCACTGCCGTTTGGACGCCGAAACAAACGCGGGCAGGGTTGTTTGATGGCTTGGTTCATCGTCCCGACCGCGTGACGGCTGAAATCGCACGTCGCTCTGAACGGTCCCGCGTTGCTATTCGCCGCGAGGTCGGACGTTTGACCGAGGCTGGCTATGACCGCCTGATGATCACCGAAGAGAACCTCCTCGGGTCGGCCCGCAATAACCTGCGCGATGGTGCGCTGTATTCCGATGTTCTTGAACGGCTGTTGCGGTTCCGTGCGGCACTGGCCGCGCCCGTTGCCCGTATCGCGATCAGCGTCCGCACCTACGACAGCTATTGGGCCTCTGTCCTCGCCTATGCGGTGATGAACGGCCACACGATGCCGCAGCCCGATCTGATCGACCGTCTGGCGTCGCAGTCGCGCACATGGGGTGATGTGATCCGCGATGTTGCACGGGTGTTCCCGCAGACTGACATCGTTGTCTTCCCGTTCGAGGCGATGGTTAGCCATCCCGACGCGGAACTGTCGCACCTCATCGGCCAGCCCGTTTCGCTGTCCGAGGCGGACGATTGGCGCAATCCGTCGCCCCGCCTGCGCAAACTGCGCGAGGAATTGGTGAACCGTGGCGACCTCGACGGGGCGATCCGTTTGGGGCAGGGCAGCGGCGCTTGGATGCCGTTTGACGCCGATCAACGCGCCGCGATGCAACGCACATATGCTGATGACCTGACGGAGTTGCGCGAGGGCGCAATCGCTCAGGCGCGGCTTATCGAAATACCAACCCAGCTTGGGTTGGACACGACCCATATTAGACAGACAGAAGTGACCAACGCCCATTGGCGTTCGGCAATCGGAGGACCCGATCATGGCAGACAAAGATACCTGGTCTAAGCTCGCGCAGAAAGAACTGCGTGATCGCCCACTAGATGACCTGAATTGGACCACGCTCGAAGGCATCACGGTCAAACCTCTTTACACCCAAGAGGACACCGCAGACCTGCCGCACCTTGGCACGCTGCCGGGGATCGAACCGTTCACCCGTGGCCCGCGCGCAACCATGTATGCAGGCCGTCCGTGGACCATCCGCCAATACGCGGGCTTCTCGACCGCTGAGGAATCGAACGCGTTCTATCGCAAGGCTCTCGCTGCGGGTCAGCAGGGTGTGTCGGTGGCCTTCGACCTCGCGACGCACCGTGGTTATGACTCGGATCACCCGCGCGTTGTCGGTGACGTGGGCAAGGCTGGCGTTGCGATCGACAGCGTTGAGGACATGAAGATCCTCTTTGACGGCATCCCGCTGGATAAAGTCTCTGTGTCGATGACCATGAACGGCGCGGTTATCCCCGTTCTGGCGAACTTTATCGTCACGGGCGAAGAGCAGGGCCACGATAAATCGGTCCTGTCGGGCACCATTCAGAA
>JAYPVO010000085.1:0-8788 GCA_038134645.1 Paracoccaceae bacterium
CAGATGGTGTCACGAGACGACCCGCGTCTGTTTCAAAGACAGGCGCACAGTTGAAGCCTGTGCCGACACCGATCACCAGTTTGGCTGCGTGCTCATTGCCTTTTGCACCATCCAAAACGATTGGAACATTGGCGTCGTCGATATAGCCAATCGCATGACCCTGCGCCTGCAAGTCATTCAAAATGGCCACGTTTTCGGCTTGGGTCGCGCGGGATAGCGTGGGTTTGTCGATGGTCCAGTCAAGGTTGGTCATCGTTGCCTTGCCATCGCGAACAGGACCAGCAACGGCCACACAAGCCGCTTTGGGATCGACGCCGTTTTCGTCTTTGACGTATTGGCGGATCACCGTCTCAAGGCCCGGGAAATCAGCGTTCGAATACCGGCGGATCGTCTCGGGCAAGATTGTGCGTCCATCAGCCAACGCCACGCGGGTGTTGGTTCCGCCGATATCAGCGACAAGTGAAAGCGTATCAACCGGATGAGCCATAGGGCACCTTTTCTTGGACGAGATGTGAGCGACTGCGTTCCCGCGTGCGCTGCTTTTAGTGTTCAAAGCGCTTAGACCGCAAGATTGAATTAAGCCCGAACGAGTGCGGGACCTGTAGACTGCCCGAGCACCAATTCGGCTTCGAACAGAACAGTTTCAGGATCGCGGGTTGGATCGTTAATCATTTGCAGCAGGATTTCTGCGGATTTCCGACCTGCTTCACGAACCGAAGACCGTGTCGCGGTAAAGATCGGAACGTCTCCGCCATTCCGAAGGTATGACAGAACGTCGTCATGGGTCACGACTGAGACATCTTTGCCCATCACGAGCCCGCGTTCTTCGATGGCGCGACGGACGCCGAGCGCACAGATCATCGACGATACCAGAAACGCAGTCGGCGGATTCGGTTCGCTCAGCAACGACGAGGTCGTGTCGTAGGCGAAAAGCTCGGTCATTTCGTGACTGCACATCAAGGCGGGATCGGTCGCCAATCCGCGATTGTGGTGTGCGGCTTCATAACCTTCGCGGCGACGGTAGGCGAAATCCATCCGCTCCAACCCGTTGATCAATGCGATGCGGCGATGACCGAGATCGAGCAAGAGCTCGGTCGCGCGTTCAAACGCCCTGCGGTTGTTCATATCGACCCAAGAATAGGGATCGACTGCGTTGGTTGCACGTCCGTGCACAACAAAGGGCAGGCCGATCTTTTTCAAAAGTGGAATACGTGGTTCGTCCATGAGAGGCCCGTGAACCACAACGCCATCTACAGAGCCACGGGATTTGATCTGACGATAAGCTGCTTCTTCGTTGTTATCCTCAACCAGCGTGAGGACCATGTCATAGCCTTCACGCGAATAAACCTCACCCGCACCCGCGATAAAGTCGCCGAACACTGGGTTCACCATCTCGTGTTTTGTTGAGACGGGGATCACGTGACCGATGGCCATCGTGCGACCAGTGGCAAGGCTACGGGCGCGCGTGTTGGGCCGATAGTTGTGTTCTTCTGCAGCGCGGCGAACCTTTTCGCGCGTTTCTTCGGAAACTTCAGGGTAGCCGTTCAGTGCGCGACTCACCGTGGTTTGGCTTAATCCGAGTTTTGTGGATAGCTCTTTAAGGTTCATTCGGTTTCCAAAGCGGTTTTATTTGTTTGGATAGAGACTATCCGCGCGGCCCATTAACGTCAATTTAATGTGTAATATGCTAATTTCTGCAGGTGCAAAGGTATTTTTGACTTCCGCGATGTCATGTTGGTGAATCATTGACACGGGCGAAAGTTTGGGACAATTGTTACCGCAATCAAACCGCTTTGGATGAATTTGAAAGGCGCGTTTGGTCACGTTGAAAGCGCTGAGAGGCGCACTTGGGAGGAGAAACCATGAAGAAATTTTACACTGGTGCTGCAGTCATCGCGCTGACCGCGACAATGGCGCAGGCCGATGCACACCTGATCTTTGCTGAGGGCGAGGGCGCATTCAGCTGGGATAGCTATAACGATTTTGCGGCAGCCCACGACTACGCAGGTCAGACCGTCACCATCTCTGGTCCTTGGATGTCGCCAGAGGCTGACTTCTTCAACAACATGGTTGCATATTTCGAAGCTGCAACTGGCGCAGACGTGTCCTACGTCGGCTCTGACAGCTTTGAACAGCAGATCGTGATCGACGTTGAAGCAGGCGCAGCACCGAACATCGCAGTATTCCCGCAGCCGGGTCTTGCTGCGAACCTCGCGAGCCAAGGCAAACTGTCCCCGCTCGGCGCAGACGCACGTCAGTGGGTTCTGGACAACTACGCAGCGGGTCAATCTTGGGTTGATCTCGGCACCTATGACAACGCAGGTGCAGGCGACGACTTCTTTGGCTTCTTCTTCAACGTGAACCTGAAGTCGCTGGTATGGTACGTGCCTGAGAACTTCGAAGATGCTGGCTACGAAGTGCCGACCTCGATGGAAGAACTCAAAGCACTGACCGATCAGATCGTTGCTGACGGTGGCACCCCTTGGTGTATCGGTCTGGGTTCGGGCGCAGCGACTGGCTGGCCGGCAACTGACTGGGTCGAAGACCTGATGCTCCGCACGCAGCCTGCATCTGTTTACGACGCATGGACCACCAACGAACTGCCGTTCAACTCGCCTGAAGTTATCGGTGCAATCGAAGAATTCGGCGCATTCGCGAAGAACGACGCATATGTTGCTGGCGGCGCTGGTGCTGTTGCAACCACCGACTTCCGTGACAGCCCGAAAGGCATGTTCGACGCTCCGCCGGCTTGCTACATGCACCGTCAGGCTTCGTTCATTCCTGCGTTCTTCCCAGAAGGCACCGAAGTGGGCACCGATGCTGACTTCTTCTACTTCCCGTCCTACGCAGACAAAGACCTCGGCAACCCAGTTCTGGGCGGCGGTACTCTGATGGCTGTCACCAACGCGTCTGACGCAACCGCTGGCTTCATGGCATTCCTGCAGACCCCGTTTGCACAAGAAGTCATGATGGCTCAGGGTGGCTTCCTCACACCGCACCTCGGCGTGAACAACGATGCATACGCATCGGCAGCGCTGAAATCGCAGGGTGAGATCCTTCAGGGCGCAACCACCTTCCGCTTTGACGGTTCCGACCTGATGCCGGGCGCTGTTGGCGCAGGTTCGTTCTGGACTGGCATGGTTGACTATGTTGGCGGCGCTTCTGCAGAAGACGTAGCAAACGCGATCCAGACCTCTTGGGACGCAATTAAGTAATCATCGTTAGATGATCTAAGGGGCAGCCTTTTTCTAAGGTTGCCCCTATTTTCTACCGCTCGGGGGAGGAGCAGCCATGAGTCCAGCGTTACAGGGTTTAATCACCATCTTTATCGGCGTTGGCGGCTGTTTGGCCTATTTCTACGGCTCGAATATCTTTCTCGATAAGGTTCTTTTCCCAGCCAAAGGCATTCACGCGGGGCGTAATATCAATCGCGCGAATATGGTCCGCCCGTGGCTGTTCCTGATGCCTGCGCTTTTGGCGCTGGGGCTTTACCTTGCCTATCCCGTCGTCGAAACCTTCCGTTTGTCGCTGAGCGAACGTCTGCCAGGTGGGGTGTCGCAATACGTAGGTTTTGACAACTACCGCCGCATGTTCGCCGAAGATAAATTCTGGGAAGCGATGCGGAACAACCTTCTTTGGCTTCTCATTGTTCCTGCCGCTGCGACGGCATTGGGGCTGTTGGTTGCGCAACTGACCGACCGTATCAAATGGGGCAGCTTTGCTAAATCCCTGATCTTTATGCCGATGGCGATCTCTTTCGTCGGCGCGGCTGTGATCTTTAAACTGATCTATGACGCACGTCCTGCGGATCAGAACCAAATCGGCATCTTGAACGCGCTTTGGCTGCAGTTCGATGGCGGTTTCGGGTCGGTCCTGATCCTGCGCGTCATTCCTGCTTTGATGTTCGCAGGCTTCGCCGCTGTTGTCGGATACGCTGCCTATTTGATTGGCCGACCGATTGTGAAACCTGCCGCACATGTGGTTGAAGGGAGCTTTCTAAAGGTTCTGAGAGTGATCGGTGCTGGCCTATTGGTCTGGGTGGCTGTCCTCTCATTGCTAAACGTCATCGACGCAGCAACGCTCGCGATGCCTTATGGTGAACAGCAATCGTGGTTGACCATTCCGTTCTGGAACAACTTCTTCCTGATGGTCGTGCTGATCTGGATCCAGACAGGCTTTGCTATGGTGATCCTCTCGGCAGCACTTCGCGGTATTCCCGAGGATACGATTGAGGCCGCAATCATCGACGGTGCGAACCCGTTCCAGATCTTTTTCAAGATCAAAGTTCCGCAGATCATGAATACGATCGTCGTCGTGTGGACCACGATCACCATCGTTGTGCTCAAGGTGTTCGATATCGTCTTCGCTATGACCAACGGTCAGTGGGAGACGCAGGTCCTGGCCAATTACATGTATGACAAACTCTTCCGCTCAAATGACTGGGGCGTTGGGTCGGCATCAGCGATGATCATCATGCTGCTCGTCACGCCGATCCTCGTTTGGAACGTCTACAATGCTCGCAAGGAGATGCGCTGATGGACAACATCGCAGGCACCAAATCCTCGCTCAATTGGGCGGTCCATATCTCAGTCGTTCTGCTGGTCGTGCTGTGGATTTTTCCGACCGTTGGTCTGTTCGTGTCCTCTTTCCGCACGGCGGATCAGATTTCGACCACAGGCTGGTGGAAAGCCCTATTTCCAAGCGAACAAAGCCTCACGCTTCGCGCTGCTGATCCCGATGATTTTGCAGTCCAGCAGGCGGACGGCAGTTGGGTCGTCGCTGGAAACCTCTTTGAAGGTAGCACAGAAGCAGAGATTTCCCGTTGGGGATCGTCGTCCCGCGATATTTCCGCTTATGCGGCGGGTGAGACCGCGGATTTGGGTGATGGCGAGACCTTTGCGGTTGAGGCCAATGGCGATTACGTCTGGTCCGCACCTGAACAGCCCTCTGGCCGCGGTCAACGTGTGTTTGTCACGGCGCTGACGCCTCCCGAGTTCACGCTTGAAAACTACGATACGGTTTTGGGGAAGGGCGTTATTCAATCGCTTCTTCTCTATGTGGTCGCATCAGTCATTGTCGGTGCTGTGGCAGGGTTTTCCGCGCGTTCGCTGCGTCCTGATCATACACGGTCAGCGGCTATCCTATTTGGCTTTGGCACGCTGGTGCTCTTGTCGGTGATCTTTGGCCTCGGGACAGGGCAGGCGGGCGGACAAGCTAGCGACGATATGGCAAAGGCGTTCTTTAACACGCTCACCGTGACCATTCCCGCAACGATTATCCCGATCACCATCGCGGCTTTTGCGGCCTATGCGCTGGCATGGATGGATTTCCCTGGTCGTGCGCTCTTGATCGCGGCGATCGTAGGTCTGTTGGTCGTGCCGCTACAGCTCGCACTTATCCCGCTTTTGCGTCTGCACCTCTCGATTGGCATCGGCAAAGGCTATCTGGGCGTTTGGTTAGCACACACGGGTTTTGGTATGCCTCTCGCCATCTATCTGCTGCGCAACTACATGGCTGGGCTACCGCGAGACATCATCGAAAACGCTCGCGTTGATGGTGCGACCGATTTCCAGATCTTTACCCGTATCATTCTGCCACTGTCATTCCCCGCGCTCGCATCTTTCGCGATCTTCCAGTTCCTCTGGACTTGGAACGACCTGCTCGTGGCTCTCGTGTTCCTGATCGATAGCTCAGGCAACACCACTGTTATGACCCGCCAAATCGTAGAGCTCTTGGGCACACGTGGCGGCAACTGGGAAATTCTTGCGACGGCGGCCTTTGTGTCGATCTCTGTGCCGCTGATCGTCTTCTTCGCTATGCAAAAATACCTCGTGCGAGGCCTCCTCGCCGGGTCCGTGAAATAAGGACTACTGAAATGAGCAAGGCACCGATCGTGTCGAACACGCAGGACAAAGACTGGTGGCGTGGGGCCGTCATTTACCAGATCTATCCGCGCAGCTATCAAGACAGCAACGGCGATGGCATCGGCGACCTTTTGGGCATCGTGCAGCGTTTGCCCTATATCGCGTCGCTCGGCGTTGATGCGATCTGGATTTCGCCGTTCTTTACTTCCCCGATGAAGGATTTCGGCTACGACGTTTCGGACTATTGTGACGTTGATCCGATGTTCGGGTCGCTTGCTGACTTCGATGCGGTGATTGAAACCGCACATAGCCTCGGCATTCGTGTGATGATCGACCTTGTGTTGTCGCATACGTCTGACGCGCACCAGTGGTTCGTCGAGAGCCGCCAGAGCCGCGATAACGACAAAGCTGACTGGTATGTCTGGTCCGATCCCAAACCCGATGGCACGGCACCGAACAACTGGCTGTCGATTTTCGGAGGGTCTGCGTGGCAGTGGGATGCGCGTCGCGAGCAGTATTATCTGCACAACTTCCTTGTGTCGCAGCCCGACCTGAACTTCCACAATCCTAAGGTTCAAGAGGCGCTGCTCGACGTAGGTCGGTTCTGGCTGAACCGTGGCGTTGATGGTTTCCGTCTCGATACAATTAACTTCTACATGCACGATGAGCAGCTTCGCGATAACCCGCCGCTGCCCAAAGAAATGCGCAATGCGACCATCGCACCTTCGGTGAACCCATATAACCACCAAGAACACCTTTACGATAAGAACCACCCGAAGAACCTTGATTTCCTACGGAAACTTCGCGCCGTGATGGAGCCGTTTGGTGCTGCTGCGGTCGGTGAGGTCGGTGATGCGCAACGTGGTCTAGAGATCATGGGCCAATACACCCGTGGCAATGACGTCATGCAGATGTGCTACGCCTTCGAACTACTGTCGGGTGCACGTCCGTCCGCACAATACGTGGCTGACGTTATGGCTAAGGTCGATGAAGTGGCTGCTGACGGATGGGCCTGCTGGGCCTATTCAAACCATGACGTTGTGCGCCATGTCACGCGTTGGGGGCTGTCGCCTGCGGCGTCCCGTTTGTTTACGACGATGATGATGTGTCTGCGCGGTTCGGTTTGTATCTATCAGGGCGAAGAACTGGGTCTGCCAGAGGCCGACGTTGCCTTTGAAGACCTGCAAGACCCATATGGCATCGAATTTTGGCCAGAGTTCAAAGGCCGTGATGGATGCCGCACGCCGATGGTTTGGGAACAGGACAATGGCAGCGGTGGGTTTACCAGTGGCAAACCATGGCTTCCGGTGTCCAGCGAACACCTCGGCCTGTCGGTTGAGCCGCAGGAAAAAGATCCGGCAGGCTTGATCCACTTCTACCGCAAAGCCATCGCATTCCGTCACGCCCATGAGGCGCTGAAATCGGGCGAGGCCACGCCGCTGGAAGTGAATGGCGATGTGGTTAGCTTTACGCGGTCGTCTGGCGACACAACGATCTATTGCGCGTTCAATATGAGCGACACGCCGTCTGACATGGCAGCACCATCGGGCGATTGGATGCCGATTGGCGCAGAGCTGGGCGGTGCCCACGTTGCACCAGACGGCGCGCTGCATCTGGGGCCGTGGCAGCCCTACATTGCGCTCAAGCGAAGCTAAGGGGAGGGGAAACACATGGCCGATCTCAAACTGACGGATGTCGCCAAGGTCTACGGTGGCGGCGTTGAAGTTCTTAAGAACATCAACCTCGACATCCAAGAAGGCGAGCTGATCGTTTTCGTTGGGCCTTCGGGCTGCGGTAAATCCACGCTCCTTCGTATGATTGCAGGTCTGGAAAAGATCAGCGGTGGCACGTTGGAAATCGGTGGACAGGTCGTGAACGACATTCCGCCCGCGCAGCGCGGGATCGCCATGGTGTTCCAATCCTACGCGCTCTATCCGCATATGACGGTGCGCGAAAACATGTCCTTTGCGTTGAAAATCGCGAAGAAGTCGTCGGAAGAGATTGATGCAGCGGTCAATAAGGCTGCGAAGATTCTTCAGTTGGAACCGTACTTGGATCGCCTGCCCAAGGCGCTCTCTGGTGGTCAGCGTCAGCGTGTTGCGATTGGCCGCGCGATTGTCCGTGACCCGCAGGTCTATCTCTTTGACGAACCGCTTTCGAACCTTGATGCGGCGCTGCGCGTGGCAACGCGGATTGAAATCGCACAGTTGAAAGAAGCGATGCCTGAATCGACCATGATCTACGTGACCCACGATCAGGTCGAAGCGATGACGCTCGCGTCGCGTATCGTCGTTCTGGCGAACAAAGGGATCGCGCAGGTCGGCACGCCGCTCGAACTCTATGAGCGGCCAGAGAACGAATTTGTGGCGCAGTTCATCGGCTCTCCTGCGATGAACCTGTTGGCGGGTGAAATCGTGGGAACGGGTGCGCAGACCACTGTGAAACTGGCAACGGGTGGAACGGCTGTCTCGGCGGTTCCAACGAGCACAGCGGATATGGGGCTCAAGGTGAATATCGGTGTCCGTCCAGAGGACATGGTTCCTTGTGACGACTGCGATGCGATCTACACGGGAAAAGTCGATATTCTCGAAGCTCTGGGCGAGGTCACCTTGCTCTATTTCGAAAAGAACGGCGCCGCTGATCCTGTGATCGGCAAACTTCCCGGTATTCACGCTGATATGCGCGGCCAGACGGTCAGCCTACGGGCGGTGCCTGAGAAGGTGCAGATCTTCCACAACGGAAAATCGCTCTACTACCGCTAAACGAAAAACGGGCCCGCGAGGGCCCGTTTCTTTTGGGAGTGTTCCCAGATGATTAGCCGCGACGGCGACCACCGCGACGACGACCTTCGCCTTCTGCACCAGCAGCCGACGGAGGCTTGTTAAAGCGGATCCAATCACCACCGTGTGCGTCGTTGTTGGTCA
>JAYPVO010000086.1:0-8667 GCA_038134645.1 Paracoccaceae bacterium
TCACGTCAGGCACATCACCTAACGACCCAACGGTCGAGGATGGCACCTGAATTTCTGCTTGGGCCACGTCGATGGCGCCACTGATCTGCGCACCACCCGCAAGCGGCCCATTAATCGCGATCGCGCCGGTCAGGGTGCTTTCATAGAGCGTTGGGTCACGGACGACGACGTTGTTGGCCTCAACAGTCAGTGCGGAATTGAGGCCGCCTGTCAGCCCTACATTGCCCCGAACTGCGATCCGCCCACCGAGCGAAGACGCCCCTGCCAAACCCACATCCGCAGAGCCATTCGATAGGGTGATTGTGCCATCAATGTCCCGCAAAGACTGACCCAAGGTCGGCGCGGAAAGTTCTGCGCTGGTGATCTGAATCTGGCCCGCAAGAGCGTCAAGGGATGCAGGCCCCGCCATTGTGAGGTTAAATCCAGCCGTGCCCGTCAAACGGCGCGGTTCCAACACCCCATTCAGTAGGGCCAGCGGTGCCGCGCCATTGATCCGTAGATCGAGGTTCGACCCTGCGATCTGTCCCACAACACTGGCCGAAAGGCCCGCCGCGCCGTCTGCTTGGGTGTTGATTTGCCATGCGCCGTTCTCTGACAGGGTCGCGGTGCCTTTGGCGGATAGCGGGCCCGAGAAATCAGGTGCGATCAGCGCGAGGTCAGCGAGGCGGAGGTTGAACTCTGCCCCACCTGTCGTGCCGTCTGTCGCGAGCGTTGCTTGGCCCGTGAGGTTCGGGAAGGTCAGCGTTAAGGGATCGACCGTGATCTGCTGATCGTCACGGCGCAGGCGTGTCGCCAATTGACCTGACCCAGCCAAGATCGGGTCGACGGTCGCGTTCCCGATTGCCACGTTTTGGGTATTTGCTGAAACCGTTAGATCAAATTGCTGGGCGTCTGATTGGGCCGTGCCGTTGATGGTCACGGTTGCTCCGCCCGAGAGGTTGAGCCCTGCAAGCGCTGCATATTGGCGAAGGTCAGCAACTTCCGCGCTCAGCGTCACGGGGCCTTGGCCCTCGGCAGGGAGGTCAGCGCTCAGGTCGATCCTGTCGCCGTCACGTGTCACGACGGCTTGGCCCGAGAGGGTTCCATCTGCGGCACGAGTCCCGTTGAGGGTCACCGCCAATTCGCCCGTTGCGCCGTCGATCAGGCCATTTGCAGGCGTGTTCAGTGTGGCGCGGCCAAATAGACCATCCGCCGTCAGTGCGACCGTTCCTGTCAGATCAGTATCGCCAGAATGGAAATCCAGCCCTTCGATCCGTGTGCCCGCTTCGTCCCGAACGGCACGCAGTGTCAGAACGCCATCCCCCGCCAAAAGCGCGTCCGCTTGTGACTGCCCAATGGTGAGGTTAGTCGTCCGTGCTGCCACCTCCAAATCGACCGCAGTTCGGAGCGGGCGCACCGTCCCTTTCGCCGTAAGTTCAGCGTCACCAGCGAGGTCAGGCAGGCCTGTGAGGGTGGCAAAGCGAGACAAGCCTTTGACCACGACAGACAGGTCCGGAGTGATGACGATCTCTTCGCCTGATGGGTCAATCACCGCGGACATATGCGCATCAATTCCAGCGCCCGAGAGAGAGAATTCACGCAAAATGGTTCGGTCATTTGCCGCATATACGAGCGAGAGAACACCGTTCAATTCATCGCCCATCGCGTCGGTCAGTCCAGCATCATCGAGCGAAATACCCGTCGCGCCGTAGGTCAAGTCTGCGGTCAAACCACTACGATCAGGGGCAATTGTTCCGCCACCATTCAAGGCAAGGTTGGGGATGGAAATCCCTTCGCGGGCAAAGTCTTGGGCGTCGATCTTTGCGCGCCATTGGTCGCCAGAACTTGCGTCAAATCCAATGTCCAATACTGCCGACCGAAGGTAAGTCTGCGTGCCGCTAATCGGTAACAAAATGGGCGCGCCATCGTCGCGGCCCAGATCGCCCGTCAGAGCAAAATCAATCGGCCATCCCGTTTCGTCTAAATTCGCCGCACCGTTCAAACGTAGGCTCTGCGTCTCGATGGTGAGGGCCGAGAGAGAGGTTCCTCGATCGGTCGAGGTGCCAGCCGCAGCAAGCCGCACATCGGGGCCAAAGAACTCGCGATATTCGGGCAGGAACAGCGCAGTGACATCTCCGCCAAGGTCAAACTGGAACGTCTTTTCAGTCGCGTCATCGACGGTGGTGATAGAGCCAAAGCCGACAGTCCCGCTCAAACGCGGTTGTCCGCCTGTGTCGAGCGCAATCGTCGCCTCATAGTCATCCAGCGGCGCCGTACCATCGATGCTGAGCGCAACGGAAGGAAGTCCCGGCAGATCGAGAAGCCGCGCGGCAATGCCCCCATTGGCTTCGCGCAGGGCGAGGGTCAGGCCCAATATCCGGCTTTCGTTTGAAAAGGACCCCGAGAGGATCAATTCGCCAGTTTGCCCATCAATCCGTTCGGCCCGAAGGTCTGCCGAACCAGAACCGTCCACCAACGTCGCATTGCCTGTGATGGATAGGGAAACGGCCTCACCGATGAGGTCGGGACCGAGGTTGAGCATACCAATCGACAGGTGATCAACGGTCAGGGAAACGGGCAAATCGGGCAGGGCAAAGGGCGCACTGCTTGCGTTTGGGTCAATCGCTTGCGCTTCGGTCAGGGGTTTGCGGAGCATTTCAATGCTGTCCGCCGAAAGGTCACTGACCTCTACCCGCCCCGCCAAGAGCGCCGTGCGGTTCCAATCCAGAACCAACCCCTGCGCATCAAGCCAAACGCCATCGGCATCGGCGATCGTGAGGCGGTCAATTTTGGCTTGTGAACTAAGGGCCCCTTCGAACCCGTAAATCTGCACCTCACGGCCTGCGCCCGACAGGTTTTCGGTCAGGAAATCAACGATGACGCCACGGTCTGCTTGGACAGTGTCTTGGGCCGCGACTGGTAGTGGCAGGGCAAGTGCGAGGATAAGAAGGTAGTTCCGCATCAGAAGGCCTGCCCAATGCCGACATAAAGGTTGACCGACTGACCCGCGCTATCGCCCGAAGTTGGCGTCGCAAGGTCAAGCCGAATAGGTCCGATCCCAGTGTTATATCTGAGGCCGAGGCCAGCACCGCTCTGCCATTCGCCATTCTCGAAGGGGACAGAACCGCCGCCGACAAAGCCAGCATCCATAAAGCCTACGACACCAATAGATGGCGTCACCTCAACACGGGTTTCCGCCGAAATCGCCGCAAAGCTGCGCCCGCCTGTGGTCTGCCCACCCACTGTATAACCCAGCGATTTATACCCTTCGCCGCGCACGCTATCGCCGCCGCCAGAATAAAACAGATAGTCGGTCGGGGCTTCGGCGATAGAAACGCCCATGACCGATCCTAACTGCCCACGCAGGGCAAAGGTCACGGTATCATCGGTGCCCACAGATCGGTAAATGCGCCCGTCGAAATAAGCCCGCCCGCCTGTTCCTGCGTCTCCAAAGCCGACAAAGGGAATAAGGTCCAAGGTCGCGTAATGGCCGTTCTTTGGGTTCAGCGTGGAATCCCGTCGATCCACGGTGCCTGCCATCGGAAGGGTCAAAAGCGTGTAATCGCGGCGCCCGTTTGCATCCTGACTTTCCGCGGTGACAAAGCCGATACCGCCTTCGATCTGGCGATTGTCACTAAACAGGCGGGATACGATGATCGATCCCGCAACCTGATCGAGCTTATAATCTGGCTCATCCTCATGTTCGAGGGTGAGGGTCGCGACGGCCTCGGTATCAATCGAAAACGGGCGGGGATAAGTGTATGTAAACGTCGTGCCGTAGTCGATGCCACCCGTTTCGCCGGCAATGCCCGAAACGATCCCTTCGACCCGTAACCGCTGCGCGCCACCCATCATGTTGCGGTGCATCCAGTAGCCCGACAAGGTCAGGCCATCGACCGTCGACATCTCGATCCCGTAACCTAACCGCCGAGGGAGCTTTTCTGAGACCTGCAATTCAATCGGCATCGCGGTTCCGATGAGCGTGTCCCCTTCGATCACAGCAACCGAAGAAAACGCACCCGTACGCCGTAAACGATCTGCCACCTTTTCCGCGTCTTCAGGGGAAAACACAGTGCCTTGGCGGTAGCCCACAATCCGCGTGATAGCGTCTGTGCGCACATCTTCGTTGCCCGATACGGTCAAAGGTCCGAACGACACCTGCGGACCGGCATCAATGCCGATGTTCACGTTCAGCTCTGCCTCAGCGTGACGTGCGGTGATCTGCTGTGTCGATGGTGATGCCTTTGCGTGCCCATCGGCTCGCCATGCTTCAACCGCAGCAGCGACTGCCGCTTTGACTTCACCTGATCGCGCGGGCTGCCCTGTTGTGAACCCGTCTGGCAATACGGTTCCCTCGGCAAGAGGGGCAAGGCTCACCTGTCCAAATGTGAACCGCTGGCCCGCGTTCACCTCTATGGTGATTGCTCCCACGGTCTCAGGCGCTTCGAGCGGTGCAATCGACGCGGCCTCGCGACCGTCGATACGAATGGAGACCGCGCCGCCATAGTAGCCCTCAGAGTAGAGCCCCGCGATGATCCGCTGATAATCAGCACGTGCTGCCGCGATCAAATCTTGGGCCAATGGGGTGTCTTCGGTCGATAGAACCGTGGCGACCAATGACGCTTGATGTAGGACAGGTTCCAGATCAGCGACATCGACAGAGATCGTCAGATCTTGGGCCAATGCCACTTGCGCGATGACTATCGCGGCTACGCCCGATGCGAATGTTTTCAATTGTCCTGACACGCGTTTTTCTGCCCCTTAACCCTCACCATTAAGGTGAGTTCGCCCGATCTTAACTTATCCCATTGAAAACAGGAATGGCACCCAAAGTAGAGCGACAGAGCATCACATTCAGGTCAAGCAAATGGGTCGTCGGGATAGCCAACACCGGCAAGATATAGCCCATGTGGTGGACAAACAGGGCCACAGGCCGCGCGGTCACGTGCATGAAGGGCGGCCTCCACATCATCAGGCGTCCATTGCCCCGCACCAACACGCTCTAACGTGCCAACAAAAGACCGCACCTGATTGTGCAGGAACGACCGTGCCCGCACGTAAAACCGTATCTCTTGCCCATCTGGTCGCGCGAGTTCTTCGACGCGCAATTCATCCAATGTCCGCATCGGACTGTCAGCCTGACAAATCGACGATCGGAAAGTCGTGAAATCGTGCCGTCCCAAGAGCCGATTGGCAGCCTCTTGCATCGCAGCCGCATCCAACTGCTGCCGAACCTGCCAAACCAGCCCTGCTTCATGCACCAATGGCGCACGGCGTGTGATAATCCGAAACAAATACCGCCGCTCATTTGCCGAAAACCGCGCATGCCAATCGTCTGCAACCTTTTCGGTGCGGACAATTGATACTGGCAAAGGCTTGAGGTGGTGGTTCAATGCCTCCATCAATCGAAACGTGGTCCAATCCCGCTCTAGATCGACGTGGGCCACCTGATGGGTCGCATGAACACCCGCATCAGTCCGTCCAGCCGCCGCGATGGTATGGGCGCGCGGCTCTAGCTTGGCCAAGGCCGCTTCAATCGCGCCTTGCACCGACAATTGCTCTGCCTGCCTTTGCCAGCCGACAAAAGGGGCACCATGATATTCGATCTGAAACGCGTAACGAGGCATGGCTCCCGATTAGGCCGCGCTGCCCCGAAAATCAATCCCGCGCCCGCTCTGCCTTTGTGCTCAAAATATCCCGGGGGAGGCCGCCGCAGGCGGACGGGGGCAGCGCCCCTACACAGAGCCGCCCCAAGTGCTTATCTATGACCTAATAGAGCAGGAGACTGATTTGGTCCTTTCAACACTTGCCGATGGTCTAGCCCGTAGCCTTGAGACGGTCACTGACACTGTAACGGCCCCATTTTCTGATCCGGTGATCCGTTTGGGTGTCACAGGGTTAAGCCGCGCAGGTAAAACGGTCTTTATCACCTCGCTGGTGGCGAACTTGATGGATCGCGGGCGGATGCCGCAACTGGTGCCTGCGGCGAATGGGGCGATCCGTTCGGCCTATCTTCAGCCTCAACCCGACGACACAATCCCGCGGTTCCCGTTCGAGGACCATCTCTCTAAACTCACCGCTCCCCAACCGAGCTGGCCTGAAGGCACGCGCCGCATTTCCGAACTGCGCTTGTCCCTGCGCGTTCAGCCGACAGGGTTCCTTGCGGGTATGACTGGGCCGCGCACGGTTCATATCGATATTGTGGATTACCCCGGTGAATGGTTGCTCGACCTTGGTCTGCTCGAAAAGTCCTATGCAGAGTGGTCGCGTGAAACTTTGGCACGGATGGAGGGGCGGTCAGTTGCGAAATCCGCACTCGGTGAACTCCTGTCTGCAAAGAGCACAGAACCGCACGATGAACCGACTGCTGGGGCCTTGGCCGCGAGCTTTACCGCCTATCTGAACGCGGCCCGCGAGGACGGGTTTTCGGACCTTTCACCGGGGCGGTTTCTGTTGCCCGGTGATCTGGAAGGATCGCCCGTTTTGACCTTTGCGCCACTGCCAGAAATCGACCGTGCTCCGCGAGGATCTCTCTATCGTGAATTTGAGCGAAGGTTCGAAAGTTACAAGAATAAGATCGTAAAACCGTTCTTTAAGGATCATTTTGCAAGAATAGATCGACAAATCGTTTTGGTCGATGTTCTGGGTGCGATCCATAATGGCCCCCGCGCGGTCGAAGATTTGCGCACCGCGATGGCCGATATTCTGGCGGCGTTTCGGCCTGGTCGGAATGCGTGGCTGACGCGGCTCTTGGGTGGGAAGCGGGTGGATAAAATTCTCTTTGCCGCGACCAAGGCGGACCACCTCCATCACAGCCAACACGCTAAACTCACAGCGATCACGCAAGCCCTTTTGCGAGAGGCAAAGGATCGCGCGGATTTTGCGGGCGCGCAGACCAATGCGATGTCGATTGCGGCGCTGCGCACAACGACCGAGGACACGGTTCAGCATGATGGCGCGACCATTGATGTCGTGCGCGGACGGTTGCTGTCAGATGGTCGGCAGGCCGCGTTTTACCCTGGTGCCTTGCCCGAGGATCCTTCGCATCTCCTCGCTCCGGCCCGTGCGGGCGATGAAAAATGGTTGGATGCCGACTATTCCGTGATGAATTTCGCACCTGCGCCTCTCACTCTCCGACCGGGGGATGGCCCGCCACACATCCGCATGGACCGCGTTGCGCAATTTTTGTTGGGGGATCGACTATGACGACCAATGGCCCTGTTTTGATCGACCTCGATACTCCGTCACCCAGTCCCGCAGAGGCCCCGCCTGTCGATGACTTCGACGTGGGACGCCCCGTGGCGATGCAGCAGTTGGCGGCGCTGTCAGTGCGCAAACCTTCGCGACTGGCAAAGTGGTTCTGGTCGCTCCTTGTCTCGCTGATTGGCTTTGTCGTGTCCTTGGCCGCGTGGGATTACGTGAACGCACTCCTCGCTCGGTCGCCTGTTTTGGGGCTGATCGTCACCGTCTTGGTCGTGGGTTTTGTCGCTGTCATGGCGCTGATCTCTTTGCGTGAACTGGCGGCGTTTGGGCGGTTGCGGCGCTTGGATAAAGTGCACAAAGAGGCGCAAGACGCTATCGCGAGTAGTGATTTAGGTTTGGCGCGTAATGTGCTGTCAGATATCAAGAAACTCTACAAAAATCGCGCCGATTTGGAGTGGGGATTGGCCCAACTCTCTGACCGCGAGACCGAGGTGATGGACGCTGACGGTCTCTTGCAATTGGCAGAGCAAACGCTCCTCTTGCCGCTTGATGAGAGGGCCCGCGCAGAGGTCGAAGCCGCAGCGCGTCAGGTCGCGACGGTGACGGCGATTGTGCCCTTGGCCTTGGCTGATCTGATCACCGCTTTGACCGCGAACCTTCGGATGATCCGTCGCATCGCAGAGATTTACGGGGGCCGTTCTGGCACCTTCGGAAGCTGGCGTTTGACCCGCACGGTGTTGACCCATCTGGTGGCCACTGGGGCCGTCGCGGTGGGTGATGATCTGATCGGAACTGTCGCGGGCGGCGGGGCCTTGGCCAAGGTGTCGCGCCGTTTCGGTGAGGGCGTGATCAACGGTGCATTGACCGCACGCGTCGGTGTGGCTGCGCTAGAGGTCTGCCGCCCCTTGCCGTGGGGCGTGGCGTCAAAACCGACGGTCTCGCAAATCGTAAGTCGCGCTTTGGCTGGGCTCTTTGGGCGTCCGAAGGCGGATCAGTAAAAACTCTGCGGGTCGATGTCGATCGAGAGACGCACATTGTTCGGTACCCGCACCTGCGCCACCCATTGCTGGAGTGCGTTTTGCAGCGGTGCGGTTTTATCGGCCTTGACCAGCAGACGCACACGGTGACGGCCACGGATGCGGGCAATCGGGGCAGGGGCAGGGCCAAAGACTTGCGCGCCGATACGGGTCAGCGGGTCCGCCCGACGTGCCAAAGCATTCCCGAGGTCAAACACCTCTTGCATATCGGGGCCAGAGATCACGATGCCAGCCATCCGCCCATACGGAGGCACGCCCGCCGCCTTGCGCTCTGCCGCTTCGGCCTTCCAGAATTCCTCTTCGTCGCCTGACAGGATCGCGCGGATTACATGGTGTTCAGGCTGATAGGTCTGCAGCAAGGCAATCCCAGGGGTCTCTGCGCGGCCTGCACGGCCCGCAACCTGACGCATCAGTTGGAACGTCCTTTCGGCGGCGCGGAGGTCAGACC
>JAYPVO010000087.1:0-8646 GCA_038134645.1 Paracoccaceae bacterium
CAACGTCAAAGGTGGTCGCGGTGCCGAAATCGACGACGATCAGGTTGCCGCCGTGACGGGAATATGCGCCAGCTGAGTTCACCAGACGGTCGGGGCCGACGGTGGTGCCCGCATCCACACGCGGTTGCTGCGGCAGAGCGCACTCTGGTTTCCCAATAACAAGCGGACGGCAGTTGAAATAACGGTCCGCCAAAACGCGCAGGTTAAAGACCACGCGGGGCACTGTGGACGAGATGATCACTTCGTCGATTTCAACGTTGATCTTCTGGTGCGCCATCAGCGTCGAGAGCCAGACGAAATACTGGTCCGCCGTGCGCTGGTGTTCGGTCGAGGTCCGCCACGTCGCGATAAAGTCCTGCCCATCCCAGACAGAAAACACGGTGTTTGTGTTGCCACAGTCGATGCACAAAAGCATGGCCTGCCCCCTCTAGAAATGCACGTCGGCAGCGCTGATCGTAACGGGGCCGCGCCCTGTGATCAGAACCAGATTGCCGTCGCGGTCGATGGTATCAAAGATACCTGTCAAAGTCTCTTGGGCGGTGCGGGCTGTGATCGTTTCCCCCAGCCGCGCCGCATTGCGGAGCCAATCCGCACGAATACGTTCGAACCCGAAATAGGTCAGTTTGTTTTCTTGGGTAATGAAATTCGTCGCAAGGAGGCTCAGAAAATCCTTGGGACGGATCGCATGCCCAGCCACCGACGAAACGCTCACGGGTGGGAAGGCTGCTCCTTCTACCCCTTGAGGGACCGTCGCAAGGTTCACACCCACGCCGATGGACAGCCAGTTCACACTCTCTGCCGTGCCACTGCTTTCGAGCAAAATGCCCGCCACCTTGCCCCCGTCGAGCAAAACATCGTTCGGCCATTTCAAAGAGAGCCGTTCACGCGGCACCCAGAAGGCCAGCGTTTCGAACAAGGCAACAGCAGCTAGGAACGACCGAAGGGCCGCGTCCTGTGGTGTGGCTTGGGGTTTGTAGACCAGCGTTGCGGCAAGGTTCCCGCGTGGATCCACCCACTGCTTCCCACGCCGTCCCCGCCCTGCGGTTTGGCGTTTGGCCATAATCCATGTCGGAACACGGATCGAGGCCGCCCTTAAGGCAGCCTCGGTCATTGTGCTATCAACCTCGTCCAAGACGACAAGGTCAACGCCCGTGGGCCAACGTGGCCCTGCGTTTAGATCAGTTGACAAGCGCCTGCGCCGCCTCGGTTGCCATCGGCACGATACCAAAGAGGTTCACGATACCAACCAGCATGATCACAGCGGATGCCACCAACATACCCCATGCAACAGGAGACATCGTGCCATCGAGAGCATCGGAGTCTTCGCCGAAGTACATGTAGTAAACGACGCGCAGGTAGTAGAACGCACCGATCACCGACGCGATACCAGCGGCCACAGCGAGCCAAACCAGATCAGCCTCAAGCGCTGCGCGGAACACAGCCAGCTTGCCCATGAAGCCAAGCATCGGCGGAACGCCAGCGAGCGAGAACATCAGGACCAGCAGTGCCAGTGCCTTGAGCGGCTCTTTCTTCGAATACATCGAAAGAGCTTTGATCTCGGTGACTGGTTTGCCGTCTTTTTCCATCGACAGGATGAAGGCGAATGTACCGATGTTCATGGTCACGTAGATCGACATGTAGACCAGCATGGCTTCGACACCCATTGCGGTGCCAGCAGCCAGACCCATCAGGGCAAAGCCCATGTGAGCGATCGACGAATACGCCATCAGACGTTTGATGTTGGTCTGACCGATTGCAGCGATTGCACCGACGAACATCGACAGGATCGAGAGCATCATGACGATCTGCTGCCAGTCGCCAACAACACCACCGAAGGCGTCATAGACAACACGAGCGAACAGGCCCATCGCAGCGACTTTCGGAGCGGTCGCAAAGAACGCGGTCACTGGGGTCGGCGAACCTTCGTAAACGTCAGGGGTCCACATGTGGAACGGCGCTGCCGAAACCTTGAACGCGAAACCCGACATCATGAAGACCATGCCGAACAGCAGGCCGATGGATACGTCGTGACCAACAGCGGTCAGGATGCCCGAGAACAGCGTGGTGCCAGCAAAGCCGTAGGTCAGCGATGCACCGTAGAGCAACAGACCCGAGGACAGAGCGCCGAGGACGAAATACTTCAGACCAGCTTCGGTCGATTTCGCGCTGTCACGACGCAGCGATGCCACAACGTAGAGAGCGAGCGATTGCAGTTCGAGGCCCATATAGAGAGCCATCAGGTCGCCAGCCGAAACCATGACCATCATACCCACAGTCGCGAGAGCAACGAGGATCGGGTATTCGAAACGCAGAAGATCGCGTTTCGCCATGTAGTCGATGCTGACGATCAGAACCGCAGCCGCCGAGAACAAGATCACGACTTTAGCAAAGCGCGAGAAGCTGTCGTCGATGAACATGCCACCAAACGCTTCTTGTGTGCCCTGCCCGTTCAGGCCGATCCATGCGCCGAGCACGAGGAACACACCAGCGGTGAGCCAAGTCAGGAAAGACGCGGTTTTGTCTTTGCCAGTGTAGACTGCACCCAGCAGCGCACCCATTGCAAAGAGCGCGAGGATGATTTCCGGAAGGACGATTTGGATATCGTTCGAGATCATGTGTCCGGCTCCTTAGTGTGCAGCGACTTCGGCCACAGCGGCGACGGTCAGGTCGCTCGCCTCGATGGCGGTGTGGACGTGGTGAACCAGTGCTTCAACGCTCGGCCCGATGAGGTCGGTCACGAGGCTCGGGTAGATACCCAAGAGCAAGGTCATGATGACGAGCGGTGCAAAGATCATCTTTTCACGGCCAGTCATGTCGGTGATGGATTTGAGGCTCTCTTTGATCAGCTCGCCCATAACGACGCGGCGGTAGAGCCACAGCGCGTATGCTGCAGAGAAGATCACGCCGAGTGCCGCAACAGCAGCCACCCAAGTGTTCACTTGGAAGATACCCATGAGCGTCAGGAATTCACCGACAAAGCCCGAGGTACCCGGCAGACCAACGTTTGCCATCGTGAAGAACATGAACAGAAGCGCATAAGCAGGCATACGGTTCACGAGGCCACCATATGCGTCGATGTCACGAGTGTGCATGCGGTCGTAGATCACGCCAACGCAGAGGAAGAGCGCGCCAGAGATAAAGCCGTGGCTGATCATCTGGAAGATCGCACCGTCGATACCCTGCTGGTTCATCGCGAAGATACCCATGGTCACGTAGCCCATGTGTGCAACCGACGAATAAGCGATCAGCTTTTTCATGTCCTCTTGGACCAGCGCAACGAGCGAGGTGTACACGATCGCAATCGCCGACATCCAGAGCACCAGATCACCCATCACGGCAGAGCCAACTGGGAACATCGGGAGCGAGAAGCGCAGGAAGCCGTAGCCACCCATCTTCAACAGGATCGCAGCCAGAACAACGGAACCAGCGGTCGGCGCTTGAACGTGTGCGTCAGGCAACCACGTGTGGACAGGCCACATCGGCATTTTCACCGCGAAGGATGCAAAGAACGCGAGGAACAGCATGGTCTGAAGACCGCCAACCACCTGAATACCGAGCACCGAGAAACCAGCGGTCGAGAATTCGTGGGTCATCAGGGTCGGGATATCCATAGTGCCCGCATCAGAATACATCGCGACCATCGCCACCAGCATCAGCACCGAGCCGAGGAAGGTGTAGAGGAAGAACTTGAACGATGCGTAGATGCGGTTCTTACCACCCCAGATACCGATGATCAGGAACATCGGGATCAGACCTGCCTCAAAGAAGACGTAGAACAGGACCAGATCCAGCGCCATGAACACGCCGAGCATCAGCGTTTCCAGCATCAGGAACGCGATCATGTATTCTTTGGTGCGGTGCGTCACGTCCCATGCCGACCAGATCACCAGCGGCATGAGGAAGGTCGAGAGCATCACGAACAGAAGCGAAATGCCGTCTACGCCCATTTTGTAGTGCAGACCAAAGAGCCACTCGCGGTCTTCGACGAACTGCATTCCAGTGTTCGACGGATCGAAACCAGCCAGAATGAACAGCGACACGAGGAAGGTCGCAACGGTCGCAATCATTGCCACCCATTTGGCGTTCTTACGGGCGCCTTCATCGTCACCACGCAGGAACAGGGCCAGAATGGCCGCGGCCAAGAGCGGGATGAAGGTTACGATCGAAAGAAGATTTTCCATTAGTGCGATCCCCCGGTGAGCGTCACCCAGGTCAGAATGACCGCGATGCCCAGAACCATCGCGAAGGCGTAAGTAAAGACGTAACCGGACTGGGCGCGGCCTGCGAGTTTGGTCAGGAAGGGCACGATACCCATCGCAAGACCGTTGATCCCGCCGTCGATTGTTTGCTCGTCACCGCGTTTCCAGAAGAAGCGACCGATGGCCTTAGCAGGCTGTACAAAGACGAAGTCATACAGTTCGTCAAAGTACCATTTGTTGAGCAAGAAGTTGTAAAGCGGAGCCTGGTTCGCTGCCAGCTGTGCGGGCAGGTGCGGCTTGCGGATATACATCACCCAAGCGGTGAACAAACCGATCAGCATCGCGATGAACGGGCTAACCTTGACCCAAACTGGCGAGTGGTGCGCAGCGTCGAGAACTTCGTTCGAAGCGTCCGACATGTAGATCGCGCCACGTTCTGCACCGTGATGCTCTGCCGCCATTGCAGCGTGCGACGCATCAGCAGCGACTTCACCGTGGGCCGCGTCAGTCGCGCCGTGGTCATCGCCGTGCTCTGCAGGAGCCGCGTGATCGGTTGCAGCGCCCTCTTCGGTTGCGGCAACGTGGTGCGGCATGCCGAAGAACTCGGTCATTTTATCATGATCGCCAAAGAACGGCTTCAGCCAGATCATACCCGCAAAGATCGCACCCATAGCAAGTACACCAAGCGGCACCAGCATAACCAGCGGGCTTTCGTGTGCGTGTTCATGTGCGTGATGATCGCCACGTTCTTTGCCGTAGAAGGTCATGAACATCAGGCGCCAAGAGTAGAACGAGGTGAACAGAGCCGCGATAACCAGTGCCCAGAAGGCAAAACCGTTACCCGAAGCGTAAGCGCTCTCGATGATTGCGTCTTTGGACAGGAAGCCAGCGAAACCGTAGTAGGTCAGCGGGATACCAACACCAGTGATAGCCAGCGTGCCGATCATCATCGCCCAGAAAGTGAACGGGATTTTCTTACGCAGGTTACCGTAGTTCCGCATGTCTTGTTCGTGGTGCATCGCGTGGATGACCGAACCAGCGCCGAGGAACAACATCGCTTTAAAGAAAGCGTGTGTGAACAGGTGGAACATCGCAGCGCCGTAGATACCTGCGCCAGCCGCAACGAACATGTAGCCCAGCTGCGAACAGGTCGAGTATGCGATCACGCGTTTGATGTCGTTCTGAACGAGGCCAACAGTTGCCGCAAAGAATGCGGTCGCAGCGCCCAAGTACATGATGAACGATTTGGTTTCCGGTGCGTATTCGAACAGCGGCGACATGCGGCAGACGAGGAATACGCCTGCGGTCACCATGGTTGCCGCGTGGATCAGAGCCGAAACAGGTGTCGGGCCTTCCATCGCGTCAGGCAGCCATGTGTGCAGGATCAGCTGAGCCGATTTACCCATCGCACCAACAAAGAGCAGGAAGGCCAGCAGGTTTGCTGCGTTCCAATCGCTCCACAGGAAGTGAAGCTGGGTTTCAGCCAGATGCGGCGCGGTATCAAAGATCACGTCGAACTGGATGCTGTCGGTCAGCATGTAGAGACCGAAAATACCCAGCGCGAAACCGAAGTCACCAACGCGGTTCACAACGAAAGCTTTCATCGCAGCAGCGTTTGCCGACGGTTTTTTGTAGTAAAAACCAATCAGCAGGTAGGATGCGACGCCCACGCCTTCCCAGCCAAAGAACATCTGAACGAGGTTGTCAGAGGTAACCAGCATGAGCATGGCGAAGGTAAAGAACGACAGATAGGCAAAGAAACGTGCCTTATAGTGTTCGTGATGACCCCAGTTTTCGTCATGCGCCATGTAGCCCATGGAATAGAGGTGCACGAGCGACGACACGGTGTTCACAACGATGAGCATGATCACGGTCAAGCGGTCGATACGGATCGCCCAATCGGTGCTCAGCGTGCCAGAGTTGATCCAGTCCAGCAGGTGGATCGTGTAAGCTTGGCCGTCAAAATTCAGGAACAGAACCCAGCTCAGCGCAGCACAGAGGAACAGGATGCCAGTGGTCAGCCACTGAGCGCCCTTTTCACCGATAAAGCGCCAGCCGAAACCCGCGATAAGCGACCCGACAAAGGGGGCAAGAAGGATAAACTTTTCCATGTCGGATCAGCCTTTCATCACGTTGACGTCTTCAACGTCGATGGTCCCGCGGTTGCGGAAGAAACAGACGAGGATCGCGAGGCCAATCGCCGCTTCAGCAGCAGCAACCGTCAGCACGAAGAGGGTGAACACCTGGCCAACCAGATCGTTCAGGAAGGACGAGAAAGCGACGAAGTTGATATTGACCGACAGGAGGATCAATTCGATCGACATCAGCAGGATGATGATGTTCTTGCGGTTCAAGAACAGCCCGAAAATCCCGATGACGAACAGTGCCGCAGCAACTGTGAGATAGTGTTCAATTCCGATCATTTCTTCCGTCCCTCGCTTTTGTTTTTCGCGAATTTTGGCATTACAGCCCCTGCCCCGGTTTGATGTCTTTCAGCTCCATCGCTTTGGCCGGATCACGGTAAAGCTGGGCAAGAACGTCTTGACGTTTGATGTTTTGGCGGTGGCGCAGGGTCAGCACGATGGCCCCGATCATCGCGACCAGCAGGATCAGACCTGCCAGTTGGAATAGCATGAGATATTTGTCGTAGACCAACAGACCCAGCGCGGCGGTGTTTTGCATATCGCCCTGCGGTGCGGCCAGACGGGTTTCGAAACCGTCCGAATACGCCCAAGAGCCGTAAGCCATCGCAAGCTGGAGGATGATGATCACACCGATAAGAAGCGCGAGCGGCATGTATTTCGCCATCTCAGCTTTCAACTCGGCAAAGTCGATGTCGAGCATCATGACCACAAAGAGGAACAGAACCGCGACCGCACCGACGTAAACGATCATCAAGAGCATCGCGATGAATTCCGCGCCCAGCAGAACAAAAAGCCCCGCCGAAGAGAGGAACGACAAGATCAGCCAGAGAACCGAATGGACGGGGTTCCGGCTCACGACTGTGAACAGGCCGCCCGCAACGGTGGTCAGCGCAAAACAATAAAAGGCGATAGCGGCTACACTCATTCGTCCCGGTCCTTTTTAGCGTCCTCTTCCATGACCTCGTTCGCGAGTGTCATGGCTTTGGTCATTGCGGGAACGCCTCCGAACATTGCGGATTGTGCAATGGTCTCAGCGATCTCCTGTTTCGTGGCCCCTGCCTCGCGCGCGTGGCGGACAGTCAGGCGGATCTGTGCGTCAGCTTGGGCACCCATGATCGTCAATCCGGTCAGGGTCAAAAGCAGACGGGTTTTGGCATCCAGACCTTCAGGATTAAAGGTCTTGCCCATAGTTGCTTCCATCATGTCCGCAGACATGGTGGGCCACATGGATTCAAACCCTTTGGGCATGAACGATTCCAGCGCGGGATTGAGCGATTTTGCCCAATCCTGCCCAGCCTTCATCATGGCTTCAAAAGGGTTAGATCCAGAGGTCATCGGTACGGCGCATCCATTTCGAGGTTACGCGCAATCTCGGCTTCCCAGCGTTCGCCGTTCGACAGGAGTTTAGCCTTGTCGTAGAACAGCTCTTCGCGAGTTTCAGTCGAGAATTCAAAGTTCGGACCTTCGACGATTGCGTCAACTGGGCAAGCCTCTTGGCAGAAGCCGCAGTAGATGCATTTGGTCATGTCGATGTCGTAGCGCGTTGTGCGGCGCGAGCCATCTTCGCGGGGTTCCGCGTCAATGGTGATCGCCTGAGCCGGGCAAATCGCTTCGCAGAGTTTACATGCGATGCAACGCTCTTCGCCGTTGGGATAACGACGCAGCGCGTGTTCACCACGGAAACGCGGAGACAGCGGGCCTTTTTCGTGCGGGTAGTTCAACGTCGCCTTGGGCGCGAAGAAGTATTTGAACCCGAGACGGAAGCCTTTGATGAAGTCAGCGAGCAGGAAATATTTGGCCGCGCGGCCGTAATCGATCTGCGTCATGGATTAGCCTCCAATCACCCAGCGGGCCCAGAACCCACCGAGGACTTCGAATTTAGCGAGGAACGACACCAGAACGACCCAAGCCAGAGACATCGGCAGGAACACTTTCCAGCCCAGACGCATCAGTTGGTCGTAACGGTAACGAGGGGTGATGGCCTTAACCATCGCGAAGATGAAGAAGCAGAACACCATTTTCGCGACCATCCAGAGGATGCCATCGGGCAGGAATTCTACCGGCGACAACCAGCCGCCAAGGAACAGCAGCGACACCAGCGCACACATCAGCACGACAGCGGTCAATTCGCCGATCATGAACAGAAGGAACGGGGTCGAAGAGTATTCAACCTGATAACCCGCAACCAGTTCCGATTCAGCCTCAGGAAGGTCGAACGGCGGACGGTTGGTTTCAGCCAGTGCCGAGATGAAGAAGAGGAACAGCATCGGGAAGTGCGGGATGAAATACCACGACAGGATGCC
>JAYPVO010000088.1:0-8576 GCA_038134645.1 Paracoccaceae bacterium
GCCAAAGGCATGATAAGGAAACGGGGTCGCAATCGCGGCCCCGTTTTCGTTTGGAGGCATGGATGATCTACCTCGTCGCACTTGGCGCTTTGTTCGCGCTGGCTGCCAATTCGGTTTTGATCCGTTTGGCGGTGGTGGATTACGGGGCTGATCCTGCTGCCTTCGCCGTTGTGCGCGTGGCGACAGGGGCGGTCGTTCTGATGACGCTCGCCCTTTTGCAGAAGAGAGGGGCGTGGCCGACAAAGGCGCGGGCGTTCGCAGGGGCTGTATGCCTCGCAGGCTATATCATCGGATTTTCGCTCGCCTATCGGACGCTCGACGCAGGGTTTGGCGCTTTACTGCTGTTCGGCTGGGTCCAGGTTACAATCTTCGCCACGGTGGTCGTGCGCGGTAATCGTCCGTCGGCATTTCAATGGATCGGCGCGATGGTGGCGTTTCTCGGGTTGGTCTGGTTGTTGAAACCCTCATCAGACCTCGGACCCTTGTCCGCCATCGATCTTGCGCTGATGTCCTTCGCTGGGATGAGCTGGGGGTTCTATACGCTGCTGGGTCGAGGGGCGGGGGATCCAGTTCGCGTGAATGCGATGAGCTTTGCCCTGTGCCTGCTGTTCGTGCTGCCGTTGTTGATGGTCGGCAATGGGGCCCTCAGTGGAGCTGCCTTGATGTTCGCCATGGTGTCGGGTGGGATTACCTCGGGCCTCGGCTATGCACTCTGGTATCGGATTGTGGCGGTTATCGACCCCGCGCTGGCAGGGGTAGGGCAGTTGATGGTGCCCGTCTTGGCAAGCCTCGGCGGACTGGTCTGGATCAAAGAGCCGATCACGGTTCAGTGGCTCATTGGCGCGGCGCTGGTGCTCGGCGGGATTGGGCTATCGATTGCGCCGCAGATCATAGCAAAACGGCGCCTCTGAATAGAAGCGCCGTTTCAGGATGTCGAATAGTCTTAGCCTTTGATGTAGGCGGTCAAGGTGGCTTTAACACCGTTATCGTAGAGGCTGTTCAGGGCCTTTCCGAACGCAGCAACGAATACCTCATTCTGGGCTAGATCACCAAACACCGCAGTGTTTTCGAGGAACGCGGCGGGACGCCCTTTGGCCTCATCCGCGAGGGATTTGAGAACCACGTGGTTGTCGTCATTCGGCGCGATCTCATTGCCAGCTTCATCCACGCGGGCGCAATAACGGCACCAAAGCGCGACTTCCAACGCGAGGCCTGACACATCCGCACCAGCCGCCAGCGCATCACGCAGGGTCGGGAGGATGAATTTCGGCTGACGGTTCGACCCATCGAGGCACAGACGCGGGATCGTGTCGCCAACTTCTGGGTTCGAGAAGCGCTCGATGATTTTTTCGCGGTATGCCTGATAATCAACGCCCTCAATCGGGGTCAGGGTCGGGATGATTTCACGCTGCTCCAACGTGTCGAGCCATTCCGAAATCAGCGGATCAGCCATCGCATCGTGAACAAAGTGATGCCCGATCAGAGCCGACGGATAGGCAATCGCCGCGTGGCCGCCGTTCAGAATGCGGAGCTTCATCAACTCGTATTTCGCAACGTCCTCAACGAATTCCGCGCCAACCTTTTCAAGCGCCGGGCGACCTTGGGGGAAGTTATCCTCTAGAACCCACTGGCGGAAGGGTTCGCAGGCCACAGGAACCGCATCGGTGATGCCGAATTTATCGGCAACCATCGCGCGTTCGCGGTCAGAGGTCGCGGGCGTGATGCAGTCGACCATTGAGTTCGGGAAGGCAACGTTTGCACCGATCCAGTCGGCAAAGTCTGGGTCAGACAGTCGAGCGAGGCCAATGACCGTGCGTTTCGCAACGTGACCGTTTTCTGGCAGGTTATCGCAGGACATGAACGTAAACGGCGGGAGGCCAGCATCACGACGGATGCGGAGTGCTTTGATCACCATGCCGAACACGGTTTTCGGCGCGTCGGGATTTGCAGCATCTGCAACGATGTCAGGATGTTTTGTGTCAAAACCATCGGTCAGGGCGTCGACGTAATAGCCGCCTTCGGTGATGGTGGTCGATACGATCTTGATCGCGGGATCAGCCATTTTCGCGATGGTGACCTCGGGGTCGACCTCAACGAAGTCGATCATCGAACCAACGACCTGAGCGGTCAGGCCCGATGGGTCCAGTTCAACAACGGTTGTCAGCCAGTCTTGTTTCGCAAGACGGTCGCGCATGGTTGCGTCGCCTGCGCGGACGCCAGCACCACATAGGGCCCAGTCGTGGCTTTCATCCAGTGCAAACAGGCGGTCGAGATACACCGCCATATGTGCGCGGTGGAAGTTGCCGATCCCCACGTGGAGGATGCCCGCCGTCAACGCGGATCGGTCGTAAGAAGGGGTGCCGATGGTGTCAGGGAGCTGAGCCAGAGCGGAGGTGTTGAGTTCGATTGCCATGGTCATGCCATCCAGTTTCCGCCGTCCACACCGAAACACTGTGCGACGACATAGTCAGCCTCGTTCGAGGCAAGAAAAAGTGCCATTCCAGTCAGATCTTCTGCCTTGCCCATGCGCCCAAAGGGGACACCCGCACTGACTTCGCGTTTTTTCTGACCGAGGGGTTTGTTTTCATATTTGGCAAAGAAGGCATCGACGCCGTCCCAATGTTCGCCATCCACCACACCGGGTGCGATTGCGTTCACATTGATGCCGTGTTGGATCAGGTTCAGGCCCGCAGATTGGGTAAAGCTGATCACGGCGGCCTTGGTCGCACAGTAGACGCCAACGAGGGCCTCACCGCGACGGCCAGCTTGGGACGCCATATTGATGATCTTGCCGCCTTTGCCGTTGGCGATCATGACCTTCGCGACGGCTTGGGTCATGAACATGGTGCCAAAGACGTTGATCGAGAACAGCTTTTGATAGTCCGCCTCGGTGATCTCGATGATCGGTGCAGCAGAGAACAGCGCGGCGTTGTTCACAAGAATGTCGATCCCGCCGAGTTCCGTTTCGACCGTATTCACGGCGGCATCAATGCTGGCTTTGTCCGCCACATCACAGGCAACGGCGATTGCGCCATTGCCGATGGTTTGTGCGGCCTTCAGTGCGGCCGATGCGTTGATGTCGACGATCGCAACACGAGCGCCTTCGGCAGCATAGGCCTTTGCAAATTCAAAACCGATCCCGCGGGCCGCACCCGTGATCAGAACCGATTTACCCGAAAACCGTGTCATGCAATCCGCAGCCCTTTTTCGTCAAAGCGGTGGATCTTGTCGGCCTCTGGGGTGAGGTAGACCGTGTCGCCGTGGCGAAGGGGGAATTCGCCACCAACGCGCACGGTCATGGATTCCGCGAGGCCCGTTTCATGAACGTGCAGGAAGGTGTCAGAGCCGAGGTGTTCAGAGACGCTCACGGTGCCTTTCCACAGACCTTCGGTTGCCGATGCGGTCAGGTGCTCGGGACGGATGCCGATGGTGTGCGCACCGTGCTGTGCAGCAGTTTCGCCTTCGATAAAGTTCATTTTGGGCGAGCCGATGAACCCAGCGACGAATTTGTTGCGCGGGGTGTGATAAAGCTCGAGCGGGGAGCCAACCTGTTCGATCACACCAGCCTGCAGAACCACGATTTTGTCTGCCATGGTCATCGCTTCGACCTGATCGTGGGTCACGTAGATCATGGTGGTTTTCAGACGCTCGTGAAGCTCTGAAATCTCAAGGCGCATGCCAACGCGCAGCGCTGCGTCCAAGTTCGACAGCGGTTCGTCAAAGAGGAAGGCGCTCGGTTCGCGCACAATCGCACGGCCAATCGCGACACGCTGGCGCTGACCACCAGAGAGCTGACCCGGACGACGATCAATGTAGCTATCAAGGTTCAGAACCTTTGCAGCGTTATCCACGCGGCGGTCGATTTCGGCCTGATCCATCTTTGCCATCTTGAGCGGGAAGGCGATGTTCTTGCGCACCGACATATGCGGGTAGAGCGCATAGGACTGGAACACCATCGCCAGACCTCGTTTTGCGGGTGGCAGGTCGGTAGCGTCTTTGCTGTCGATGCGGATTTGGCCGCCCGACACGTCCTCGAGCCCAGCGATCAGGCGCAGAAGGGTGGATTTACCGCAACCCGAAGGGCCAACGAATACAACGAACTCTCCGTCTTCGATGGTCAGGTCCAGCGGCGGGATAACTTCGACATCGCCGAAACGTTTGGTGACTTTATCTAGCGTAATGCGTCCCATTATTCTTTTCCTTATTTCACGGCGCCGAAGGTCAGACCGCGGACAAGTTGTTTTTGGCTGAACCAGCCCATGATCAGGATCGGTGCGATCGCCATGGTCGAAGCAGCAGAGAGTTTTGCGTAAAAGAGGCCTTCAGGGCTGGAGTAGCTCGCGATGAATGCGGTCAACGGGGCGGCTTTGGCGGCCGTCAGGTTGAGCGTCCAGAACGCTTCGTTCCAAGCCAGAATGACGTTCAGTAGGATCGTCGAGGCGATGCCAGGGATGGCCATTGGCGTGAGGATATAGAGGATTTCCTCGCGCAATGTGGCGCCGTCCATGCGGGCTGCCTCAAGGATCTCACCCGGGATTTCCTTGAAGTAGGTATAGAGCATCCAGACGATGATCGGCAGGTTGATCAGCATCAGAACAACGACCAGACCCCAACGGTTGTCCAATAGGCCCAATTTGATGAACAGCAGGTAGATCGGGTAGAGCACGCCGACCGCTGGCAGCATCTTGGTCGAGAGCATCCACATCAGGATGTCTTTGGTCCGTTTGGACGGAACGAATGCCATCGACCATGCTGCAGGAACCGCGATAACAATACCCAAGAGGGTAGAGCCAACCGCAATGATCACAGAGTTGGTCAGGAACCGCAGGTAGTCAGAGCGTTCCTGAACGATCGCGTAGTTTTCCAGCGTCCAGTCAAAGAACAAGAAGATGGGTGGGTCAGAGATGGCCTGACCTTCGGTTTTGAAGCTGGTCAGGATGGTCCAGAGGATCGGGAAAAAGATCAAAAGACCGACAGCCCAAGCGAGGGTGGTATTGAGCGCCTTTTGGCGTGTGGTGACGGTGCGTGCCATGAGTGCTCCTCCCTCAGTTATCCAAGTTTTTGCCGACGATGCGCATCAGGAAGATGGCGATGATGTTTGCGAGGATGATCGCGTAGACGCCACCCGCAGAGCCCAGACCGATGTTCTGGCTTTCCAGAACGCGCTGGAAGATGAGGTAGCTGAGTGTCTTGGTGCCGAATGCGCCGCCTGTGGTGACGAAAATCTCTGCGAAAACAGCCAGAAGGAAGATCGTCTGGATCAGGATTACGACGGTGATCGCGCGGCTCAGGTGCGGCAGGATGATATACCAGAACCGTTTAAGGGCTGGTGCGCCGTCCATTTCAGACGCCTCGAGTTGTTCGCCGTCCAGCGACTGGATCGCGGTCAGCAGAATGAGGGTCGCAAACGGCAACCACTGCCAGCTTACGATGATGATGATCGATGGTAGAGAGGCCTGCGACATCCATTCGACGGGCTGTGCTCCGAAGAAGCGCCACAGGTGGGCAAACAGGCCGTTGGTCGGGTCCATGAACATGTTCTTCCAGACCAATGCGGACACGGTCGGCATCACAAAGAAAGGCGCAATCACGAGGATGCGGACGATGCCTTGGCCCCACATTGGACGGTCCAGCAGGAGTGCGAGCAAAACACCAAACACGACTGTGATAAACAGAACGCCACCAACGATGATCAGGGTGGTGTAAATGCTCGGCCAGAAAGAGCTGCTCGTGACAAAGCGCGTGTAGTTTTCAAAGCCAGCCCATCCAAGATCGCCACCACGCAGGGGCAGGTAATTCTTGAACGAGAAATAGAGCGTCATCGTGAGCGGGACGAGCATCCAACCCAGCAATAGAATGACCGCGGGGGCCATCATAATGCGAGCTGCAGCGCGTGAATGTTGGGTCGCCATGAATGCACTTCCTCTGTTGGTAGCTTTGGCGCTACCTTAAAGTTCTTTGCGTAATTCGTAGATGGAAATGAGCGGTGGGCGGCACGAGGGCCACCCACCGTCATTGGAGGAAAGCTTAGCGGTAGCCAGCTGCTTCCATTGCGTCGTTGGTCAGGGCTTGTGCCTTGGCCAGAGCTTCTTCGACGGTCTGTTGACCAGCGTAAGCTGCCGAGAACTCTTGGCTTACGTCAGTTGCGATACCTGCGAATTCCGGGATCGCTGCGAACTGAACACCAACGTAGGGTGCTTCGTTTACAGTTGCGTGCAGCGGGTCAGCCGACAGGATCGAGTCCAGGGTCATCTGTGCGAAAGGAACGTCTTTGTAGTTCGGGTTTTCGTACAGCGAGGTGCGTGCGCCCGGAGGAACGTTCGCCCAGCCTTCGTTTGCAGCTACGAGCTCGATGTAGGAGGTCGAAGTTGCCCACTCGATGAACTGCTTCGCAGCGTCAGTTTTCTGCGAACCTGCTGGGATCGCGAGAGCCCAAGCCCAGAGCCAGTTCGAACGCTTGCCCAGACCGTTATCCGGTGCCAGTGCGAAGCCAACCGAGTCAGCTACGGTCGAGTCGTTCGGGTTGGTGACGAAGGATGCCGCAACAGTTGCGTCGATCCACATGCCGCACTTGCCCTGTTGGAACAGCGAGAGGTTTTCGTTGAAGCCGTTGGTGGCATAGCCAGCCGGACCGGATTCATCCATCATGCCTTTGAAGAAGTTGAGGGTGTTTGCCCATGCTTCGCCGTCAAAGGTTGCGTTCCAGTCCATGTCGAACCACTGAGCGCCGAACGAGTTCGACATCGCAGTGATGAACGCGCCGCCTTCACCCCAGCCTGCTTTACCGCGCAGACAGATACCGTTGATGTCTGCATCGCGGTCAGTCATCGCAGCTGCAGCTTCACGAACGAAGGTCCAAGTCGGTGCGTCTGGCATTTCCAGGCCAGCTTTTTCCATCAGGTCGGTGCGATACATGATCATCGACGATTCACCGTAGAACGGTGCAGCGTAGAGGGTGCCGTCGTGGCTCAGACCGCCAGCCATAGCAGGCAGGATGTCAGCAGCGTTGTATTCTTCGGACAGATCGTCGAGCGGGACCAGCCAGCCGTTCGCACCCCAGATCGGGGTTTCGTACATGCCGATGGTCATGATGTCGAATGCGCCACCGTTGGTCGAAATGTCGGTGGTTACGCGCTGGCGAAGAACGTTCTCTTCGAGGGTAACCCACTCAACAGTGTGGCCAGTTTTCGCGGTGAAGTCGTCGGTCAGACCCTGCATGCGGATCATGTCGCCGTTGTTCACGGTTGCGATGGTCAGCGTTTCAGCATGCGCTAGGGCAGCAGCCGAACACAGAGCGGTTGCGCCCAGAAGGGCACGCACAGTGTATTTCATGATTTCCTCCCAATGCCCTTGTTTGGGCAATTGCTACGTTAGTGGGCAAATGTTCACAAAAGGCTTCAAAATTGTCAATCCCAATTACCCGCCGCAATGCAGTAACGGACAATTCGTCATGAAAATAAGGGCTTGTGGGGGTAAAAGTCGCCTGAAGCCAGAAATTATTCTGACAGCGCTAACAATATTATTGCGGCGCGGCGAAATGGTGGCGTGGGAGTTTTACGGTTTTTAATCGGAAGAGATTACCGGCTAAGAATCGACTCAGCGGTGGCTTCATTGGTGATCAAACCGTTGATGAGGTGCCCCTTTAGAGCAGCCCGAAGTGCACGAACTTTCGATGGCCCGACAGCGATTGCCGTGATCCGACGGTCCGCTGCGACAGCCAGCGGAGCCGAGGCGACGCGGCGGTTAAATGCGCAGTCGATCACTTGGCCTGTGTCGTCGTAAATCCACGATGTGATCTCGCCCGCGGCACCGGTGGCCTGTAGCTCTTCGATCTCATGGCGAGGAATAAAGCCGTCCACAAACAGCGGTGCGGTCATGTCCATTTGACCGATCCCAACAAGCGTAAGGTCGGCCCGTTCGCACAGGCTCAGGGTGTTTCGAACGGCCTCTTGACCATGAAGTGTTTGAAGCTCGTCGGGCGAATTGGCCAGAACTGGAAGCGGGTAGGGATATTGAATCGCGCCGATCCGATCCGCCAGTTGGATGGTGGCGTTATAGGGCGTGGCGGATCCGTCGCTCATCATGTTGCCAAGGCGCGAAACCACGCGGTGTTGTGGGCAATTCATGCGCGGAAGTTGTTCCACGGTGGTTTTCAGTGCACGACCTGTGCCGAGCGCGATGATCTGCTCGCTCTCAGTTTTGAGCGTTCGTTCTAATTCTGCCGCCGCCGCGATCGCAGCGCCTGTCATGAGGTTTGGTGCTTCGGGGTCCGAGGGCACGATTTCGCAAAATCCGAGCCCGAATTTGTCGATCACTGCTTTCGATAGGTCCATGCACCGCGCGATCGGGTGATCGAGCCGAACCTTAACCAGCTTTTCACTGACGGCCATTGCGACGAGGCGCTGGGCGGATTGACGGGACACCCCGAGTTTGCGTGCGATTTCATCCTGAGTGTTGCCCGCAACGTAATAAAGCCACCCAGCGCGGGCGGCGTCATCCAAACGTGTGGTTTCAGGTGTGAATCGACCGACTGTCACGGGGCCTCCTTGATCGTCTTTAAGACCTGCGTGAAATCT
>JAYPVO010000089.1:0-8509 GCA_038134645.1 Paracoccaceae bacterium
CGGTCCATCAGGGCGTCCCACGCGCCTTTGCCGATCTTGAGCGCGCCGTGGAACATGATCAGCGCTGCGACGATAGCCACCGCGCTATCCACCCAGCCCCAGCCGAATTTCGCATTGAGCCAAAGCGCCACAATCGCGCCGATCCCAGGGATCAAGTCGCCGATGTAATGGAGGCTATCAGCGGCGACCACGCGGCTCCCTGTTTTGCGGGCGACGTAGCGCTGCCATGCGACCAGCATCAGCGTCAGCACAATCGACAGTGCCATCACCGCAACGCCAGCCGTTTCCGAAGAGATATGGGTCGATTCAGGTTGGGACAGGCGCAACACCGCAGCGCCCAAAATGGCGGCGGCAGAGACGATGATGAATAGGGACTGACCTAGTGCGGCGAGGTCTTCGGCAGAGGTGTGCCCAAAGGTGTGATCGTCGTCTGCGGGCTTTGCCGCATAGGCGATAGCCGCCAAGCCACCCATCGACATCAGCAAATCCAAGGCACTGTCCGCCAGCGTTGCCGCGATGGACAAGGCCCCCGTCGCCCAGAGTGCCCAAAGTTTTGCCAGCACCAGTGTGATCGCCACAAAGACCGAAAACACGCCTGCCGAGAGGTTCAGTCTATTGCCTGAGTTGGTCACATGGGCCTCCGTTACGTTAGGCCGTTCCGATTAATCGAGCACTTCGTCCGCGCCAACGCCCCAAATCGACGATTTTGGTGCCCAGCCCGTATATCCCCCAGTGCTGAGTTGGCACCAATTCAGGGTGCACTCTTCGACCCGTGCAACGACACCCGCTTCGAGGATGGCTTCTTGGGGGCTGGATTCGTCTTGGCGGGCGTAGAGGGGCTGCATGTCGGTGTCGATGATCACCGTCCGCACGCCCGAAAGCATGATGTAGTGGACCCAACCGCCCAAACCGTCACGATCGACCACACGGCGCCAGTTTTCGTATTCGGCGGTCACTTGCAGCGGCATATCGCGGCGGGAAAAGACCCAATCGATGCGGTGAGAGGTCGAAGGACCACGGCGCACGTTGGCCTCGTTCGCCTTGAGCGACACAAAACGGGGCAGCGGCAAACCTGTAACAGCGCCCGTGCGGTCTTCGGTCTGTTCCTCCGCGGTTTCGCTCTCTTGGGCAAATGCGGGCACAGCGCCAGCGAACAATGCGATAGCCACCGTAACGGACCGCAGAAAACAACGCATCTTACCACCTGTTTGCCTGTTTAGACGCGATGGGCGTTTGGCCGCTCTTGTATCACGTCGATCATACGGGCAATCTGCCACTAAGATCGCCTGAAGGAAAGTCACGGAGGGGGCAGATGGCCGGTAAACAACTGAGTGTTGTCGTCACGCGACGGTTGCCCGATGTCGTTGAGACCCGCATGAAAGAGCTATTCGATGCGCGTCTGCGGGATGATGATACCCGCATGACCCGCGAAGAGCTTTTGGCCTTGGTCCCGCAGGCTGACGTTCTGGTCCCCACTTTGACCGATAAGATCGACGCAGATGTGATGGATGCCGCCAATGGTCGGCTGCGTTTGATCGCGAATTACGGGGCAGGGGTCGATCACATCGATGTTGAGGCGGCTCGTGAACGCGGGATCATGGTCACGAACACACCAGGCGTGATGACCGAAGATACCGCCGATATGACAATGGCGCTGATCCTCTCGGTCGTGCGCCGCATCCCCGAAGGCATGACCAAAATGCAAGAAGGGGATTGGACGGGCTGGTCGCCTACGGCCATGCTCGGCGGTCGGATTGCAGGGCGAAAACTCGGCATCCTCGGTATGGGACGGATCGGGCAGGCCGTGGCCCGCCGTGCTGCGGCCTTTGGCATGTCGGTGCACTACCACAACCGTCGCCGTCTGCGGACGGAAACGGAACAAGCGCTCAATGCGACGTGGTGGGATAGCCTCGACCAGATGGTCGCGCGGATGGACATCATCTCGATCAACTGTCCGCATACGCCGGGGACGTTCCATTTGATGAACGCCCGCCGTCTGAAACTGATGAAGCCGACTGCGGTGATCGTGAACACTTCGCGCGGTGAAGTGATCGACGAAAACGCGCTGACACGGATGCTGCGCACGGGCGAAATCGCAGGCGCGGGCCTCGATGTGTTTGAACACGGAACCGAAGTGAACCCGCGATTGCGTGCACTGCCCAACGTGGTGCTCTTGCCGCATATGGGGTCTGCTACGGTCGAAGGGCGGATCGAAATGGGCGAACGGGTGATCCTCAACGCGCATACCTTTGCCGATGGGCACCGCCCGCCAGATCAGGTTCTGCCGTGGATGGTTTAACTCCACTTTACCCGCTGTGAATTTGGATTAGCTTTTCAGAACATGGTCCTTTGGGAGGAGGAGCACGATGTTCACAGGAGAAGTGCGTCAGGCCGTTGATCGGTCCGTCCTATGTTGGCTCGCCACCGTCGATGCAGACGGCCAGCCCAACGTCAGCCCCAAAGAGATATTCTGCGCAATTGATGACGTGACCCTGCTGATCGCAGAGATCGCGAGCCCCATTTCCCGCCGAAATATCGCTGAGAATTCAAAGGTCTGCGTCAGCTTTATCGATGTGTTCCGCCAAAAGGGCTACAAGGTCATTGGGGACGCGCGACTGATCCTGCCCGATGAACCAGAGTTCGACGCCATCGGCGGCCCGATCAAAGCGATGATCGGAACCGCGTTCCCCTTGCGCGGGCTGATCCGTGTGGATGCCGTGCGTGTGTCACCCATCGTCGCGCCCAGCTACCAGCACTACCCCGACAGAACCGAGGCAGAGCAGGTGCGGCAGGCCTTCAAAACCTATGGCGTGAGAGCCGTCGATTAACGGTAAACTTCGTCCTCGGTCGGGAAGGCGCGGGATTTCACGTCCTCTGCATAGCGACGCACCGAATCTTCGATCATCGGGCCGAGCTGGCCGTAAACTTTGACGAACTTCGGTGTCCAAGGGTTCAGACCCAGCATATCTTCGAGCACGAGGATCTGCCCGTCACAATCCGCCGATGCACCAATCCCGATGGTCGGAATGTCGATCTGTTTGGTGATCTTCGCGGCGAGCGGCTCAACCATGCCTTCCAGCACGACGGCGAAGGCACCAGCCTCGGTCACAGCGCGCGCGTCCTCTTCGTGGAGCGGCCAGCTGTCTTCGTCGCGGCCTTGGGTTTTGAACCCGCCCATCACGTGAGACGACTGCGGTGTGAGGCCGATGTGAGCCATCACAGGAATGCCGCGTTCAACGAGGAACCGAATGGTCTCTGCCATCCGTTTGCCACCCTCGAGTTTCACCGCACCACAGCCCGTTTCTTTCATGATTTTGGCCGCGTTGCGGAAGGCCATGTTCGGGCTTTCCTCATAGGTGCCAAAGGGCATGTCCACGACGATCAGCGCCCGCTTGGTGCCGCGCACAACGGCTTTACCGTGCATGATCATCAGATCAAGAGGCACGCCCACCGTCGATTCCATCCCGTGCATCACCATGCCAAGGCTATCGCCCACCAGAATGAAATCCGCGAACTTATCGACGATCGCCGCCGTATGCGCGTGATACGAGGTCAGCGACACAATCGGCTCACCGCCTTTGCGACGTGCGATTTGCGGCACGGTGATACGGCGGATGGTTTCGGTTTGGGTGCTCATAGGGTGATCTCCCTCTGGTCAATAAGCAGGACAGGGTCGTCCACGGGGCCAAAAGCGGCCGAAATCATGATCCCGATGGTGCCCGTTGGGCGACCACTGACGGGGGCGAGCGTGAGGGCCTGCACGATGTCCACATGAGGATCGCGGGCCCGAGGTTCGGTTTCAATGGTATCACGGATCGTCTGCGCCATCGCCTCAATCGTAGCACCTGAGCGGGCAGCGGTCTCTGCGGCGATCAACGAACGGTTCAGGACAACGGCGGCGCTGCGATCTTCTGGCGTTAGACGCACGTTGCGGGACGACATCGCCAGCCCATCTGCTTCGCGCACGGTTGGGACACCGCAGACCTCTGTCGGGACATCCAGATCACGCGCCATGCGGCGGATCACCTGTAATTGCTGATAGTCCTTTTCGCCGAAATAGGCCCGATCCGCGCCGACGATATTGAACAGTTTCGTCACCACCGTGCAGACCCCGCGATAGTGCCCAGGGCGAACCAGCCCGTGCAGCATGTTGGCGAGCTTTGTCGTCTCAACGATGGTTTCGGCCCCGTCGGGATACATAATATCAACCGACGGCATAAAGACTGCGACGACACCCGCAGCCTCAAGCATCGCGCAATCGGCCTCTTCGGTGCGGGGGTATTTATCGAGGTCAGCCTGCTGTCCGAACTGCGTCGGGTTCACGAAAATCGACGCAAGAACCGCGTCGTTTTCTGCCTTCGCCGCAGCGACCAATGACATGTGCCCAGCGTGCAGCGCACCCATCGTCGGAACAAAGCCAACGGTCTGCCCAGATAGGCGCAAATCACGAACGACAGCGCGGACCTCTGCAATGGTTCGACAGATCTTCATGTCCCCTCCCAAGGTGTGCTGGGAATGTGTAGCCCCCCTGCCGAACTGCGGCAAGCGGCGGAGAGCGGGAATAACGCTAACGGTGACCCAAGGTCGGACAGTTATTCACTTTTCCTGCGACAACCTGTCCGTGTTTAGGGGCTAGTAATCCCGAATTAAAAACTCCAAATATAAAACATAACAAAATTAGGATATGATGATATGAAAGCCGCAACCCTTGGATTTGTCCTTTTCGCTGGAACTGCAACTGCCGTATTCGCCCAAGGGCCGATGGCTGAGTTCATGAACGAATGGGACGTGGACGCATCTGGCGCAGTCACCATCGAAGATTTCCATGCGCGTCGCGGTGATCAGTTCTACATGTTCGACCTGAACGAAGACGGCAGCATCGACGCCGAAGAACAAGCCAACATGGACGCCACCGTCGCCTCTGCGATGGATGCCAACCACGGCGGTGGTAATGGCAATGGCGGTGGTCATGGCGCAGGTGGTCCGGGTGCAAAGATTCACGCAACGATGACAGCCGAATATGCCGATACCAACGGTGATGGCGCGATCAGTGTTGAGGAGTGGACAGCCGCAACGGAACGCCTCTTTGCAGAGTTGGATAAATCGGGTGATGGCGAATTGTCACCCGCAGATTTTGGTCACTGAGTTACTTCCCTTTGTCAGTGATCGACGCGCCGTTCCTGTGATCAGGGACGGCGCTTTGTTTTCGGGCTGTCGGTTTTGGACAGTCGTATGTCGTCTGGTTCCGTTATGGGGCGCGAGTTTCGGGCAAAAGTGACGCCAAGTCCAAATGGAGTCGCAAATGAAAACCCATGTTCGTGCCCTAGTCGTCGGCGGTGGTGCCGTCGGTACCTCGATCGCTTACCACCTTGCCAAAGCTGGCTGGGAAGATGTCATGCTCTTGGAGCGTGACGAACTGACCTCAGGCTCGACATGGCACGCTGCCGGTCTGCTGCCACTGTTCAACATGTCGTTCGCGACGACCCACATCCACAAATACTCGGTCGATTTCTACAAATCGCTTGAGGCGGAAACTGGCTTGAACGCTGGCTTCTCGATCTGCGGCAACCTGCGTATGGCCCAGACCCAAGACCGTATGGACGAATACATGCTCTATTCGTCTGTTGCGGAAACCGCAGACGTTTACCACGAATTCCTCACCCCGAACGAGATCAAAGAACGCTGGCCGCTGGTCCGCACTGACGACCTCAAGGGCGCGCTGTTCCACCCGCAAGACGGCTACATCAACCCTGCCGACGTCACCATGGCGATGGCAAAGGGAGCGCGTCAGCGCGGTGTGATCATCGAACGTAAATGGCAGGTTGACGGCTACAAATGGACCGGCGACCACTGGGAAGTCACCGTCACCAAAATGGGTGAGCGCGGCGGCAACCTCGTTGCGACCGAAGAAACCACAGTGATCCACGCGGACCACGTTGTGACCGCAACGGGTAACCACGCACAGCGCACTGCGAAACTCTTGGGCATCAAAATCCCTGCGATCCCAGTTGAGCACCAGTTCATCGTGACCGAGCCCGATCCGTCTCTGGTTGAATACCGTGCAAACGGTGGCGCAGAGCACCCAGTTCTGCGTGACGCTGACGCGAAATGGTATGTCCGCGAAGAGCGCGGCGGCTGGATCCTCGGCCCGTATGAGCGCGGCGCACCTGCACGTTTCCAATACGGCGTTCCAGATAGCTTCCGTGCGGACCTCTTCCCGCTCGACCTCGAGCGGATCGAAGAAGAATACATGTCGATGATCCACCGTATTCCGACCTCTGAGACTGTAGGTCTCAAGGACGACTTCAACGGCCCGATCTGCTACACGCCGGATGGCAACCCGCTTGTTGGTCCGGCTCCGGGTCTGCGCAACATGTGGCTGGCTGAAGGCTTCTCCTTCGGTATCACCGCTGCAGGCGGCACGGGCTACTACCTCGCTCAGATGATGGTAAACGGTGAAGCCGAGATCGACATGGCGTCGCTCGACCCGAAACGCTACGGCTCGTGGATGACCACCGATTACGCGGTGAAAAAGAACGAAGAATGCTACGAGCACGTCTTTATTCTCCACCACCCAGACGAAGAGCGCGAAGCTGCACGTCCGCTGCGCACCTCGCCTGTCTACGACCGCCAGAAAAAGCTCGGTGCGCAATTTGGCCAAGTCAACGGCTGGGAACGCCCGAACTACTACGGCCCTGTTGATGCACCGTCGTCGTTTGACCACGACAGCCGCAGCTTCCGCCGTGGCGCATGGTGGGAATACGCAGTTGCCGAAGCCAAGGCCGTTCGCGAAACCGCTGGTCTGATCGACGCAACCGCATTCACCAAACACATCGTCAAAGGCCCAGGTGCGACGGCGTTCCTCGATTGGTTCACCACCAACAAACTGCCGAAAGTTGGTCGTATCAACCTGACCTACGCACTGACCGAAGCTGGCACCACCCGCACCGAATACACCATCGTTCGTCTGTCTGAGGACGAATACTATCTGGTGTCCGCAGGTGCATGGACCGACTACGATGCGGACTACCTGAAGAAGTGCATCGAAGACAAAGAAGCCGAGTTTGGCCGTATCGAAATGCAGAACGTGACCACTCAGTGGGGCGTGTTCGCAATCGCAGGTCCAAAGTCGCGCGACATTCTGAAAGAGGTCATCAAAGACGCCGATCCAGAAACCGCGCTGTCGAACAAACGCTTCCCTTGGCTGTCGGCTCGTCAGATCGAACTGGGCATGTGCCCTGTGAACGCGATCCGCGTGGCTTACACGGGTGAGCTGGGTTGGGAACTTCACCACCCGATCGAAATGCAGAACTATCTGTGGGATCTTCTGATGCCTGCAATGGAGAAGCATGGCGGTAAACTGGTTGGTGCCCGTGCACAGAACTGGCTCCGTCAGGAGAAATCCTACCGCGCATTCGGCACCGAACTGGGCCGTGACGCGACCCCGATCGAAGCTGACCTGCCGCGCTTTGTTGATCTCGGCAAAGAGTTCAACGGCAAAGCCGCGATGGAGAAAATCGGCGTTCGTTCGAAGTGCGTCACTCTGCTGATCGACGGTCCGGCTGATGCTGATCCGTGGGGCAAAGAAGCGCTGCGCGATCTGGACGGCAACTACGCTGGTCGTCTGACCTCGGGCGGTTATTCGGTCGCCTTCGGCAAACAGATCGGCATGGGCTACGTGAAGCCTGCGCTGGCCGAAGTTGGCACGAAGCTCAAGGTTAAGATCATGGGCGAGCTGTGGGATGCGACAATCGTCGAGGACAGCCCCTACGATCCGACAAACGCAAATATCCGCATCGACGGATAACGAAAAAAGGGCGGTCCAAGTGGCCGCCCTTTCAATTTGTTGACAGTTGTCAACTAGTTAACGGAATCTTACTGGCGATAGGGCAGGGATGTGTTCCGCCCCGATGATGGGATCGCGACCTGTCACGAGGGCTTCGACCAGATCACGGACGGCGGGGGCGGTGATGAACCCATAGCCGCCTTGCCCGCCGCACCAAAAGAACGTCTCGTCCAGTGAGTCAGGCCCCACGACCAACACGCGGTCGGGCGCGAAGGTCCGCAGACCCGCCCAGTTTGCGATCAGGCGCGTGACCTCCATCGTGACGTTTTCCTCGAACCGCGCGAGCCCTTCGGCGAGGATCATATCGTCGGCCCATGCGTCATGGGGTTCGGTCGGGTCTTCCTCGGCGGGGGAGACGATCAGGGCACCCGCGTCGGGTTTGACATACCAACCCTCGCCCGCACCAAAGATCATCGGCCATGTCGCTGGGTCCATGCCATCGGGGGCAGGGATGCGGGCCATCGAACGGCGCAGAGGGGTGAACCCGATCGGTGCAATGCCCGCCATTTCCGCGACCTTATCGACCCAAGCGCCAGCGGCGTTGACGATGTGTTTCGCGGTGAACTCGGTCCCGCCAGCGGTCACGGTCCAGCCGTCAGCGGTGCGGGTGATCGCGGTGACAGGGTGGCGGGTGAGGACTTGGCCACCGTTGGCGCGAATGTC
>JAYPVO010000090.1:0-8465 GCA_038134645.1 Paracoccaceae bacterium
GCGAGGGGTTTTTCGAACTCGAGGTAAATCGTCATCTCTTGCCTCTCGGGACGTTACGTTTCGTCTGGATATAAGGCCGCATGGCGGTGCTTTGCAACTCGCCATGTCGCGTTAAGGCTGTTTGTTGCGCCGAACCCGAGCATTTGCAAAGGTGGGTTGATTGATTTTGGAGATTCTCATGCGAGTAGTTTTTACAGCGGCAGCGATTGCCCTTTTGTTAGCGAACCCTTTAGCCGCACAGTCCATCGACTTTGGGGATGACGCCAGTCAGTGGTCAAATGACGGCGAATGTGACGACCCTCGGTTCGAGGGCAAAGGCATGACCGCCACGCCCTTGTTGGATTCTGACATCATGCACGACGCGAGCGACTGTGAAGCCGCTTTCAACGCGGGCACGATCAGTCTGTCGGCCACAGCGCAAGCTGGTGTGAAGGGGGGGCAGGTTGTCGCCCCTGAACCTGTGATCGTCGATGGTATCAACTTTGGGGATGATAGCGGCGAATGGTCGATGGATGGTGAATGCGATGACCGTCGGTTTTATGGGGCGGCAATGGCAACCAGCGTGAGCTGGACCTACGTTGGTGCCGACGCGACCGATTGTTCGGTGGCTTATCTCAACGGTGATGTGAAACTCTGGGACTACAACGACGCTAAGGCCATGACCAACTGCGCTGCCGTCGATTTTGGGGACGACAACGGCGAATACCCCGAAGACATGGAGTGCGATGACCCACGCTTTGAGGGGCCCGCTTCTGCGATGTCGGTTGCGATTGAAAACCTCGGCCACGATGCGAGCGATTGCGCGAAACTCTGTTCCTTTGGCGTGGTGTTTATGCGCGACTACTAATCGCGAGGGCGTTCAAACAAAGACGGCCGGCTTCATCAGAGCCGGCCGTTTGCATTTTTTGGGTCTGTCTTAGCTGCCCGCAATCATCTCGGACTGGCGGACAATGACTTCGGCTTGTTTGATCGACGCGATGTCGACCAGACGGCCCTTGTAGACAGTAGCGCCTTCGCCGCGGGCTTTAGCCTCTTCCATCGCGGCAAGGATTTCGCGTGCTTCGGTCACTTTGGCTTCAGACGGAGTGAATACCTCGTTGGCGAGCGCGATCTGTTTCGGGTGGATCGCCCATTTGCCAACCATGCCGAGGGTCGCCGAGCGTTTGGACTGTGCGATATAGCCTTCGTCATCCGAGAAATCGCCGAACGGACCGTCAACAGGCAACAGGCCATGGGTGCGGCAGGCGGCGACGATTGCGGTCTGGGCCCAGTGCCACGGATCCGACCAGTATTTCGCACCGTCGCGCAGCATGTAGTAATCTTCCTGCGTGCCGCCGATGCCAGTTGTTTGCATGCCCATCGAAGCCGCAAAGTCCGCAGCGCCAAGGCTGATTGCCTGCATACGCGGCGAGGAAGCTGCGATGGCCTCAACATGGGCGATACCAGCAGCGGATTCGATAATGACTTCGAACGAGATCGGCTTCGTGCGGCCTTTTGCGCGCTCAATCGCGGTTACGAGTGCATCCACCGCGTATACGTCTTCGGCGCAACCGACTTTGGGGATCATGATCTGGTCGAGGCGATCACCAGCTTGTTCCAGCAGGTCGACCACGTCGCGATACCAGTAAGGTGTGTCCAAGCCGTTGATACGGACTGAGAGGTATTTATTGCCCCAATCAACGGTGTTGATGGCCTCAATCGCATTGGCGCGTGCCATGTCTTTGTCGGTCGGAGCAACGGAATCTTCGAGGTCGATGTTGATCACGTCTGCGGCGCTGGCAGCCATTTTCGCAAAAAGTTTGGTGTTCGATGCGGGGCCAAACAATTGGCAACGGTTCGGACGAGCCGGAGCGGCAGGCTGAATGCGGAAGGACATTTCGATTCCTCTCGGTAATGAAATTACGTTTGTCTTGATTGATTGGTTAGGAAATTGCGCGAAGGTCTGCAAGGATATTCTGCACCTGCAGCATGCGACTTTAGGGCGTTTTTTCTGCAATGCGACGTAATTTTGCGCTGTGGCACGGCTGTGGACTTGACGTAACGCGGGGCATGACCCAAGACCGATCACGTCATTTTTTGGAGGATCCCACCATGACCCGTACAGTTTACGTCAACGGCGAATACGTTCCTGAAACCGAAGCCAAGGTTTCTATTTTCGACCGTGGGTTCCTGATGGCGGATGGCGTCTATGAGGTGACCTCTGTTATCGACGGAAAGCTGGTTGATTTTACGGGGCATGCAAAGCGTCTGGAACGCTCGCTCAGCGAACTTGAAATGGCGTCGCCTGTCTCGATGGACGAGCTGCTCCAGATCCATCGTGACCTGATCGAAAAGAACGACCTCGTTGAAGGGGGTATCTACCTTCAGATCACCCGTGGTGCGCCCGCCGACCGCGATTTCGCGTGGCCTGACCCTGCAAAGGTCCCGTCGGGCATCGTGCTGTTCACGTTTGCGAAAAACCTCGTTGATATGCCGTCGATCAAAACGGGGATCAAAGTGATCTCTATCGAAGATATTCGTTGGGGTCGTCGCGACATCAAAACCGTTCAGCTGCTCTACCCGTCGATGGGCAAGATGATGGCAAAGAAAGAAGGTTGCGATGACGCGTGGATGGTCGAAGACGGTTATGTCACCGAAGGCACTTCGAACAACGCCTATATCGTCAAAGGTAACAAGATCATCACGCGTGGCCTGTCGAATGACATCCTCCACGGCATTACTCGCGCTGCCGTTCTGAGGTTCGCTGCTGAGGCGCAGATGGAAGTCGAAGAGCGTAACTTTACCATCGCAGAAGCCCAAGATGCCGATGAGGCGTTTATCACCTCTGCGACCACATTTGTTCAGCCAGTTGTTGAGATCGACGGCGCGAAAGTTGGCGATGGCGTACCAGGAAAAATGGCGCTGCGTCTGCGTGAAATCTATATCGAAGAGAGCCTGAAAACGGCCGTTTAATCAAACGGCTGGGATCTCGGGCGGAACTTCAACGATGTTAAGGTCGGCGGCTGTAAAAGTTGCCGGCCCTTGCACGAGAAGTATCTGAACCATGTTCAGTTCGACCATCCACCCATCATTGGTTTCCGTGATCGTGAGCGAAATTGGAGTACCCTGTTCAACAGTGATGACAATCGCGTCTTCTGCTGGGTCATAGTCCGCGATGCCAACGGGCTGATTGAGCCAATCGACCTCAACGTTGAACTCATCCGCGCCCGCGCCACCCGCTGCAACCGCACCACGCATCATGTAGAATACGTCGTCACCGTCATCCCCGAACATGGATGTGGTACCTGCGCCGCGCAGGATATCGTTGCCGTTGCCGCCGTGTAAGGTGTTCGTTCCGTAGGCGTCGATCAGTTTGTCGTCGCCGTCACCACCATCGATAAGGTCGTCACCGCCGCCACCGAACATGACATCGTCGCCTGTGCCGCCGTAGATTTTGTCATTGCCGTTACCACCGTGAATGACATCATCGTCGCCATCGCCAAAGAGCGTATCAGCGCCGTCCTGACCGTTGATCGTGTCGTCGCCAGCGCCACCAGACACCCAGTCACTATCGCGACCCGCATGGATGAGGTCACTATCGGCACCACCGAGCAGGACATCATCACCCGGTCCGCCTACGACGATGTCACTTCCTGCGCCACCGTCGGCAAAGTCGTCGCCTTCGCCCATAAAGAGGCTGTCATTCCCTTCGCCGCCCAACATGCTATCGTCGCCAGCCCAAGTGCGAACGATGTCGTCGCCCTCGGTGCCTTCGCCGAAGTCGTCGGTGGTGTTGGTCTGCGCATCAGAAAGAGCAACCCCGCTCAGCAGGGCAGCCCCAACCGATGCAAGGAGAAGCGCCAATAACATTTTCTCAAGCCTAATTACACTTTCACCCCCGTTAACGGCATGAAAGCGGGCTATCTGAGTCCTTGGCGTAAATTAATTTCCTAGGCTTTGGTTCCGACGTTTTCGGCGAATGACTTTTCGAACGCCTTTTGAGTCTCAGCAGAGGCTTCTGTTTGGAACTGATCTCGCCATGCCTCGTAGGGCATACCGTAGAAAATTTCGCGTGCCTCATCTTTGCTCATATCAATCCCGCGCTCGTTTGCGGCTTCTTGATACCAGCGAGAGAGACAGTTTCGGCAGAAGCCTGCCAGATTCATCAGATCGATATTTTGCACGTCCGTGCGTTTTTCCATCAGGTGATGGCGCATGGCGCGGAAGGCTGCTGCTTCGAGTTCGATACGGGTTTGGTCATCCATCTTAGCCTCCAAGGTCGATTTGTTCCGACAACCTGCCCAGATTTACAGAGAATGTCACCGTCCGTTGATGTGAATATCATGAGAATGCCAACAGAATAGTTGAGGAACGATTTGAATTCGGTAATAAGGGACCGAAATGAGCGTTAGCGGTAACGGACGCTCCAGATGTTTAGAATGAGGACTGCACCATGAGACGCCAACGCAACGTAAAAATCGTTGCCACGCTGGGCCCGGCTTCCAGCAGCTACGAGATGATCCGTGCTTTGCATGAGGCGGGGGCGGACGTGTTTCGTCTGAACATGAGCCATGGTGAACACGCTGAAATTCGCGAGCGCCACGAGATTATTCGTCAGGTCGAAAAAGACTGTAACAGCCCGATTGGTATTTTGGCTGACCTTCAGGGGCCGAAACTCCGGGTTGGTAAATTCGCGAACGGCGAAGAGTTGCTCGTCGAAGGTCAGGATTTCCGTCTCGATCTGAGCGACGAAGATGGTGACATCAATCGTGTGCAACTGCCGCACAAAGAGATTTTCGATGCGCTGGAGCCTGGCGCGAACCTTTTGGTGAATGACGGTAAGATCCGTTTGCGCGTCAAAGACTGCGGTCGTGACTTTGCGAACTGCGAAGTGACCGTTGGTGGCGTGATTTCAAACCGTAAAGGTGTGAACGTTCCTGACGTTGTGCTGCCTGTTGCTGCTCTGTCCGACAAAGACCGCAAAGACCTCGAATTCGTTTGCGAACTCGGTGTGGACTGGCTCGCTCTGTCGTTCGTTCAGCGTCCTGCTGACGTTGATGAAGCGCGTGCTTTGGCCAAAGGTCGTGCCGCTGTTTTGGCAAAAATCGAAAAGCCTGCCGCAGTCAAAGCATTCGACGACATCCTTGCTGTCTCTGACGGCATCATGGTTGCGCGTGGCGACTTGGGCGTTGAGCTGCCAGTCTCCAGTGTTCCGCCGATCCAGAAACGTCTGATCCGCAAATGCCGCACCGCTGCAAAGCCTGTGATCGTTGCGACGCAGATGCTCGAGTCGATGATCGAGAGCCCGATGCCGACCCGCGCAGAAGTCTCTGACGTTGCGAACGCGATCTATGAAGGCACTGACGCAATCATGCTGTCCGCCGAATCGGCTGCTGGTCAGTATCCGATCGAAGCGGTTCGCACGATGAACAACGTGGCTATGGAGGTCGAATGCGACCCGAACTACACTGAGATCATCGAAGCGTCGCGCCGTATTGATCACTCGACTGTTGCTGACGGTATCGTATCTGCGGCGCGTGAAATCGCAGAAAAGACCGATGTTAAGGCGATCTGCTGTTACTCCGAATCTGGCACCACAGCGCTCCGCGTCGCCCGTGAACGTCCCCGTGTGCCGATCATTGCGCTGACCACTAAGCCCAAAACTGCGGGCCGGTTGTGCCTCAGCTGGGGTGTGAACACCGTGATGTCGGGCGATGTGGACCGGTTTAAGACCGCCGTTATCTATGCGGTTCGCGCTGCGAAGTCCGAAGGCCTTGCGACTGAGAAAGATATGGTTGTCGTAACCGCTGGCGTTCCGTTCAACACGCCGGGTTCGACAAACATCCTTCGCGTCGCGCCGTGTGAGGAACGTTTGATTCATAGCTCTGAAACAGAGTAACGTTTCCGCAAAGCTATTTGCGGGAGAGTGAAAATGGATGCAGACCTTTATCTCACGATAGGGTTGGTGTTGCTTGCCTTTGCTCTCCCGCCGATTCTTGGGGCCTTGAACGAAGGTCGGGCTCCGAGGGCTGCGTCGATTGTCGTTTTGGTGGGCGGCACCCTCGTCATTTTGGCGCTCAAAGACCATCAGTATACGCTTGATGATATTCCACATGCTTTTGTCCGCGTTGTGGGAAGATTCATAAACTAGCGCTTGCCATCATTCAGGATCAGCCCTATACGGCGCGCTCTAACCGTGCGACCGGCCGACAGTGGCATGCCGAGTCGTGCGAAAACCGAACCTCTTAAAGGAGACGGAAATGCCCAAGATGAAGACTAAGTCGAGCGCCAAAAAGCGCTTTAAAATGACCGCTTCCGGTAAGGTAAAATGCGGTCAGGCCGGTAAGCGCCACGGCATGATCAAGCGCACCACGAAGTTCATCCGCGATGCACGCGGGACAACGACTCTGTCCGCTCCGGACGCGAAGATCGTTAAGTCCTACATGCCGTACGACCGCTAAGGAGGCCTGAACAATGTCGCGCACCAAAGGTGGTACCGTTACCCATCGTCGTCACAAGAAAGTCCTTGACGCTGCTAAAGGTTATTATGACCGCCGCAGCCGGACCTTCAAAGTCGCTCGTCAGGCCGTAGACAAGGCCAACCAATACGCAACTCGTGACCGTAAGGCACGTAAGCGTAATTTCCGCGCACTGTGGATCCAGCGTATCAACGCTGCTGTCCGTGCGTTTGACGAATCGCTGACATACTCGAAATTCATCAACGGTCTGGCAAAAGCTGGCATCGAAGTTGACCGCAAAGTTCTGGCCGATCTGGCTGTTCACGAGCCGGAAGCTTTCAATGCTATCGCTGCTAAGGCACGTGAAGCTCTGGCATAAGCCTTAGCGAATGAATTACGAAGGGCCGCTCCGAAAGGGGCGGCCTTTTTCGTTTGGGCAATAGGATGGCTAATCGGGCGTCCAATGCTTGCCCCTCGCTGCGTGTCGCGGTAATTGCGGGCAAGCAAGATGCAAAGGGCATGTGATGGACGACCTCAAAGCCAAATATCTGGACCTGATCGCTAAGGCCGCTGACGAAGCAGCCATCGAAGAGGTTCGCCTCGCCGCGCTCGGCAAGAAAGGCGAAATTAGCCTTCAGATGCGTGAATTGGGCAAAATGACCCCCGAAGAGCGTCAGGTCGCTGGTCCTGCACTGAATGCGCTCAAGGATGAGATCAACGATGCTATCGTCGCAAAGAAGACGGCGTTGGCAGATGCTGCCTTGGATGCACGCCTGAAAACAGAGTGGCTTGATGTGACGCTCCCGACGCGTCCGCGCCGCACGGGCACCATTCACCCGATCAGCCAAGTAACCGAAGAGGTCATGGCGATCTTTGCAGACATGGGCTTTGCCGTTGCCGAAGGTCCGCAGATCGAATCCGATTGGTATAACTTTGACGCGCTGAACATTCCGGGTCACCACCCTGCACGCGCCGAAATGGATACCTTCTATATGAAGTCCGAAGGCGATGAACGTCCTCCGGTGCTGCGCACGCACACCTCGCCGGTTCAGATTCGTGCCTTGGAAAAAGAAGGCGCGCCGATCCGTATCATCGCGCCGGGTCGCGTGTATCGCGCGGACTACGACCAGACCCACACTCCGATGTTCAACCAAGTCGAAGGCCTTTGCATCGGCAAAGACGTCTCGATGGCGAACCTGAAGTGGGTTTTGGAAGAGTTTCTTTCGGCCTATTTCGGCAAACGCGTGAAGACCCGTTTCCGCGCTTCGCACTTCCCATTCACAGAGCCGTCGGCTGAAGTCGACGTGCAGTGCCAATGGAACAACGGTTCCGTCACAGTGGGCGAGGGCGACGATTGGCTCGAAATCCTCGGTTCGGGCATGGTGCATCCGAAGGTTCTGCAAAATGCGGGCGTTGATCCGCAGGAATATCAGGGCTTTGCCTTTGGTATCGGCATCGACCGCATTGCCATGCTGAAATACGGCATCCCTGACCTGCGTGCGTTCTTTGACAGCGATCTGCGTTGGTTGCGCCACTACGGCTTTACGCCGCTGGATGTGCCGACACTGCATGGCGGTTTGAGCCGCTAACAGGGGCCACAAAACACAAAGGCCGCGCTCCCCGCGCGGCCTTCGTCCATTCTGCTCTTAGGTATCGGACTTTAGTTGCCGATTTTGATGAAGTGGGTGCGCGGTGTGTCCATCATGGCAACTGCCGCTGTCGTATCGGTTTTATGGATTTGAACTTCTACGCCTTTCAGTGCGAAGGGCGACAAAAGAAGGGTCAGACCCATCACCAACAACATCTCTCCACGAATATACATCTACTTGCCTCAACTGTTTACTGTTACGTGACTAAAGGCACGCTACGTTTCCATTCGGGCAACAATTGGGCATGAGTAGGGTCTTTTGCGTTCGGACTGCTTTCCCCGCTGCCACAGATGCGGTAAGAGCGCCTCAAATGTAAACGACGGGTTAAAGCCATGAAATTCACGCTGTCCTGGCTCAAGGAACATCTTGAGACCACCGC
>JAYPVO010000091.1:0-8374 GCA_038134645.1 Paracoccaceae bacterium
GGGTTCTGAGTTGACTTTGCCCCGTGGCGGGGTAGGTCTCGCGCATGAAATCACAATCCCACATTACCGTTTGCGGCGCTCCCGAAGGGTTTGACGCGAAATTGATCCTTGATGAAGTCGGGAAATCCGGCGCACCCGTGCTCCACATTGCGCGGGACGATCGACGTTTGAGCGAAATGCAGGCGGCCTTGGCGTTTTACGCGCCAGAGATGCCAGTGGTCGTATTTCCAGCGTGGGATTGTTTGCCATACGACCGTGTTTCGCCAAATGCCGATATTTGTGCGGCGCGTATGGCGACCTTGGCGGCATTGGCGCATGGGATGCCAAAGCAGTTCGTTCTGCTGACGACATTGAATGCGGCCACACAACGGGTTCCAGCACGCGATTTGCTCAAGGAAGCCTCGTTCAAGGCGCAGGTGAATAGCCGCATCGATGAAGCAGCACTGAAGCAATACCTCGTTCGCATGGGCTTTACCCAATCACCGACGGTGATGGAGGCTGGGGACTACGCGGTTCGGGGCGGGATCATTGATATCTTCCCGCCGGGTGAAGCTGGGCCAGTGCGACTGGACCTCTTTGGCGACGTTCTGGATAGCGCGCGGCGGTTTGATCCTGCGAGCCAGCGGACCACGGAAAAGCTCGATGTCGTAGAACTCGCGCCCGTGTCCGAAGTGATCCTCGATGAGGCGGCGATCACGCGGTTCCGTCAGAATTATCGCATCGAATTTGGCGCGGCTGGCACTGACGATCCGCTGTATGAAGCGATCAGTGCTGGGCGCAAACATGCTGGCGCGGAGCATTGGCTTGGGTTTTTCCATGACCATCTTGAGACATTGTTTGATTACGTTCCAACCGCGACGGTGACGATTGACGATCAGGTCACGCCAACGCGGCTCGCCCGATGGACGATGATCGAGGACGCCTATGATACGCGGATGTTTGCCCTGAAACAAAAGGGGCGGATGGATAGCGTTTATAAGCCAGCGCCGCCCGCCTTGATGTATATGGACGATCCCACGTGGGAGGCCGTCATCGCGGATCGTCGCGTACTGCAATTCACGCCGCTCAAACAATCTACTGGATTGGGTGTGATCGACGCAGGCGGTCGCATTGGTCGTGATTTTGCGCCAGAGCGGCAGCAGGAAAACGTCAACCTTTTCAAAGCTCTGATGTTGCATGTTAAGGCACGATCGTCTGAGGGTCCTGTTGTCGTTGCATCCTATTCCGAAGGTGCGCGCGAACGTCTGATGGGGCTTTTGGAGGATGAGGGCGCGGGTGAAGTGATCCCCGTGCAGAACTTCTCTCGCGTTGGGAAAACGGGTCTGCACCTCGCCATTTGGCCGCTTGAAAAAGGGTTTGAAACCAAGGGGCTGACGGTCATTTCTGAACAGGATGTTCTGGGTGATCGCCTTATTCGTCAGACCAAGAAAAAGCGTAAAGCCGAGAATTTCCTGACCGAGACGCAGAGCCTCACACCTGGTGATCTGGTCGTGCACGTCGATCATGGTGTCGGACGCTATAAGGGTCTTGAGGTCGTTCAAGCTTTGGGCGCGGCGCATGAGTGTATTCTTCTGGAATATGCCGAAGGATCGAAGCTTTATCTGCCAGTTGAAAACATCGAACTGCTGTCCAAATTCGGGCACGAAGATGGTCTCTTAGACCGTCTTGGCGGTGGTGCGTGGCAGGCGAAAAAAGCCCGCATGAAAGAGCGTATCCGCCAGATGGCGGAACGTTTGATCCGTGTTGCCGCGGAACGTGAGCTACGCAAAGCACCAGTTCTGTCGCCGCCCGATGGGATGTGGGACCAGTTCCTTGCGCGGTTCCCATATGCGGAAACAGAGGACCAGCTTCAGGCGATATCCGATGTGTTGGAGGATCTGGATTCCGGTCGTCCCATGGATCGTCTCATCTGCGGCGACGTGGGCTTTGGTAAGACCGAAGTTGCGATCCGCGCGGCCTTTGTGGCGGCGATGTCTGGCGTTCAGGTGGCCGTAATTGCGCCGACGACTTTGCTCGCGCGTCAGCACTATAAGAACTTTGCCGAACGGTTCCGTGGCTTCCCGATCAACGTCGCGTCTCTGTCGCGGTTTGTCAGCGCTGGGAATGCGGCGAAAACCCGTGAGGGCATGGCGAACGGGCAGGTGGATATTGTTGTCGGAACCCATGCGCTATTGGCGAAAGGCGTGAAGTTTAACAACATCGGCCTTCTGATCATCGACGAAGAGCAGCACTTTGGCGTTCAACACAAAGAGCGTCTGAAACAGCTACGCTCTGACATTCACGTGCTCACGCTGACCGCGACGCCGATCCCACGGACGCTGCAATTGTCGCTCTCTGGGGTTCGCGATCTGTCGATCATCGGCACGCCGCCGATCGACCGTTTGGCGATCCGCACCTATGTCAGCGAATTCGACACCATCACGATCCGCGAGGCGCTCTTGCGCGAACACTATCGCGGTGGCCAGTCGTTCTTTGTCGTGCCGCGTCTGTCTGATCTGCCCGAGATGGAAGATTGGCTCAAACGCGAAGTGCCCGAAGTGTCATTCGTTGTGGCACATGGTCAAATGGCGGCGGGTGAGCTGGATGATCGTATGAACGCGTTCTATGACGGGAAATATGATGTGCTGTTGGCGACGACGATTGTCGAGAGCGGGTTGGATATTCCGACGGCGAACACGATGATTGTGCACCGTGCTGATATGTTTGGCCTCGCGCAGCTCTATCAAATCCGTGGTCGAGTTGGTCGGTCAAAGACCCGAGCTTATGCTTATCTGACGACGAAACCACGTACCAAACTGACGCCGCAGGCCGAAAAACGGCTTAGGGTTTTGGGGAGCCTCGATACACTTGGGGCAGGATTTACCCTTGCGTCTCAAGATCTTGATATCCGTGGTGCAGGTAACCTCTTGGGTGAGGAGCAGTCGGGCCATATTAATGAGGTCGGGTACGAGTTGTACCAGCAAATGCTGGAAGACGAGATTGCGCGGATCAAATCTGGCGCGATTGGTCTGTCGGATGACGATGGACAGTGGGCTCCGCAAATCAACCTTGGCGTTTCTGTATTGATCCCAGAGACTTATGTAGCTGATCTTGATGTGCGTCTCGGCCTCTATCGTCGTTTGTCTGCCCTGACGAAGAAGGTCGAACTCGAAGGTTTCGCGGCGGAATTGATTGACCGTTTCGGTCCATTGCCGAAAGAGGTGAATACCCTGATGCTCATCGTGCGGATCAAGGCGATGTGCAAACGCGCGGGTATCAGCCAGCTGGATGGTGGTCCGAAGGGTGCTACCATTCGGTTCCACAACGATAAATTCGCCTCACCTAAAGGGTTGGTTGAATTTATTCAGGATCAAAAAGGCTTGGCGAAGGTCAAAGACAACAAGATCGTCGTTGGCCGCGAGTGGAAAACCGAAGCGGACAAGATCAAAGGGGCCTTTGCGATTGCTAAAGACCTTGCCGAGAAAGTTGCTGAAGAGAAGAAAAGTAAACAGGCGTAATTGGTTACGCCTGTTATTGTTAGGCCTCGGTCGCGATCATCGCGTTGATGTCGGTGATGACCTTAGACCAGAGTTCAGTGGGTTGAGCGCCAGCAATCGCATGTTGACCAGCAACGATGTAAGTCGGCACTGATCGCACACCCATTTCGCGGCTGTGGGCTTCGCGTTTGAGGATGCTCTCAACATCAGAGTCCGACTTCAAAAGTCGTGCAATAACAGCGGCATCTAGACCTATGCTGTCAGCGATATCGCATAAAACCTCGGCGCTGCCGATGTCGCGGCCTTCGGTCCAATAGGCCTTTAGCAGGGCAGACATGGCAGCCGTTTGGCGGCCTTCGATCCCTGCCCAGAACACGAGGCGATGTGCGTCCAAGGTATTCGGCGTGGTTTTCATGTCGTCGAAATTGAATGTCACGCCCGCTTGATCAGCGTGTTTCTGAAGCTCAACATGAGCCGCGATTGCAGCGTCTTTGCTCCCAAAGATACCTTCGAGGTAAGCGGCGCGATCGACGCCTTCTTTGGGCAATGCTGGGTTCAGCTGGAACGGATGCCATTCAACGGTAAAGGGATGGTCTGGTGCTTGTTCGAGAGCACGGTCCAAATAGGCTTTGCCAACATAACACCAAGGGCAAGACGGATCGGCGAAAATATCAAGCTTGACCATGAGTGGCCTCCCAATCGGCGCGCAAAGAGCGGCGTAAAAGTTTGTTGTTTGCGCCACGCGGTAATACAGGGACACGCACAAATATACGAGGGCACTTATAGCGAGCAATTTGTGATGCCGCAAAAGCGGAAAGCGTGTCTTCGTCAATTTCCGCGTCACTTGTGTAGAACGCTGCGATGACGGTTGTGTCTGCTTTGACGGTCACTTCGCAGGCAGCGGCTTCATGAATGTCGGGATGGGAGGTGAGGGCGTCTTCGACTTCGACAGGTGACACCCGATACCCGCCCGCGTTCATCATATCGTCGGCACGGCCCTCATATGTGATGGCGCCATTCTCTGACATGCGACCCACATCGCCTGTGAGGAACCAATCGCCTGCAAACCGCGCGGCGGTTTCTTCGGGTTGATCGAGGTAGCCGATCATGAGGCCCATATCGGACTTGTGAACCGCGATAGTGCCTGCCGTCCCAATTGGAACGGGGCCTGTTTCACCGATCAGAGCGATCCGCCGCCCGACTTGAGGAAATCCGAGGGTCCCGTTCGGAGCAGGACGAGACGGGGAACCCGAAAGGAAGGTCGAACATTCGGACATCCCGTAGGCTTCGTAGAGTTTGGTGCCCGTTTCGGTGGTCCAAGCGTCACGCAAGGTTTCAGGCAATTTTTCACCCGCTGAAAACCCGTGTCTCAGGCTCGGCATGGCTGGAATGTCAGAGCGGAGCATTTGGCGATAAACACCTGGTGCCGCACCGAAAAGTGTTGCCTGATGTGCCGTGATGAGCGCGGGGAGGTCGGTGGGTTTCGTCCCGTTTGCGGGGATGAGGGCGGTCGCGCCAGCGGCCCAAGGATCCATAAGTCCTGTTCCCAGTGTATAGGTCCAGTTGAACGCACCGGCGTGCATCAGGCGGTCTGTGTCCCGCAAATCATACCAGCCCGACCACATCATCTGGCGTGCCCAGACAGCACGATGGGCATGAACAACAGCTCTTGGTTTGCCCGAGGTGCCCGAGGTGTAAATGATATAGGCAGGACGATTGCTGTCGCCAAAATCAAAGGGCGCGGGGGGCAGGCTGTGATAGGTCCGTAGCTCTTCTGCCATGAGAACGGGTGCGCCATGATCAGGGAGGGCGATTCCATCATCTGCGACGATCAGGGCGGGGTTTATGTCTTTTGCGATCTTGTTGACTTCACTCGCCGTAAGTTGTGACGAGGTCGGCACTGGAATGAGGCCCACTGCGATTGAGGCGAGATAACAGATCGGGAAATCAGGCGTATTGCCCAAACGCATCAAAACACGATCACCGACGCAAAGGCCGCGTGCCAAAAATCCAGCCGCAACACCGCGGATTGCCGTTTCCAATTCCGCAAAGGTCCAGTCTTCTGAATGGGTTGCGCTAACAACGGACAGGGCGACTTTGTCGGGCGTTGCACGACCTGCCTTTAGGACATGGTCAGCCATGTTGAATGGCTCAGGGCAGGCGGTGAAGGGGCTGGTGTCGATTTCGCTGGTCATGCGACATCGCTAGAAGGGCTTTGAAGTCATTGCAAGCAGATCAGTGAACGCCGTATACAAGCGCCATGACAAAAAACGATAATACCAGTCTGATCCGCATTGCCCGCGAAAGCGGCGAAACCGAAACTGCACTGCCGCTCGATCTGGGTGTGCGGGTTCGTGAATTGCGTAAAGAACGGGATTGGACGCTTGAACAAGCGGCGCAACAAGCGGGGCTTGCGCGGTCCACTTTGTCAAAGATCGAAAACGGGCAAATGTCACCGACCTATGACGCGCTGAAAAAGCTCGCTGTGGGGTTGGGGATCTCGGTGCCTCAGTTGTTCACGCCGCCCAGTCGGACACAAGTGAATGGCCGCATGGTCATGACCCGTGGTGGCGAAGGCGGGGCGCATATTACCGCGACCTATGAACATGAGATGCTGGCGGATCAGCTGACCAAAAAGCAAATGCTGCCGTATCGCGCACGTGTTCGCGCGCGGAGCATGGATGAGTTCGACGGTTGGGTGCGCCATGACGGCGAAGAGTTTCTGTATGTGCTGACAGGCACCATCAAACTGTTCACCGAATTTTACGAACCTGTGGAAATGAAACGCGGCGATAGCGCGTATTATGACGCCACAATGGGACACAACGTTGTGTCGACCAGCCCCGAAGATGCGCTAATCCTTTGGGTGACATCGCTCGCTTAATGAAAAGGGCCGGCGAACCGGCCCGATTTTCCGCTTAGAACCACGTTTGAACAGTTCGCGCGCCGCCTGCGATATCTTCGCCGACGCCAGCAACCGTGTTGCAGCCAGCGAGGGCCAGCAGAGTTGCAGCGATCAGGACAGCCTTAGTTTTCATGCCACCAGACATCCGGTTGCCAGCCTGGCCAGTCGCCAAAGATGGGCATTTCTGCGGGGTAGTGGAGGTCTTTGTCATGCGCAATCCGTGTGATGTTCCATTGATAGATCGGTAGGACGTATCGCCCCGAAGTGAGGACGCGGTCAAGCGCCTGCACCGCCGCTACAAAATCGTCTTGGCTCTCGGAGGTCAAGAGATGCCCGATTAAGGTGTCTACGGCTTCGGATTTTACGCCCATAAGGTTACGCCCTCCTTTAGCGTCTGCATATTCAGACCCGTAGTAAGCGTATTGTTCATTGCCAGGCGAAAGCGATAGGCCGCGGCGATAGTAGGTCACGTCGAAGTCATATGTGCCATTGCGTTCAGCAAACTGAGCACTGTCGACGTTCGTCACATTGGCTTGAACGCCGACGCGCTGGAGGGCCTGAACATACATGTCAGCGATGGCTTCGATTTCGCTGGCACCTGTTTGGATCAGGATTTCAAACTCAAACGCTTGCCCATTGGCGTCGCGTAGCACGCCGTCCGCACCAGGTGTCCAGCCAGCTTCCTCGAACATGGCGAGGGCTGCGCGCACGCCACGGCGGTTCAGTTCACTGCCGTCACTTTCTGGCAGAGAATAACCCTCCATCGCACCCGGCAGGAGGCTATCAGCGAAGGGTTCAAGGAACTCACGAACGCGACCTTCGGCCGGACCATGAGACATGCCGAGAGGTGAGTTGGAGTAGTAGGATGTGATACGCGGCTGACTGCCGCCCGTCATTGCCTCGTTGATGAATTCAAAGTTGAACACCTGAAGCATCGCATCACGCACGCGCCAATCGTCAAACGGTGCACGGCGGGTGTTCATGACAAAGCCCGTCATACCAGAAGGACGTTCGTGAGTAAGAATGGCTTTGACCACTTCGCCGTCTTGGACGCGTGGGAAATCATATTGGCTGTTCCACCGCGCTTCGTTGAATTCGCGAGTGAAGTTAACTTCGCCTGTTTTGAACGCCTCAAACGCTGGGGTTTCATCGCCGAAGAATTCAATGCGCAGGGTGTCAAAGTTCGCCGTGCCACGGCGGAACGGAACATCCTTACCCCAGTAATCGGGGTTACGGGTCAGTTCCACAAAACGGCCCATTTCATATTCGGTGATCACGTATGGCGACGAGGTGATTGGGATCATATCAGGGCCATCCTCGGCGAAATCGACGCCTTCGAATTGAGCTTTCTGCAAGATCGGACGAAGACCCGCGAGAAGGGCGAGTTCACGGTCTTCGGTGTTAAAGGTGAGGCGAACCGTGCGGTCGCCTGTGGCCTCGATGCTTCCAACTTTGGACCAGAAGCCACGGTAGCGACCGTTGCCCACGGTGCCGAGCGTTTCGAAGGACCAGATCACATCCTCAACAGTCACAGGGCTACCGTCCGAGAATGCAGCCTCAGGGCGGAGGGTGAACTCCACCCATTCGCGGTTTGGACCTGTCTCAATGCTCTCGGCCAGAAGGCCATATAGAGAGAAGGGCTCATCCAATGATCGTCCCATCAGGCTTTCGCCAGTGAGATAGCTGATTTGCCACGGAACCGTGCCGCTGTCGGTATAGGGGTTGAGGCTGTCAAAGCTGCCAACCTCGGCTGTTACCATCGCGCCACCTTTGGGCGCATCGGGATTAGCGTAGGGTAGGGATACGAAATCCTCGCCCAATGCTGGATCCCCATACATCGCGATGCCGTGCATTGGTTCAGCAAAAGCCAATGTGGAGGCGAACAAAATTGGAAGTGCAGTCAGTGACTGACGAAGATTCCTGAAAAACACTGGTCTCATATCGGTAACAATCCCCCGTTGGCCTGTATTGTTTGAATCAAAGCGTATCTAGG
>JAYPVO010000092.1:0-8347 GCA_038134645.1 Paracoccaceae bacterium
CTCTTTGTTCTGCTGATCAAGTTTGTCGTCGGCAAAGAGCGCACAGACGAAGGTTGGGAAATGGGCAAAGGCCTGATCGCACCAACCATCGTGATCGGCGTTGTTCTCGGCTCGATCTACATGGGCATCACGGGCATCACCGAAGCAGCAGGCATGGGCGTTGTGGCTGTGTTTGTGATCGGCATGATCCGTCGCGAGATGACCTTTGACATCGTCTGGGACAGCCTCATGCGGACGCTGAAATCGACGGGCACCATTATCTGGGTGACCATCGGTGCAGCGGCACTTGCTGCGGCCTACACGCTGGCAGGTGGCCCGACCTATGTGGCAAACATGATCGTTGCGTCGGAACTCCCGACGATGGGCGTGATCTTTGTCATGATGGTGATCTTCCTGATCATGGGTATGTTCATGGACTGGGTTGGCATCGTTCTGCTGATTATGCCCGTGTTCCTGCCGATCGTGCTGAAACTCCCTGTCGAAGAACTCGGCTTCTTTGGGTCGCTTGACCCCAAGCACGTCGCGGTTTGGTTCGGCGTGGTGTTCTGTATGAACATGCAGGTGAGCTTCTTGTCGCCACCGTTCGGTCCGGCAGCGTTCTACCTGAAATCGGTTGCTCCGGCGCATATCACGCTCACAGCGATCTTCCGCGGGTTCCTGCCGTTCATTCTGCTGCAGCTCCTCGCTCTGTCGGTCCTGATTGCATGGCCGCCGATCGTATCGCTGTTCCTCTGAGCAGATAGCTAAAGTCATGGTGTGGGGCGCGTATTCAGCGCCCCCACCGACCCTTAAAATCACAGAGCATTCACATGAAAACCGTCCGCCTCTCCGAAGCTGATAACGTTGTCACGGCACTTTCGGCCCTTCAACCTGGCGAAGACGGCGCGCTCCAACCGATCCCCCGTGGGCACAAGGTCGCGACCCAAGCGATTGCCAAAGGGGACCCCGTTTACAAATACGCCCAGATCATCGGCTATGCGGCCGAGGACATCGCTTGCGGCGATCACGTGCATACCCACAACCTCGAATTCCGAAATGTGGATGCAACTTACGAATTTTCGACCAACCTGCGCCCTGCGCAGTCCGTGGCCAAGCTCGATACCTTCATGGGCTATCGCCGCGCGACTGGCCGCGTGGGGACCCGCAATTACATCGCCGTCCTGACCAGTGTGAACTGTTCCGCGACTGCCGCTCGGATGATCGCACAGCACTTCACGCCCGAGGTTCTGGCGGAGTATCCGAACATCGACGGCGTCGTGGCCTTTGTTCACGGCACAGGCTGCGCGATGGGTGGGGATGGCACTGGCTTTGAACTCCTCCAGCGGACGCTCTGGGGCTATGCCCGCAACCCGAATATTGGCGGCGTCCTGATGGCGGGCCTCGGTTGCGAAATGATGCAGATCGACTGGCTGATCGAGGCCTACGGCCTCACCCCCGGACCTTTGTTCCAAACCATGAACATCCAAGACGTCGGCGGTCTGCGCAAAACCGTCGAACTGGGCATTTCGCAGATCAAATCGATGCTGCCCGTGGTCAACGACGTGAAACGCGAACCGTGCCCAGCAAGTGAACTGATGGTCGCGCTCCAGTGTGGCGGTTCTGACGCATGGTCGGGGATCACGGCAAACCCTGCCGTTGGATACGCCTGTGACCTTCTCGTTGCCCAAGGTGGCACGGGTGTCCTCGCAGAAACGCCAGAGATTTACGGCGCAGAACACCTTCTGACCGCCCGCGCGAGCGATAAGGCCGTTGGTGAAAAGCTGATCGACCTCATTCACTGGTGGGAAGATTACACCGCCCGCAATGGTGGCAGCATGGATAACAACCCTTCGCCGGGGAACAAAAAGGGTGGCCTGACGACCATTCTGGAAAAATCCTTGGGTGCTGCGGCTAAGGGCGGCACGACCCCTCTGAACGGTGTTTATAAATACGCTGAACCCGTCACCGCGCGTGGTTTCACATTTATGGACAGCCCAGGCTACGACCCAGCGAGCGTCACAGGACAAATCGCGAGCGGCTGTAACCTCGTCGTCTTTACCACAGGCCGCGGGTCCGCCTTTGGGTCAAAGCCGTCGCCAACGCTCAAGGTCGCAACGAACACCGAGATGTATAACCGTCTCGAAGAAGACATGGATGTGAACGCGGGCCGTATCCTCACCGATGGCGCAACCGTCGAAGAGATCGGTCGCGAAATCTATGAGGCTTGGTTGCGGATGGCTTCGGGCGAAAAATCCAAATCCGAAGCGCAAGGCCTCGGCGATTATGAATTTGTGCCGTGGCAGGTTGGCGCGGTGATGTGATTTAGGCCCACGGGCCGCTATTGAACTGACGATAGGGCCGTTTGGCCCGCGCATCTTATTTGAGGATGAACACGATGAGACTTGCTGGAAAAACCGCCTTTGTCACCGCCGCAGGTCAAGGGATTGGCCGTGCAACGGCTGTCGCGCTCGCGCGTGAAGGGGCCAAGGTGATCGCAACCGACCTCAACGGCGATCTGCTGGCCGATCTCGATGTGGCAGAGACATTTGCGCTCAACGCGATGGACAAACCTGCGTTGGTCGCGGCAGTTCAGCGTGCGAACCCTGATATTCTGGTGAACTGCTCGGGCGTGGTTCATTCGGGCACGATCTTGGATGCCACTGACGAAGAGTTCGATTTTGCGATGAACCTCAACGTGCGTCCGCATTTCCACGCGATCCAAGCCGCACTTCCGGGGATGATTGAACGCGGGGGCGGCGCGATTGTGAACATCGCCTCTGTCTGTTCGCATCTGCGTGGCCTTCCCAACCGTTTTATCTACGGCACCTCCAAGGCCGCGACGATCGGCCTGACCAAACAGGTCGCCGCTGACTTCATCACCAAGGGCATCCGCTGCAACTGCATCGCCCCTGGAACCGTCGACAGCCCGAGCCTGCATCAGCGTCTGCGCGACACGGGCGACTACGAGGCCGCGATGACACAATTCGTTGCTCGGCAACCGATGGGCCGTCTGGGTGAAGCCGAAGAAATCGCTGACCTCGTGGTCTATCTCGCCAGCGACGAGAGCCGCTATATGACCGGCCAATGCGTTGCCATTGATGGTGGGATGACCTTGTAAGTGTCTGTAGAACCTAGAGAAAACAGAACCGGAGCGGGCGTCCTAACCATGGCGTTCGCTGTGGTCCTGTTCTCTTGTATCGACACCTCTGCAAAGTGGCTGGCGATCTCTGGACTGCCTGTCATCCAGATCGTGTTCATGCGCTACGCGGGCGCTCTGTTTTATTCTTCGCTGTGGTATCTCCCTCGGGAAGGGATCGACGCCTTTCGGTCTAATGCCCCGAAACGGCAGTTTCTCAGATCTGGGTTTCTCTTTACCTCAACGGTATTGAACTTTACGGCGCTGAAATCCCTGTCGCTGTCGCTCGTCGTTTCGATCCAATTTGCGCAGCCAATGGTCATCTCACTCATCGCGATCCCGCTCTTGGGCGAGAGGGTAGGGCCACGGCGAATGGCTGCGATTTTCGTCGGTTTCTTGGGCGTTTTGATCGTTGTGCAGCCGTGGGGCGCGGCCTTCCATCCTGCGATCTTCTTTTCCTTAGGCGCCCTGATCCTTGCCTCGCTCTATTTCGCGATGACGCGATTGCTCGCTGGTGTAGAGAGCAGCGCGACGCAGCAGATTTGGGCCAACGCGATGGCAACGATCTGCCTCGCGCCCTTTGCGTTTGCGGTCTGGCAATGGCCAGAAACCCCAATGCAGTGGATCATCGTTCTAGCCATCGGTGGGTTTGGCGGCGGCGGGCATATCGCGGCCACCATCGCGCACCGTTGGGCGGATGCCTCTATCATCGCACCGATCATCTACCTGCAGCTCTTCCTCGCGACCTTCTGGGGCGCGGTCGTTTTCGCAAGCTGGCCGACGATTTGGACGCTGGTTGGCGGGCTGATCATCATTGGATCGGGCCTCTACATCTGGCACCGCGAACGGACACGATAAAACCCCGCTCCTTTTGAAGCGGGGTTTGAAATTTTCAACGATTATAGTGGCTTAGCCGCGACCGATAAACGGCATATTGGTTGCCATGACGGTCATGAACTGCACGTTGGTATCCAACGGCAGATCAGCCATATGCATCACCGACTTCGCAACGTATTGCACATCCATAACAGGCTCGACCGCGATAGAACCGTCAGCCTGCGGAACGCCCTTGGTCATGGCTTCGGCCATATCGGTGAGCGCGTTGCCAATGTCGATCTGACCGCAGGCGATATTGAACGGACGACCGTCGAGGCTGATCGTCCGTGTCAGACCCGTGATTGCGTGTTTCGACGCGGTGTAGGGGGTCGAACCCCAACGCGGGACGTGTGCAGAGATCGAGCCGTTGTTGATGATCCGACCGCCTTGGGGCGATTGTTTGCGCATGATGCCAAAGGCAGCGCGGGCCGCGATGAAACAGCCAGTCACGTTCACGTCGATCAGATTGCGCCAATCATCCACGGACAGCTCGTCAATCGGCGCACCCTTCATCGCGACGCCAGCGTTGTTGAACAGCGCATCGAGATGGCCCCATGTCTCATAGGCCTTGGCGAAAGCCGCATCGACTTGGTCTTCTTTGGTTACGTCACAGGCAAGGATCAGCGCGTTCGGATTGCCGTCAGCTGTCGCCTCAAGCGCCTCTACTCGGCGGCCGACTAGACCAACTTTCCACCCAGCATCGAGAAAGGCGCGCGACGTTGCGCGACCAATGCCGCCACCGCCGCCCGTGATGATAATCGTCTTTGACATAATGTGATCCTTATCAGTGGTTGTCGCGCGGCAGATCGCGCCCAATTTTCTTGTATGCGGTCGCGAGCTCTAGGCAGCCGCCTTCGGACAATTGCCCGACGTGGGTGCGGTAGATCTCTTGCCACGGTGTCTGATGGACGAGTTCTGGCGGAGTCCACGCATCGATACGGGCCTGCCATTCGGCGTCATCGACCAGAGCATTTAGCGTCGAATTGTTGAAATCCAACCGCACTTGATCGCCTGTTTTCAGATAGGCCAAACCCCCACCTACCACGGACTCTGGCGAAGCGTTGAGGATCGACGGGCTCTCTGATGTGCCTGACTGGCGACCATCGCCGACGGTGGGCAAGTGATTGATACCTTTGCGCAAAATCGCATCTGGTGGCTGCATGTTCACCACCTCGGCAGAGCCAGGGTAACCCACAGCGCCGACACCGCGAATGAACAGGATTGTACGCTCATCCACGCCCAATTCAGGGTCGTTGATACGGTCGTGGTAGTCCTCTGGACCTTCAAACACCACGGCCTTTGCCTCGTAGACACCTTCGTTGCCAGGTTCGGAAAGGAACCGCTTACGAAAGTCCGCAGAAATCACGCTGGTTTTCATCAGCGCCGAGTCAAAGAGGTTGCCCGACAGCACCTTGAACCCAGCGTTTTGGCGCATCGGTTCGGCATATGTAGTGATAACATCGCGGTCTTGGCTTTCCCAACCCGCGAGGTTTTCGCCCATCGTTTTACCCGTCGCGGTCATTGCGCCCAGATGGATGCGATTGGCCTTTACCAGCTCGCCCATCACCGCAGGAACACCGCCCGCACGGAAGAAGCTTTCGCCCAGATATTCACCCGCTGGCTGCATGTTCACCATGAGCGGAACGTCAAAGCCGTATTTTTCCCAATCGGTCACATGCAGGTCGACGCCAATGTGACGCGCAACCGCTTGAAGGTGCGGCGGAGCGTTGGTCGAACCGCCAATCGCCGCGTTCACGACAATCGCGTTCTCAAAGGCTTCGCGGGTCATGATGTCGGACGGTTTGAGGTCCTCATAAACCATCTCAACGATGCGTTTGCCTGTTTGATAGGCCATCGCCATACGTTCACGGAACGGGGCAGGGATCGCAGAGTTGCCCGTCAACGACATGCCCAAGGCTTCGGCCATTGAGTTCATCGTCGAAGCGGTGCCCATCGTGTTGCAGTGACCCAGCGATGGGGCCGACGAACAGACGCGGGACATGAATTCTTCGTAGTCGATTTTGCCTTCGGACAGCAGGCGGCGGCTTTCCCAGATGATCGAACCAGACCCCGCGCGTTTGCCTTTCCACCAGCCGTCCAGCATCGGACCGCCGTTCAGTGCAATCGCGGGAATGTCGACGGTCGCAGCACCCATCAGCATCGCTGGGGTGGTCTTGTCACAGCCCGTTGTCAGCACCACACCGTCAATCGGGTAGCCATGAAGAACTTCGACGAGCGACAGGTATTGAAGGTTCCGATCCAGCGCAGCCGTGGGGCGTTTGCCTGTCTCTTGAATCGGGTGAACAGGGAATTCCATCGGCACGCCACCCGCCTCGCGGATACCTGCCTTAATACGGTCCATAAGAAAGACGTGAATCTTATTGCACGGCGCAATGTCAGAGCCCGTCTGCGCGATGCCGATGATCGGACGTTCGGCCTGAAGCTCTTCGCGCGTGAATTCTTGGTTCTGGTATCGCTCAACGTAAAGAGCGGTCATGCCAGGGTTGTTTGGATTATCAAACCATTCCTGAGATCTGAACCGTTTGTTCGCGCGCGTATTCGACATAACTTCCTCCCCGTTCTTCATCGGCAGACATAAAATGTCCCCCTTGTGATACAGAGCCCATTTGGTATACCAAATGCAAGAGCAAAGACGATCACAGGAGGAGGAGCCTTGATGTTCTTGCGTTTCTTAGCAGTCCCGACTGCCATTTTGGGCGCGCTTTTCGCGGCCCCTGTCGTGGCAGAGGTCGATCTCTCGCAGGTCCAAACCTGTGTTGCAGAGCGAATCGAAGCAGGGGACCAACCGCTCTCCTGTATCGATGAGGCGCAGCTTGATTGCACCGCGATCAATCCCGAAACGCCGCTGGTTGCTGTGGTCTGTTTTCACGATGCCTCTGACGCGTGGAACGCTGGTATTCGTGACACGATGATGCGTGTGCAATCGACCGGCCCCGAAGATTTGGCTGTCGTTGCAGGGATCGAAACCAAATACGACATCCTCTCTGGTCTGATGCAATGTGACCGCATGAAGGAACTGGCGCAGGCCATGTCCGAAGACACGCCAGAAGCCGTTCAACGCCAATACGCCCAATGCAGCGCAACTGCGGCTGGGCTGGCCTATGCTCGCCTTCACTGGCGGACCCGCGAGGGCCAATGACACCACGGAGCGCCTTTCTTCGTGGGTATCTGGACTGTGCGCCCTTTATCTTGATTGTGGTGCCCTATTCGATGTTGTTCGGCGTGGTCGCGCGGGATGCGGGACTCGACCTCTTGCAAACGATGTCGATGACCGTGCTGGTGATCGCGGGCGCATCGCAGTTCACCGCGATCGCGTTGATGCAGGATCAAGCCCCCGTTTTCATCGCGCTCTTGGCCTCATTGGTCGTGAACCTGCGCATGGCGATGTATTCCGCAGCTTTGGTGCCGCATGTCGGTCATGCGCGGCTTAGTATTCGGGCATTGATGGCTTACCTCATGGTGGATCAAGCCTTTGCCGTCGCCGTCCGCACCTACGAAGACCGCCCCGACATGACCCCCACCGCTAAGGTCGCCTATTACTTTGGCTGCATGATGTTGATCTGTCCGTTCTGGTATGGGTGCACATTCTTGGGCGCTGTGGTGGGGCAGGCGATCCCGCCGTCCTATTCGCTCGATTTCGCGGTGCCTGTGTGTTTCATCGCGCTGACCGCACCGCTGCTGCGATCCCGTGCACATATCTTTGCGGCGCTCGTCTCCTCTGTGACATCGATCCTCTTTGGCTGGGTGCCGTGGTCGCTGGGTCTGATCATCGCAGCCATCGCTGGATTGATTGCAGGTGCCCAAGCTGAACTGTTCCTCAAACGCCGCGCGGCACGGGGGCTGGCATGATCTCTGACGCGGATTTCTGGTTACTCACGATCCTTCTTGGCATCGGGACATTCCTGATCCGATTTTCGTTCCTCGGCATTTTGGGCGGTAAGACCCTGCCTGACTGGGCGCTCTTGCACCTCAAATATGTGGGTGTCGCGGTATTTCCTGCGCTGGTCACGCCGCTCGTCCTCTGGCCTGCCGCGACCGAAGGGCAAACCGATCCTGCACGTCTCATCGCGGCAGTCGCGGCCTTTGGGGTTGGACTGCGCTTTGGCGTCATCTGGTCGATCATCGCGGGGATGGCGACACTCTATGCCCTGCAATTCATATTCACGTCCCTCTAAACCAAATAGGAGTTCACATGATTGAAGAGCCACCCATTCTGACCATTCGGGACTCCTTTCCGCGCCCGACCAAGGAACAAGTCGATGCCTTTCGCGGTGTGCCCACGGGATTTATCTGTGACGCCATGAACGGGCAGGGCGCTCTGGCCAGCAGCATCGC
>JAYPVO010000093.1:0-8335 GCA_038134645.1 Paracoccaceae bacterium
GGATGGTGTCAGTGATCACCAGCGACTTCATGACCGAGTTTGTGACGCGCTCAACGGCTGGACCAGACATAACACCGTGCGAGATGTAAGCGTGCACTTCGGACGCGCCAGCTTCCATCAGGTGTTCAGCGGCCTTGCAGAGCGTGCCTGCGGTGTCGCAAAGGTCATCCACGATGATACATTTCTTGCCTTCGACGTTACCGATGACGGTCATCTCAGCGACTTCGCCAGCTTTCTCGCGGCGTTTGTCGACGATCGACAGCGGCGCGTTGATGCGCTTAGCAAGCTCGCGTGCGCGCGCCACACCGCCAACGTCAGGCGAAACGACCATGATGTCGTCCATGTTGCCTTTGAAGTGGTGCTTGATGTCCAGCGCAAAGATCGGCGCCGCGTAAAGGTTGTCGACCGGCATATCAAAGAAACCTTGGATCTGCGTTGCGTGCAGGTCCATTGTCAGAACGCGGTCAACGCCAGCTTCGGCAATGAGGTTCGCAACCAGTTTCGCGCTGATTGGCGTGCGCGCTTTGGTGCGGCGGTCCTGACGAGCGTAACCGAAATAAGGGATCACTGCGGTGATGCGACCAGCCGACGAACGCTTCAGCGCGTCGGTGATGATCAGCAGTTCCATCAGGTTGTCGTTGGCAGGGTTGGACGTCGGCTGAATGACGAACATATCTTCGCCACGGACGTTTTCGAAAACCTCGACAAAGATTTCGCCGTCGTTGAAGCGCTCAACACGAGCATCAACAAGGTTAACATTCATGCCACGGTGCATCGACATGCGACGGGCAATGGATTGAGCGAGCGGTTTGTTGGCGTTCCCCGAAATCAGTTTCGGTTCAGTGATCGACGGCATGTGGCAGAGTCCCAGGCTGTTGTCCGTATGTGACGGAATCGTGACGCAGGGACCGCCTAGCACAACGGACCGTTAAGGCAAAGTTCTACCGCGCCCTAATACACATTTGACGCAAGTTTTCTTAGTTCTGCGTGTCCAAGAAGGTCTGAACATCCTGTTCGGTCGTCGACCAGCTGGCCACCATTCGCGCTGTGAGGGTTTCGTGAGCGGGGCCCTCTAGGCTCTGGTTGAACGGCCAGAAATAGTAATTGGCACCCGCGGCAAAGGCCTTTTGATGCGCGCCGCGAGGGAGGCCAGCAAACACCATGTTTGCGTCCGTTGGGTGCAGGAGCGTTGCGCCTTCGATCTTTTGGATGCCTGCGGACAGCAATTGTCCCATCGCGTTCGCATGGGTTGCGAGGTCGCGCCATAGATCGTCGGTCAGATAGGCATCCATCTGAGCTGACAGATAACGGTGTTTGGAGAACAGGTGACCGCCGCGTTTGCGTCGCAGTTCAAATTCCCAGGCGAGTTTCGGATCAAAAATCACGACCGCTTCGACACCCATGAGGCCGTTCTTGGTGCCGCCGAATGATAGGACATCAATGCCCGCTTTCCACGTCATCTCTGCGGGAGTAGCGCCACTTGCGACGATGGCATTGGCGAAACGTGCGCCGTCCATGTGGCAGGGTAGGCCATAGTCACGCGCGATTGCGGTCAGTGCAGCGACTTCGGCAGCGGAATAGACCGCGCCTTTTTCTGTGACGTTGGTGATCGACACCACGCCCCGTTGGAGGTTGTGAACCCCGCCACGGCCTGTGAACTCAATCGCGTTGCGAAGCGCATCTGGCGACATCTTAGCGTCTTTGCCCTCGACGAGGCAGAGTTTGCCGCCGCCGATGTAGAACTCTGGCGCGCCACATTCGTCTTCTTCGATGTGGGAGCTGCGATGGCAGAATATGCTCTGCCAAGGGTCGGTGATTAGCGCGAGGCCCAGTGCATTGGCCGCTGATCCCGTCGCGACGAGGTAGACGGCGGCTTCGGGTGCCTCAAACAGATCGCGGATTTTTTGACGAACCGAGTCCATGATCGGGTCGCTGCCATATGACGATACATAGCCTGTGTTGGCGGCGGTCAGCGCCTCCATCACTTTGGGATGAACGGGGCTTGTGTTGTCAGAGGCAAAAAACATCAGATCGGTTCCTCAATAATATGGTCTTCCCAGTCTTCGTCGGCGATGTCGAACTCCGAGAGGGTGCGGTATTGCATCGAAACGCCTGCTAAATGCACGGTTTCAGAATTGCCCGAAATCAGCGGATGCCAGTCGTAAAGGGGCCGCTTTTCATGGACCAGACGGTAGGCGCAGGTTTGCGGGAGCCAGTATAGGTTATCTAAAATAGTCTTAGGCGTCAGAACGATACACTCAGGGACGAACTGGTGGCGGATGTCGTATTGGCTGCACAGGCAGGTCGCATCATCCAACAGGCGGCAGGCCACGTTGGTCAGCGCCACTTCGCCCGTATCTTCATCCTCAAGTTTGTTCAGGCAGCATTTGCCGCAGCCATCGCAGAGCGCTTCCCATTCCTGACGGTTCATCTTCTCCATCGGAACGGTTTTCCAATAGTTCGGGCGCAAACCGCTGCGGTCGATGTCAGACATCTTTAAGGATCTTTCGGGCTGTATCGCAATCCTCAGCCATCTGAACGATGAGCGCATCGAGGCTGTCGAATTTCAGTTCGGGGCGCAGGTAATCCACGAGCGCGACCGAAAGCGGCGTGCCGTAGAGGTCGCCTTTGAAATCAAAGAGGAAGGTTTCGATATTGGGAACGTTGTCTTCACCGAACATCGGGCGGACGCCGATGGACGCAGCGCCGTCGTAGCTGCCCGCGTGCGGACCTTCGAGGACATCGACCTTCACCGCGTAAACACCCAGTTTGGGTTGGTGGAGGTTGGCGATCGACATGTTCGCTGTTGGATAGCCGAGATCGCGACCGCGCTGGTCGCCACGGATCACAGGGCCTTCGATGCGGTGCCAGTGGCCCAGCATACGCGCAGCGTCACGAGGACGGCCATCGGACAGAGCGTTGCGGATGTTCGTCGAAGAGACTTCTTCTTCAAATGTCAAAAGCGGGGTCACGGTGACGCCAAACCCAAGTTCGTCGCCCAGTGATTTCAGGGTTTCTACGTCGCCAGCCCGTTTTGCGCCAAAACAGAAATCTGCGCCAACGACCACATGCACGAGGCCGAGCCGTTTCACGATGATTGTCTCAGCGAATTCACGAGGGGTGAATTGGGCGAGGGCGGCATTAAACGGCACATCGTAGAGTTTCTGCACGCCCAGTTTGCGCAGGCGATGTGCCTTGGCTTCGGCGTTCATCAAACGGAACGGAGCCGCATCGGGGGCAAAGAACTGACGCGGATGGGGTTCAAACGTCATCACACCCAAAGGCGCGCCCAGATCAAAGGCCGCCTTACGGGTCAAATCAATGACCGCCTGATGGCCCAGATGGACGCCGTCGAAATTCCCGATGGCCGCAGCTGCGCCACGATCATTGGGGTCTAGGAATAGGGTGTCTCGAATAATGCGCATGGGCGATGCGTAGCCGCCCAAGCCGACGCATGCAAGATCAGTCGAACTTCCGAGACGGTGCGAGAACGGTTGCTTCGCCGATCAGCACCTTCTTGCCGTTGACGAGGCAGCGCGTTTCCATGGTCACGCGACGTTTGGAATGGTCGATGTTTGTGACCTCAACCTCTGCCAAAACCATGTCGCCGGGGCGCACAGGGGCGAGGAACTTGAGCGACTGACCCAGATAGACCGTGCCGTGGCCCGGAAGCTGTTCGCCAATCACCGCAGAGATCAGGCCAGCGGTGAGCATCCCATGCGCAATACGACCCTCAAAGATGGTGTCTTGGGCATAATCGTCGTCGAGGTGCACAGGGTTACGGTCGGTTGAGACTTCAGCGAACATTTCGATGTCGCGGTCCGTCACGACCTTACGCAAAGACCGGATCATACCGATTTCGATATCTTCGATACAGATTGTACCGCGGGGGAAGTTATCTAGCATGTTCGGCTCCATCGCGTAACAAATGGTCCCTTTTGGGTTAACACTTGAAACTTTATTACTTTGCAGCCGCAGAAAAAACAACCCCCTATTGTGCTAGCGCAAAAAGCCTATGGCATAGGTTGGAGACTGTTTTTCCTTTTGTAGATAAGCGGTTAGCAAATCTGCATCGGGTTGGACTTTGGTCGCAGTCTCTTCTGCTGCAAGGCCACCAGTGATGAAAAGGGAATCATACCCTTCGCCCTCTGCGCCCAAAATATCGGTCTTAATCCCATCGCCGATGCACAGGATGCGAGCCTCATCAGCATTCACGTCCAGTTGCGCCAAACGGCGGCGGGCAAGGTCATAGATCGGCGGATGGGGTTTGCCGAAATAGAGGCTTTCGCCACCCATTTCCGTGTAGAGTTTCGCCAAAGCGCCCGCGCAGTATTCACGGGTTTCGCCGCGGTCAATCACGATGTCAGGGTTCGCGCAAAGCATCTTCATCCCTTTTTCGCGGGCAAAGAGGAACTCTGGTCGCATCACGTCGGGCTCTGCATGAGGGTCGAAGGGGCCGCAGTTGACGATCCCTTCGGCTTCTTCGAGAGGGACGCGGGTGATCTCTAGCGGGTTTTCGACGACTTTGATCGGTTCGAAAAAGCTGTAGTCGTGTGCTTCGCCGATGAAATAGACCTTTTGGCCTACGGCACCTGTGAACAAAGCCACACGTGCAGCGTCGCCCGAGGTTGCGATGGCGTCAAAGCTGTCTTCGGGAATACCAAAGCGGTTCATCTGCTTTGCGACCAGATCCCATGCCCGCGGGGCGTTGGTCACGAAAATCACTTTGCCGCCCGTTTTGCGGTAGTCCTGCATCGCTTTGACCGCAGCGGGGAACGATGTGAGGCCGTTGTGCATGCAACCCCAGAGGTCCACAAACAGGGCGTCATATTGGTCAGCGATTTCGGCGAAGTTTTCGATAATCTGGGTCATGGGCTGCTCTTCTATTCGGTTAGGCTCTGAGTATAGCCCGCCCATGTAAAAGAAAAGCGTCTAGCCAAAGGCGGCGGGATACTTCAGGTCCATCGATTTCGCTTTGGCGGGGCCAGCGACCAAGGTGTATTCGACGGGGTAGGGCGAGGTGAGCCCCTCAGGTGCGGGTGAAAACCCGCAGCGCGAATAGAATGACGGGTCGCCAAGAACGACCAATGTTTGCCCAGACAAACGCGCCCATTCGGCAATCATGCCAACCATGCGGCGGCCATAACCGTTGCGTTGAAGGTCGGGGTGGATGGCAACGGGCGCGAGGCATAGCCAACCTTTGGGCGCGATCATTTGCGATAGAGCGAGGTAACCGACGATACCTTGTTCGGAAGGCAGCACCATTTCCCCAGCGATCGCGCGGGATTTGCGCAGCTTCTCAACCAAGCGCGCCTCATCAGGTTGGCCGAAAGCATCGGTCAGAAGGGCCGCAACGGCGGCTTCTTCGCCGCGTTGCATTTCACGCAGGAAATTAGGTGAAATCATTTGGGGCCCTCTGCAGCAAAATAAAAAGGGCGCCGAAGCGCCCTTTGACTAGATCAGACCTTGAGGCTCGGAATGATCTGTTTTTTGCGGGACATAACACCCGGAAGAACAACAGTGTCGCCTTCGACGGTGCAATCGAACGATGCCTCTGCGATCTTTTTGACCAGATCGTTAGGAACGAGAAGGGTGGCTTCTTCGTTCAGGATGTCGATGACGAAGAGGAGAACCTGATCGGCGCCGTCTTCTTTGGCGACGTCAACCATCGATGCCATCAGGCTCGCTTTGCGGTCGAGGATGATCTTCGGTGCGGTGGTTTCCAGAACGGATACGCGCAGTTCGGTGCCGTCGACGTTGTATTCCTTAGAGTCCATGCGCAGCAGTTCAGCGTCAGAGAAGGACGACACGTCAGATTTGGCTTCGAACAGTTCAGAGGCATAGGCGCTGATGTCGATGTTGAGTTCAGCTGCCAGTTTCTCGGCCAGTGCTTTGTCTACGTCTGTGGTGGTCGGGCTGCGGAATTCCAGCGTGTCAGACAGGATGCACGACAGCATCGCGCCTTTGATGTTGTCCGGCATTTTGTCTGCATCGTCGCCCATCAGGTCGTACATGATAGTCGCTGTGCAGGCGAGAGGACGGATGGTGATGTCGATCGGGCCTTTGGTTTCCAGTCCGCCAACCAGTTTGTGGTGGTCGATGATCGCGGTGATGTCCGCGTCATTGATCGCGTCAGGCAGCTCGGCAGGGTTGTTGGTGTCAACGATGACAACCTTTTGGCCTGCTTCGACGGTCGAGATGATCTCGGGTTTCGCAAAGCCCCATTTCTCGATCACAAAGGCGGCTTCGGTGTTGGGTTCGCCCAGCAGAACGGGCTTTGCGTCGATGCCTTTGACTTCGTTCAGATACCAAGCCCAAACGATGGGCGATCCAGTGGAGTCGGTGTCAGGAGATTTGTGGCCGAAAACAAGCGTGGTCATAGAGGTCTGCCTCATGTGCGATATCAATTCGCGGGCCTTATATGATCGGGCAGCGCCGTTGTCACCACTTCGCGCCGCACTGCGACCAAAGGCCATGCCGCAATTGCGCAGTTGAGTTGCGCAAGGTAGGTCTGAGCCATGGCTAAGATTTCCGAAACTGATCTCTATGCGCCCGTGAAGGCGCTGCTGGAACGGCAGGGTTATGTCGTGAAGGCCGAGGTCGGTGCGGTCGATGTGATGGGGTGTCGCGGGGATGAGCCGCCTGTCATCGTAGAGCTAAAGACGGGCTTTTCGCTCACGCTTTTGCAGCAGGCTGTCGCGCGTCTCTCCATCACGGACAACGTCTATGTTTGTGTGCCACGGCAGAGCGGGCGGGCGAGTTGGAAGGCGTTGCAGGCCAATGTGAAGCTTTGCCGCCGACTTGGGATCGGCGTCATTACAGTTCGCCTCTCGGACGGGTTCACGGAAACGCTTGCGGACCCTGGACCCTATGCCCCGCGCAAATCACCGCAAAAGGCAAAGGCTCTGCTGCGCGAATTTGATCGGTTGAGGGGTGATCCGAATGTGGGTGGGGCCACACGGCAGGGGATCGTGACAGGCTACAGGCAGGATGCGATTGCCTGTGCGGAATTCCTCGCCAGTGAAGGGTCGAGCAAAGGTGCGGTGGTTGCCAAGGCGACAGGCGTCAAAACCGCGACCCGTCTGATGGCGGACAATCACTATGGCTGGTTTGAACGGGTGGCCGTCGGCATTTACGGACTGACGGACACTGGTCGGGCGGCTATTCGTCCAACCGAGTGATCTGCCAGCCGTTCTGAGACATCAAGTTCAACACGCCATTGTCGCCCGAAAGATGCGCTGCACCGAATACCGCGACAACGGGGCCTTCGGCAGCAGCGGATTCAAGGTCGTCGATCCAACTCTGGTTCCTGTCATCAAGAAGACCGTCGGCAAAATCGTCAAAGACTTCATTCGCATGGGACAGATCAGCGTCGGGAATGAGGGTAAGTGCGGCCCGCGAAAGTTCCCACACACGGGCAACGTCGCCTGCGAAATATGCGTCAAAAGTCGAAGCGAAAAGGGCGTGTTCCAATTCGGGAGGCAAGATCGACATTTCTAGCATGTCGATTTGGTCCTCGATCGGGTCTTCGTAAAGGATACGCAAAGAGTCACGCCAATCCTCTAACGCGCGGGTTTCAACTCCCATCGCGTTGGCGTCTTCCATCACCATCGCGTCCAATCCCGTCAGCCCCGCCTGAATGTCGGGCATGGCGCAGGGCGGCGTTCCGAGCGCAGCAACAAGGTACCACGGTTGGAATCGTGCAGTCATCGGAGAGGGCAGACCGCGCGCGCGGCCCGCCTCGGCCAGTAATTCCCACGTCGCTTCATCAATCATCCCAATTAGCGTTTTCCCCTCGGGCAGGAGGATCAACGATGGATCGGCGAGTAATTCGCGCTGCATTTCTTGAAGCTGTTCAGTCGTCTGTTCGACCAACAAAAGATCAGCGGTTTCTAATGCCGCCCGCGCCTCATTCCTGAGAGGTAAAAGGCGTGGGTCATAAATATGCAGGCTGCCAAAGAAGGTGATCTGTTCGTTGTCCCGTTCGGCCTTCCAAATAAGGCCTTTGCCGTTGAGGGTCGTGTCCGAAATACGATCCACCTCGGCCAGTACGTCCGCGTCGAGATAGGACTCAATTGATGCGCCTGAACAAAGTGCGAGAGATGCCGTAGGCAATGCCGCAGAAATAAGTAGAGCAGAGAGGGTGGCGCGCATCATAGCTCCTGTTTGTTTATTCCTTACTTATGATGAACAGGCTGGGCAGGCGATATAAAAAATCCGCTCTACGACTGTTGACACCCCTAGGTCAGGTTCCTAACTATGCGCCGTTAGCACTCGACATGACTGAGTGCTAACACAGGATTTAACGATAGCTGAGGAGCTACAAAAATGGCTT
>JAYPVO010000094.1:0-8290 GCA_038134645.1 Paracoccaceae bacterium
AGGAAGAAGCCCACAGCGTTGTGGCCGTACCACCACTGGGTCATCGCGTCTTGAACGCCAGACATCACTTGAACCGAACGCGAACCGAAGATCGACACTGGAACAACGAGGTTGTTCACAATGTGAAGCATCGCGATGGTGACGATGAACGACAGGAAGAACCAGTTCGCAACGTAGATGTGCGGCTCTTTGCGTTTGATGATCGTTCCGAGGAACACCAGCAGGTATGCGACCCAAACGACAGTCAACCAAAGGTCAACGTACCATTCCGGCTCTGCGTACTCTTTCGACTGGGTTGCGCCCATCAAGTAGCCAGTTGCGGCCAGCACGATGAACAGGTTGTAACCCCAGAACACGAACCACGCGAGGTTGCCGCCCCAGAGGCGAGCAGCCGAAGTGCGCTGAACGATGTAGAACGATGTCGCGATAAGTGCGTTACCGCCAAATGCGAAAATCACCGCAGAGGTGTGCAGTGGGCGCAGACGGCCGAAGTTGCCGAAGCCTTGCAAGAATTCAAAGTTAAGTGCGGGGAACGCAAGCTGGAACGCAATAAACGTCCCCACCAAGAAGCCAGCGAGGCCCCAGAAGGTGGTCGCGATGACCCCATACCGCACGACGCCGTCCATATAGCCGGTCTCGGGCGCAGATTTCGGTTCGCCGGCGCGACGCACCGACCAAATAAAGAGGCCGGCAGCGACGGCCATCACGATCAACGCGTGGACCTGATAAGCCAGGTCGCGCGCGAAGTTCGCGGCAACTGCGGCGGCAAGGGCGACAACCCCCAACACCACTATTTTAATCCAATCCCACATATCAAACGTTCCCTTCTTCTGCCTGCGTGGATTCGTTTCGCAGGACTTTTGCTCTGGTTGGGGTTTCCCATCCCTCCGCATCAACTGCCTTGATCCATGTCAAGTTATCGTGAGCCTTCTTTTGTTACCCAAGACAGGTCCAAACGAGCCAATAGAGCACGGCCATCACGGGAGTATGAAATGCCTTACAAGACCATCTCGGTCGTTATAACCGACAGTGCGGCCGACTTAGACGCGCTGAAGACAGCTCATATCATTGCGAGCCGGTTAGACGCGCATCTCGATGTTCATTGTATTGGTATTGACCCTGCCCGCTATGATCCCATGCCAGGCGGAACCTCTGCGATCATGGTGGAAACTGGCCTTGCCGAAGCACGCGCCCGCGCTGAAAGCCTTGAAAAATGGGCTCTAGAGCATCTGCCCGGCGAAAAAGGATCTATTGCAACTCAAGCCGTCGTCATCCCACAAATGGGGCTAGATACGCTTGTTGCGCGACTTGCTCGTTATTCGGATTTGATTGTCGCGTCGAAGCCATACGGCAAAAACCGCGGCCCTCTTCAGGTTAACGTGCTCGAAGCCGAGCTATTCGGCACTGGCGCGCCAGTTTTGGTCGTCCCCGAAACTGGACCAGTTGGAATCGAGCCATTCAAACGCGTTGCAATCGCTTGGAATGAAAGCAGCGAAAGTTTTGCCGCAATTCGCGCGGCGATTCCGATTCTCGCGGCAGCGGATCAAGTCGACATCGTCATGATCGATCCGCCGAGCCATTCCCCAGAACGGTCGGATCCAGGCGGGGCGATCTGCATGATGTTGTCGCGCCACGGAATTCGTGCGGAGGTCTCAATTCTTGCCCGCACTATGCCCCGTATTTCCGATGTCATGATGCGCTTCGCGACCGAGCACGACTGCGAGTTGATCGTAATGGGCGCCTATGGCCACTCCCGTTTCCGCGAATCAATCTTGGGTGGAGCGACGCGCGACCTCCTCGAGCGGACAGAAATCCCACTTTTGATGTCACATTAAAGATGAAAAAGGCGGCCAGTGGCCGCCTCTTTTATGGGATCATCCCGCCATCCATGTCGTCGCCCGTTTCGAGCAACAAGGCCTGAAAATCGTCGACACGGATACGCCGTTTTCCATCGAGATGAATAATACCTTCGCGTTTCAACGCGGATATCTGACGGCTCACAGTTTCGAGCGTTAGCCCCAAATAGTCCGCCATCGCTTCGCGCGTGAGTGGGAGATTGATGTTGATTTGACCCGAAAGCGGCGACATTCCGATCACGGATTCACGTCGTGCAATGATCGCCAAAAGGCTCGCGATTTTCTCCCGAGCCGTCTTGCGACCCAAGATCAGCATCCATTCACGCGCCGCGTCCAATTCGTCCAGCGTCATATCTAGAAGGCGTTCCGCGACGTGCGGCGTCGTCATCAAGAGCTGCTCGAACGGCTTACGACGGAAACAGCAAAGCGTCACGTCACTGACCGCGATGACATCATAGGGTGAATGCGCGCGTCCCGGACGACCGATAAAATCAGACGGCAACAAGAGCCCGACCATCTGCGTGCGACCGTCCTCGAGTGTCTGACTCAGGCTCGCCACACCACGCACAACCGACGCAACAAAGGTCAGTTCATCACCGGCCCAGGCGATTGATTGACCCGCCTCGTAGTTCCGATAATATTTGATCAACTCCAGCGCTTCGAGTTCGTCCGCATCGCATTTGGCACATACGGCCCGATGACGAATTGGACATTCTTGGCACTGAATATCGAGCGAGATTTGACTCATCGCAAAAACATTCCTGGTTCGCGCAGTTATTAAGGAATGACTATAACCCATTTTTTGGAGGGATACACAATGGAAACCCGTAGCAGATTGCGGGAATTGGGACTCTTTGACGCTCGCGCGCCACGATATACGAGCTACCCACCTGCCAATCACTTTAACGGGAATGTTTCTCCCGACACGACCGCGCAATGGTTGCAGGCCGTTCCTTCGGGCGAACGTGTTTCGTTGTATCTACATATCCCATACTGCCGACGTTTGTGCTGGTTCTGCGCTTGCCGCACCCAAGGCACAAGCACAGACCGTCCGTTGGTTCCCTATTTGAAATTGTTGAAAAAAGAGCTGTCGCTGATTGATGCACACCTGCCAAAAGACGTGCTGATCAGCCAAATTCATTTAGGCGGCGGCACACCGACATTGCTACCGCCCGACTTGATCATAGAGCTCGGCGAAGCGGTAAATACCTTCCGACCGATGGCGGATGATCTTCAATTTTCGGTTGAGATCGACCCTACTGAAGTGGATCAGGCTCGCATCGATGCTTTGGTCAAAATCGGTATGACTCGTGCATCAATTGGCGTGCAAGACTTCGACCCCGCCGTTCAAGACGCGATCGGCCGTCAGCAGACATTTGATCAAACGCGCGACGTGGTCACCATGCTCCGAAATGCTGGGATCAAATCGGTGAACATGGACATCCTGTACGGCCTACCTCACCAAACCCGCGAACGGATGGCGGATTCCGTACAGCGTGTCCTATCGCTGTCGCCAGATCGCGTAGCACTCTACGGATACGCGCACGTTCCGTGGATGGCGAAACGACAAGTTATGATTCCGGCCGACGCTCTCCCTGACGCAGAAACCCGCCTCGACCTGTTCGATATCGCCCGCGATTTGTTCATGTGGGATGGTTATCAAGAGATCGGCATCGACCACTATGCGCGGCCCGACGACAGCCTTGCTATGGCGGATAAGGCAGGCACGATGCATCGCAACTTCCAAGGCTACACCGACGATACCGCTAAGGTTCTGATCGGATTGGGGGCCTCTGCGATTTCGAAATATCCACAGGGATTCGCGCAGAATATTTCGACCTCCTCAAAATATGCCGTCGCGATTGAGAACGGACAGCTCGCAACCGCTCGCGGACATACCATGAGTGACGATGACACCCTGCGCAGCGACATGATCGAAAAGCTAATGTGCCGCTTTGAACTCGATCTCGCTGAGATTGCCGCTGAACATGATCTCCCGCTCCCAGCCATCCAAAAGATGGTTAAGCCAATGATCGACCAGTTTCATGATCAGTTGATCGTTAAGAACGATGTGATCAAACTTAACGAACATGCGCGCCTCATCGCACGTCTCTGCGCGCAAAAAATAGACGCCTATCAGATGCCAGAGGGTCGCCACAGCCGCGCCCTTTGACCTAGTAAAAAATGCCAGATAATGATGTCCTTGATTTGATCAAATTGAGGACATCATGGCGTTTGATCCCCAACCTACCCGCTCTGGCTACGGCTATTCCATTTCCCCGATGACTGAGCAGGATCGTGATGCGCTGTTCTTCGCCGCGTCGGATCCCGTGACTTGGGCTGGCCACCCCGCCACTGATCGATACAAGCGCGAGGTATTTGATCCTTATTTCGATAGCCTTCTTGCAAGTCAGGAAACGGTCATTCTCCGCACGGAAGATGGCACTGTCATTGGCTGCTCGCGCTATTACCCCGCGCCAGATGTTCCAAACAGCATTTCTATTGGATACACATTCATCGACTGCAAATATTGGGGCGGCGCTACCAATCGGGCCTTCAAGCAATTGATGCTGGATTATGCGTTCGAAACCTTTGACGAGGTTTGGCTACACATCGCGCCTTCAAACATCAGATCTCAGAAGGCCAGCGCAAAGATTGGCGCGAAGTGGCGCTATGACGCTGATCTCGCTTTGGGCGGTGGCGCGGTTCAACCGTGGAAATGTTACACGGTCTCCCCCGAGGACTGGACCTCGGCCATCCAGACTGGAACCGTCTAAATGCGCCTCGGGATCGTCGTCCTTATTCTGGCATATGGAATGAGCCAGTTTTTTAGGGCTTTCATGGCGGTTCTAGCGCCGACATTGACCAATGAGACAGGCGCGACTGTTGAACAACTCGCTACAGCTTCGGGCGTTTGGTTCCTGACATTTGCCGCAATGCAGATCCCGATTGGTGAGGCACTCGACCGTATTGGACCTAAACTCACCGCCGCCGTGTTATTCGCGGTTGGAGGCGCTGGCGGCGCAGCATTATTCTCGATGGCGACCGCACCTTGGCATATCACGGTTGCGATGGGGCTCATCGGGATCGGATGCGCTCCTGTTCTCATGGCCTCATACTATATCTTTGCCCGCACCTACTCGCCTGCCGCGTTTGCGTCGCTGGCCGCGATGATGGTGGGGCTCGGATCGCTCGGAAATATCATGAGTTCCGCGCCACTGGCTTGGGCTGTTGAGGTTTTCGGTTGGAGGCAAAGTGTTCTGGGCCTTGCGGGCCTGACGCTTACAATTGCGCTGCTCATTCTGATCATCGTCAAAAACCCCGAACGCGCGGCCCAAAGTCAAAAAGGCAGCGTGCTGGATGTTCTTAAAATCCCCGCTCTTTGGCCCATTCTGATTTTCCTGATGGTTATCTACGTGCCATCCGCCGCACTTCGCGGCCTTTGGTCTGGCCCTTACCTACAAACCGTTTTCAACGTCGATAGCGCCGTCATTGGCAACGTCACTTTCTTTATGGCTATGGCGATGATTGTAGGAAGCTTTGCCTACGGCCCATTGGATCGCGTTTTTGGCACACGCAAGTGGGTCGTCTGGATCGGTAATTTCATGGGGATGCTAGCCTGCGTTGCCCTCGCAATTTGGCCCGACCAAGGACTCCTCAGCGCAACCATCCTACTATCTGCGATTGGCTTCTTTGGAGCATCCTACCCAATGATCATGGCACATGGGCGTGGATTCCTTCCGCCGCACCTCGTCGGTCGCGGTGTAACGCTTATGAACCTGTGCTCAATCGGTGCAGTCGGCCTTATTCAGACCTCGGCAAAGCCACTCACCGCCGCACTCTGGAGCGGCACGGTAACAGCCGCAGAATCCTACAGCAGGCTTTTCGCCTTTTTTGCGGCCCTTTTGGCAGCAGGTTTGATCGTTTATCTCTGGTCAAAAGACACAAAGGACTAGTGCGACTTTATCGGCCTCTTCCACTTGCCACCCTTTGCAGCTATACGCCCCACTGGTTAAACCAAGGAGAAGCCAATGGGCTATAAAGTCGTCGTCGTTGGCGCCACGGGGAACGTGGGTCGCGAAATGCTCAATATCCTCGCTGAACGCGAGTTTCCGGTTGATGAAATCGCCGCTCTGGCCAGCCGTCGTTCGCTGGGCACCGAAGTGAGCTTTGGCGACAAGACCCTTAAGACCCAAGACCTCGACACGTTCGACTTTACAGGTTGGGACATTGCCCTGTTCGCAATCGGTTCTGACGCGACCAAAACCTATGCTCCCAAAGCGGCAGCGTCGGGTTGCGTTGTCATCGATAACTCCTCGCTTTACCGCTACGATCCGGACGTGCCGTTGATCGTTCCTGAAGTGAACGCTGACGATGTTGTTGGCTACACAAAGAAAAACATCATTGCGAACCCGAACTGCTCGACCGCGCAGATGGTTGTCGCTCTGAAACCGCTGCACGACCGCGCAAAGATCAAACGCGTTGTCGTTTCGACCTACCAGTCGGTATCGGGCACGGGCAAAGAAGCAATTGACGAGCTTTGGGACCAGACCAAGGGCATGTATGTCCCGGGTCAAGAAGTCGCTCCGTCGGTTTACCCGAAGCAAATCGCGTTCAACGTGATCCCACACATCGACGTGTTCCTCGACTCGGGCGACACGAAAGAAGAGTGGAAAATGGTCACCGAGACCAAGAAGATCCTCGACAAAAACATCAAATTGACCGCGACCTGCGTGCGCGTTCCTGTTTTCGTCGGTCACTCGGAATCGATCAACGTTGAGTTCGAAGAATTCCTCGATTGGGAAGAAGCAACCGACATCCTGCGCGAAGCTCCGGGCATCATGGTTGTCGATAAACGTGAAGCTGGCGGCTACGTCACTCCGATCGAATGCGTTGGCGACTATGCGACCTTCATTTCCCGCATCCGTCAGGACGTTACCGTTGAGAACGGCATCAACTTCTGGTGCGTCTCGGACAACCTTCGCAAAGGTGCTGCACTGAACGCTGTTCAGATCGCGGAAGTCCTCGGTCAGCGTTGCCTGAAAAAAGGCTAAGCGCCAAACGATAGAATTTTAAAAGGCCGGCCCATTGGGTCGGCCTTTTTTGTTTTCAATCGAATCAAACATCGGCCTATCCTAAGGCACTGATCACAATAGAGAATAAGAACGAACGTTCTCTGCTACGATCCGGCAAGAACCCCCTACAATTGAATAGGGTCGCCCTACCCACGTCCCACCCTCAGCCACCCCTACGAGCAGATGAATTTATTAATCACCCTGAAGTAGATTAACCCTGAGGCGAGCGGGTCCCAATCTACGCTCACCTCGGACAAGACTTACCTTCTTCTGTCCGGCGGCTCGCGTGTCCCAATCCACGCGTGTTGTCGGACATGAAAGGGCTCCGCGCCAAAGCCCTGTTCGGGCCGCAGCCACCACTCACACAGGATCAATGATCCGCAAGATAGGATGGAAACCATGTCACTTGTGATGAAAGCTCGCCAACGTCGTCGTGCGGCTCTGCTTGCCAAATATCGCAAATCGATCGCGTTTCGCCCTGTCGTCTTGCGTGGCGTGACAGCAGTCTAAGGGAATTTGACCCGAATTTAAAAAGGCGACCCAAGGGTCGCCTTTTTTACGTTAAACCGCCACGAACGATTTGGTCACAGGGTCATAGGCATCCAATGTGCCATCCCCAATGTTGTTCCATAGACCATGTAAAGTCAGCATATCGTCGTCGAGAGCCTTCTTCACGAATGGGAATGTCGCGAGGTTCTCCAAGCTCACCAACACTGCTTCTTTCTCGAGCGCGGTGGTGCGGTCCTTGTCTGGCAATTCGCGCACGCGCTCAAAGCCCGGACGAAGAAGGTTGAGCCAAGTGCCCACGAAGGAGGTTTTGTCTTCGAGTTCAGGTGCATGCCCCATGCACATCGCTTCGCATCCAGCGACACCACCGCACTGCGAATGACCCAGCACGATCACATGCGCGACCTTTAGCGTGGTCACAGCATATTCAACCGCGGCGGACGTGCCGTGGTGATCGCCATCAGGGTTATACGGCGGGACAAGGTTTGCAATGTTACGGTGGATAAAGAACTCACCAGAATCCGCACCAAAGATCGACGTCACGTGAACGCGGCTATCGCAGCACGAGATAACCATGGCTCGCGGGCGCTGCCCTTCATCAGCCAGTCGCCGATACCACGCACGGTTTTCGGTATAGGATGTCGCTTTCCAACCTTGATAGCGGCGCACCAAGTAATCCGGCAGTGGACGAACGAATTCCATCTTCTCTCCCTTTCTAAACGTTTTCACAAATAGGCGGCATTTTCCCGAATTTCGAGACATTTTTCATTTTGCTGTAAACCTGTTGCCAATCGCCTCTGGGTAAACCCAACCCATGCAAGATCCGTTTTCATATAGGCTTGATGCCATGCC
>JAYPVO010000095.1:0-8270 GCA_038134645.1 Paracoccaceae bacterium
TGGGTGATAGCCGTTTCCAGCGGGTTGTAATGCTCGGCATCGGGCTAACCATTGCCCTGCTCGTTGCGATCTACGCGGGCTTTCTGATGCTGATCGATTGGGCAGACCCCTCTGCCCTAACGCTCCCTGGTGTGGGTCAGGTCACATGGCTGGGCGATTTGCTGTCCTGGGGATCGCTGATCCTGATGATCGTGGCGTCCATGTTCCTGATGGTGCCTGTCGCCTCTGCGATGACGTCGTTCTTTTTGGATGACGTCGCCCAAGCAGTTGAGGATCGGCATTTTCCCTACCTCCCCCCTGTTCCTCATGTGGGGTTCTGGGAAGGCCTGCGCGACACGATCAATTTCCTCGGCGTGCTTTTGGTCGGCAACATTTTGGCGTTTGTTCTCGCCGCTCTCCTGCCAATTTTCGCGCTGCCGATCTTTTATCTGCTGAACGGTTATCTACTGGGTCGAGAATATTTCACCCTCGCCGCCCAGCGCCGTGAGGGTCGCGAAGGCGCCAAAGCCCTGCGTCAGCAATATTCAGGTCAAATCTGGGTGGCGGGCTGCCTGATGGCCGTGCCGCTATCGTTTCCGCTCGTGAACTTGTTCATTCCGGTGCTCGGCGCGGCGACGTTCACCCACCTGTATCACCGCCTCGCGTCTCGCTGATTATTCGGCGGGACGGCTCACTTCGGGCGTGCTCATGCGGTGGAACCAGTCGAGGTCACGCACCGAAATCCAACCCGACAGGATGATACCTGCAATCAAACCCCAGAGCGGGACAGCTACCAGCGTGGTAACCCATGCCTTACGCTTAAAGCTAAAGTTCGCAGGTGACGACGCATGGGTGCCTTTGACCACTTCGCCCGCTTCACCCTGCGTTTCGAGCCGCAGCGGAAGAACGATAAAGAACACCATGAACCAAATCACGGCAAAGAGAACGATTGCAGACGTCGGAGCCATTGGACTCTCCTATTGAATAAAGGGGCGAAGAACCGCCCCTTTGGCTTGATGCTTACATACTCTGCTTAGGGTCAAGGGCAAGCCTTAGACCTGCTCAAGCTCGACCAAGCAGCCGTTAAAATCCTTGGGGTGTAGGAACAGAACGGGTTTCCCGTGTGCCCCGATTTTCGGCTCGCCCGTGCCCAGAACCCGTGCGCCTTGCTCTTTGAGCTTGTCGCGCGCCGCGAGGATGTCGTCGACCTCGTAACAAATGTGGTGGATCCCACCAGCAGGGTTCTTTTCCAAAAAGCCCGCGATCGGAGAGTTCTCGCCCAGCGGATAGAGGAGTTCGATCTTTGTGTTCGGCAGTTCGATGAACACAACGGTCACGCCGTGATCTGGCTCGTCCTGCGGCGGGTTCACTTTGGCACCCAAAGTATCACGGTATTGCGCCGATGCGGCCTCTAGGTCCGGCACTGCAATGGCAACATGGTTCAAACGTCCGATCATGCGATCTCTCCCTCATAGCGTTCTGCACCTTATCGCGGGTTCCACCCCCCAAGGCAAAGCTGTCGTTTCGTCGCGGATTAATCATTCATCAACCATGCTGGTGTTTTCTGACCTCATCCAACCCCGACCAAAGGGCCTGATGATGGACAGCCAGACTGATTTTATGATGACCCTGCCGCCCACCGCCAGTCGGCCCTTGGCTGGTCTGACGCTTCTCTTGGTCGAGGACAGCCGCTTTGCGTCAGAAGCGATGCGTCTTATGACACAACGGTCTGGCGCGCGATTGCGACGCGCTGACACTCTGGCGAGCGCACGTATGCATTTGCGGGTCTACCGCCCCGCCGTCGTGATCATCGACCTTGGCCTACCTGACGGTTACGGCGAAGGATTGATCACCGACCTATCCCGCGCCCACCCCCGCGTTGACGTGATTCTCGGGACGAGCGGTGACCCAGACGGCGAAATGCGGGCAGTTGTGGCGGGTGCAGATGGTTTTCTGCCCAAACCGATGGGATCACTTGCGGCGTTTCAATCGCTGATCCTCAAACACCTTCCCGCTGACCGCCAACCCCGAGGGTTGCGCGTTGTCACCAATGACAGTGTCATCCCTGATCTTGTCGCTTATGAAGATGATCTTGCCCAAGCGGCGGAAGTTCTTTCACATTGCCACGATGGGCGGTCGCTCGATTACGTCACGCAGTTCCTGTCTGGCATTGCCCGCAGCGCAAATGATCTTCCCATGACTCGAGCGGTCGCGGCGTTGGATCAGTGCCGCCATGATGGCCAGCCGATTCTGCCGTCTCTGTCTCGCGTGATGGCGCTGGTGCAGGATCGTTTGTCGGCACCCACGGGCCAAAGGCTACAGTAACCCCTGCCCACGGCAGATTGTTGCGACGCCCCCATCAATGCCACAATCTGGTGCCCGAATTCCCCAAAAAAGGCACAAAGGGTCCGCCAAGCAGCCCTAGTCCGATGTCAAACCTAATCTCAAGCCGGCAACAGCCGTTAAGAGAGTTAGGAGTGACATCATGGTAAAGATCATCGACCACATTTGGTCCGAAGACAAAGGCAGCGACCTTGTAGATTGGGTCGTGCTGACCGCGGGCCTTTTGATGCTCGCAGTTGCCGTGATTGCTGTGATCGACACTTCGACTGGAAAATTCGCCGCGGATAGTCTCCCTCTCTACACCGCAACTGGCGTTTAAGACTTAAACCTCCATGCAAAAGGCCGGCTAGGTTTCCCTGCCGGCCTTTTTGTTTGTCTAGCGTTTGCCTTACTTTTCCTGCGGAACAACGCGCAGGTTCAGTTCGCGGAGCTGTTCGTTGGTCGGATCGCTCGGCGCGTTCATCATCAGGTCTTCTGCGCGCTGGTTCATCGGGAACATGATGACTTCGCGGATGTTCGCTTCTTCAGCCAAGAGCATCACGATACGGTCGATACCCGCTGCGCAACCACCGTGCGGCGGAGCGCCGTATTGGAACGCGTTAACCATGCCGCCGAACCGCTTCTCGACTTCTTCTTTGCCGTAGCCAGCGATTTCGAAGGCCTTGAACATGATTTCAGGCTTGTGGTTACGGATCGCGCCCGACACCAGTTCGTAGCCGTTACAAGCAAGGTCATACTGGAAGCCACGAACGGCCAGAGGATCGCCCATCAGCGCGTCCATACCACCCTGCGGCATCGAGAACGGGTTGTGTTCGAAGTCGATCTTGCCAGTTTCGTCGTCTTTTTCGTAGATCGGGAAGTCCACGATCCAAGCGAACGCGAAACGGTCTTTATCGGTCAGGCCCAGTTCTTCGCCGATGACGTTACGGGCTTTGCCAGCAACCGATTCAAAGGCTTTCGGCTTACCACCGAGGAAGAACGCCGCGTCACCGATACCAAGGCCAAGCTGCTGACGGATCGCTTCAGTGCGCTCTGGTCCGATGTTTTTAGCAAGCGGGCCAGCCGCTTCCATTTCACCGTCAGTTTCGCGCCAGAAGATGTAACCCATGCCCGGCAGACCCTCTTTCTGAGCGAAAGCGTTCATGCGGTCACAGAATTTACGGCTGCCACCTGTCGGCGCAGGAATTGCGCGCACTTCGGTGCCATCTTGTTCGAGCAGTTTCGCAAAGATCGCAAAGCCCGACCCGCGGAAGTGTTCCGAGCAGTCCTGCATTTTGATCGGGTTGCGAAGGTCGGGTTTGTCCGAACCATACCACAGCGCCGCGTCTTTGTAGGAAATCTGGGTCCAGTCGCGGTCAACCTTCTTACCGCCGCCGAACTCTTCAAAGATGCCAGCGATCACAGGCTCAACGGTGTCGAACACGTCTTGCTGGGTGACGAACGACATTTCCATGTCGAGCTGGTAGAAGTCGGTCGGCGAACGGTCAGCGCGCGGGTCTTCGTCGCGGAAGCACGGTGCGATCTGGAAGTATTTGTCGTAGCCCGACACCATGATCAGCTGTTTGAACTGCTGCGGTGCCTGCGGAAGCGCGTAGAATTTGCCCGGGTGCAGACGCGACGGCACGAGGAAGTCGCGTGCGCCTTCAGGCGAGGATGCCGTGATGATCGGGGTCTGGAATTCGCGGAAACCTTTGTCCCACATGCGGCGACGCATAGAGGCAACAACATCAGACCGCATCTTCATGTTGGTCTGCATCGCTTCGCGGCGCAGATCGAGGTAGCGGTATTTCAGACGGGTTTCTTCGGGGTATTCCTGATCGCCAAACACCATCAGCGGAAGTTCAGCCGCCGCGCCCAGCACTTCGATGTCGCGAACAAAGACTTCGATTTCGCCGGTTGGCAGTTTCGGGTTCACCAGCTCTGGATCGCGGGCCTTCACCTCGCCATCGATGCGGATACACCATTCCGAACGCACCTTTTCGACAGCAGAGAACGCAGCCGAGTCGGGGTCGCAGAGAACCTGCGTCACGCCGTAGGTGTCGCGCAGGTCGATAAAGAGGATACCGCCGTGGTCGCGCACACGGTGGACCCAGCCCGACAGGCGGACGGTCTCACCAACGTTGTCTTTCGTCAGTGCGGCGCAGGTATGAGTGCGATAGGCGTGCATAATGTCATGTCCCTTGGGTTTGCGGGGTTCCGCGCCGATACACAGGGTTCACCGCCCGATGTCAAGCAAAGGGCGCGAGTTGGACGCGGATAAGGCCTCTTAAAGCGTTCCCCATGTGGATTTCGCGGGCTTTTGATAGGTCAGAGAGGGTCAGAACCTGTTCCTCCCACCCGTTCTGGATCAGTGACTGCCGCAGGACACCGGGCAAAAGACCAGAGGTCAGAGGTGGCGTCACACGTCGTCCGTCATTAGTCACGACAAAGATATTGGTGATCGTGCCCTCGCAAACCTCACCCTTTTCATTGAGGAACAGCCATTCATCAATGCCACTCGGCAGGTCAGCGCGGGACTGATTATAGAGCGCGCGATTGGTGGTCTTTACCTGTAGCCACGGGTCATCGGCTTTTAGTCGGGTGCTATGAACCGCGACGGTCCAATGCGGCGGATTGGGCGGCAAATGGCCCGTTTCGACCACAGCATCGCCAGCCTCGTTCAGCGTCAGACGAATGCGTTCATGCCCTTCGGTCGCGTCCGCCAACGCAGAACGAACCCGTGCCTCATCAAAGGGATAGCCCAGCGCCTCGGCGCCGCGTTTCAACCGCGCAAGGTGAAGATCAAGGTAGCGGATACCATCCGCCCCACGCCCCATCGTTTCGATCAGGAGGAGGTCTTTGGGTCGATCTGTGCGAAGCGCGCTTTCCATAAGGCTTCCTCGTATTCCGATGCTGGGGTCGAATCCCAAACGATCCCGCCCCCCACGTTCAATGTCGCCTGATCCCCGTCTACCATAAGCGTGCGGATCGCGACGTTGAATTCTGCGCGTCCGTCTGGCGCGAACCAACCGATAGAGCCGCAGTAGACCTCGCGTGGCGCCGTCTCGAGTTCTTCGATGATCTCCATCGCCCGCAATTTCGGCGCACCCGTGATGGACCCGCAAGGGAACAGCGCCTGCAGAATATCGGGGAATGTCACGTCATCCATCAAACGCGCCTCAACACGGCTGATCATTTGGTGAACTGTGGCATAGGTTTCGACGTGGAACAGTTTCGGCACTTTAACCGTCCCCGCGACAGAGATTCGCGAGATGTCATTGCGGAGCAAATCCACGATCATCAGGTTTTCGGCGCGGTTCTTTTCATCCGTCGACAAGAACGCCTTATTCGCGGCGTCCTCTTCTTCTGTCTTACCGCGCGGCATTGTGCCTTTCATCGGCGCGGTTTCGATCATGCCGTCTTTGATGCGGAAAAACAGTTCGGGCGAGCGCGAGAGAATCGCTGGGCCGTCCTGAAGGATCAGCGCCGAGTGACCGACGGCCTGACGCGCAGCGAGCGCGCCATAGATGCCTTCGGGCGATCCATCGACCGTTGTGGTGATCGGAAATGTCAGATTGGCCTGATAAATATCGCCCGCCGCGATGTAGTCGCGCAGTTTCCCAATTGCATCGGCATGTTTTGGCGCATCCCAAAGTGGGGCCAATTTTCCGATTGTCCCATCGGCCTCTGGCATTTTCGCAGGCTGAGGCCCGTCATAAACACCGAACCGCAACAATGGCAGTTTTCGGTTCTTTGGCATCAAAGGCAGGAGCCGCGGCTCTAACGCATAGCCAAGTTCATACGAACAATAGCCAACCAGCCAACCCTCTGCTGCCTTCAGTGCCTCGAACGCGGCAGGGATATCTTCGGGCTCCCACGCTTCAATGATTTGATGCGGCACATCAAATTCAGCCGCTGACCCATCTGGTCCTCGGTCAAATAAAACACGCATTTTTCGCACCTAAACTTTGCATGCGGGACGGATAAACCAGCCATTCAGCCAGCGACAGTACAAAAGCGACATGGTTTTCGCTAATCATACCCCTTGAACCTTGGGCGACTCTGTCTATAACGCCCAACAATTTGGGCGCGCGCTGCGCTCTGTTGTCTGCTGCCATAACATATGAGGGTCCCATGCCGAAGAGAACCGACATCAAGTCGATCATGATCATCGGAGCGGGGCCTATTGTGATTGGCCAAGCTTGCGAGTTTGACTACTCGGGCGCTCAAGCGTGTAAAGCACTTCGCGAAGAAGGCTACCGCGTCATCCTCGTGAACTCGAACCCTGCAACGATCATGACCGACCCTGGTCTGGCCGATGCCACCTACATCGAACCGATCACCCCAGAGGTCGTCGCGAAGATCATCGAGAAAGAACGCCCCGACGCGCTTCTGCCGACGATGGGTGGTCAAACGGGCCTGAACACCTCGCTCGCTCTGGCGGACATGGGTGTGCTTGAGAAATTCAACGTCCAACTCATCGGCGCGAACCGCGAAGCGATCGAGATGGCCGAAGACCGCAAACTGTTCCGCGAAGCGATGGACCGTATCGGCCTCGAAAACCCGCGCGCGACGATTGTGACTGCTCCAAAGAACGCTAAGGGCAAACACGACATCGACGCTGGTGTGAAAATCGCGATGGAAGCACTGGAAGACATCGGTCTGCCTGCAATTATCCGTCCTGCGTTCACCTTGGGCGGCACAGGCGGTGGCGTTGCCTATAACCGCGAAGAATACGAATACTACTGCCGCTCGGGCATGGATGCATCGCCAGTGGGTCAGATCCTCGTCGATGAATCGCTCTTGGGCTGGAAAGAATACGAAATGGAAGTGGTCCGCGACAAAGCGGATAACGCCATCATCGTCTGTTCGATTGAAAACGTGGACCCGATGGGCGTGCACACAGGCGACTCGATCACTGTGGCTCCTGCCCTGACCCTGACCGACAAAGAATACCAGATCATGCGCTCTGCTTCGATCGCGGTTCTGCGCGAAATCGGCGTTGAGACAGGTGGTTCGAACGTTCAGTGGGCTGTGAACCCCAAAGACGGCCGTATGGTCGTTATCGAAATGAACCCGCGCGTATCGCGTTCGTCGGCTCTGGCCTCCAAGGCAACAGGTTTCCCGATTGCTAAAATCGCGGCGAAACTGGCTGTGGGTTACACGCTCGACGAATTGGACAACGACATCACCAAGGTCACGCCGGCATCGTTCGAGCCGACCATCGACTATGTCGTCACCAAAATCCCGCGCTTTGCATTCGAGAAGTTCCCGGGCTCGGAACCTTACCTCACCACCGCGATGAAATCCGTGGGCGAGGCGATGGCGATTGGCCGGACCTTCCACGAATCGGTCCAGAAAGCCCTCGCTTCGATGGAAACTGGCCTAACTGGTTTCGACGAAGTGAAAATCCCGGGCGCACCTGACAAGGCCGCTGTGTCTGCCGCTCTTGGCAAGGCAACCCCTGACCGCCTGCGCACCATCGCTCAGGCGATGCGCCATGGGTTTACCAATGATGAAATCATCGCGATCACTTCGTTCGATCCATGGTTCCTCGACCGTATCCGCGAAATCATCGAAGTCGAACAGGACGTGGCTAAAAACGGCCTGCCTGTGACCGAAGAAGGCCTGCGTAAGCTCAAGATGATGGGCTTCACCGACGCACGTCTTGCAAAACTGACTGGCCGCGACGAAGCACAAGTGCGCCGCGCACGTCAGAACCTCGGCGTAACGGCTGTGTTCAAACGCATCGACACCTGCGCAGCAGAGTTCGAAGCGCAGACGCCTTACATGTATTCCACCTACGAAGCCGCCGCGATGGGCGACGTGGAATGCGAAAGCCGTCCGACCGACCGTAAGAAAGTCGTCATCCTCGGCGGTGGCCCGAACCGTATCGGTCAGGGTATCGAGTTTGACTATTGCTGCTGTCACGCATGTTTCTCGCTGACCGATCAGGGTTACGAGACCAT
>JAYPVO010000096.1:0-8250 GCA_038134645.1 Paracoccaceae bacterium
TCACCGCCTATCGCTGCACGCCCCTCGCTGTGGTTCTGCCCTGCAACACCGAAGAAGTCGCCGCCGTCCTGAAACTCTGCCATGACCGTGGTATCCCTGTCGTCCCACGCGGCGCTGGCACCTCACTCGCGGGTGGGTCGCTGCCGACTGCGGACGCTGTGGTTGTGGGCGTTGCCCGCCTGACGGACGTGCTTGAGGTCGACTATGACGACCGCATCATGCGCATCCAAACGGGCCGCACGAACCTCTCTGTCACTGCCGCCATCGAAGAGGACGGCTGGTTCTACGCCCCCGATCCATCGTCACAGCTCGCTTGTGCGATCTCTGGCAACATCGGCATGAACTCTGGCGGGGCGCATTGCCTCAAATACGGGGTGACGGTGAACAACCTCTTGGGCCTGCGGATGGTGCTGATGGACGGCACGATCATCGACCTCGGCGGCGCTCATATGGATGCGGGCGACATCGACCTTCTGCCCGTGGTTTGTGGCGCCGAAGGCCAGTTGGGCATCGTGACCGAAGCCACGCTCCGCATCCTGCCCAAACCCGAAGGCGCGCGCCCTGTCATGGTAGCCTTCAACTCATCCGCCGTCGCGGGCGCTTGCGTGTCTGACATCATTCAGGCGGGCATCGTCCCCGTCGCCATCGAATTCATGGACCGCCCCTGCATCGAAGCCTGCGAAGCCTTCGCCAAAGCGGGCTACCCCGATTGCGAGGCGCTCTTGATCATCGAGGTCGAAGGCTCTGACCGTGAAATCGATCACCAACTTGCCCTGATCCGCGAGATTGCCGAACGGCATAACCCCGACGAAATCCGCGAAAGCCGCTCTGCCGATGAATCCGCCCGCATCTGGCTGGGTCGCAAATCGGCCTTTGGCGCGATGGGACAGATCAACGATTACATGTGTCTCGACGGCACGATCCCTGTGTCTGAACTGCCTTATGTCCTCGAACGGATCGGCGAACTGTCCAAGGAATACGGCCTCGGCGTTGCGAACGTATTCCACGCGGGCGACGGCAATATGCACCCGCTGATCCTCTTTGATGCGAACAAACCGGGTGACCTTGAACGGTGCGAAGCGATGGGTGCCGACATCCTCCGCCTCTGCATTGAGGTTGGCGGCTGTCTCACGGGCGAACATGGCGTTGGCATCGAAAAGCGTGACCTCATGCACGCGCAATTCAACGCCCAAGACCTCGAAGCGCAGATGATCGTTAAGGATGTGTTCGACCCGAAGTGGCTCTTGAACGCGGCCAAAGTGTTCCCGCTTGATGCGTCAGAGGCCCGCCGCGCATGACCCAGACGACCTTTACCCCGACGACCGAAGACGAACTGTCCGACATCATCGCCTCTGCCTCGGCCCCCTTTGACATCGTCGGCGGCAGCACGCGCCATACGCCTGCGGGCCATCAGCGTCTTTCGACCGCTGGGCTGTCGGGCGTGCGCCTTTATGAACCTGGTGCGCTGACCCTCGTGGCAGGGGCAGGGACCACGATGGCAGAGATCAACGCGCTCTTGGCCGACAATGGTCAACGCCTGCCGTTCGAACCGATGGATCACCGCGCCGTTCTGGGCACCACGGGCGAACCGACGCTCGGCGGTATGGTCGCGCTGAACCACTGCGGCCCGCGCCGTGTTCAGGCAGGATCGGCCCGCGACATGCTCTTGGGCCTGCGGTTTGTCGATGGCAGCGGCCGCATCGTGAAAAACGGTGGTCGCGTGATGAAAAACGTGACGGGCTACGACATTGCCCGCCTCCATTGCGGGGCGCGCGGGAAACTTGGCGTGATGACCGAAATCTCGCTCAAGGTGCTGCCTCTGCCCGAACGCACCGCCACTATGGCACTGGCCGAACCATCGCCCATCGCGGCGGTCGCGGGCTTGTCCAAAGCGCTCGGTTCCCCGTTCGAGGTCAACGGCGCCGCATGGCATCAGGGCCGTATTCTCCTTCGGATCGAAGGGTTTAACGACTCCGTCAGCTACCGCGCCGACCAACTCTCTCGCCTGCTACCGGGTCTTGCCCTCGTCGATGAAAACCCATGGGACGACCTGTGCGACGCGCGTTTTGCAGCCACCACAGATCGCGACATCTGGCGCGTGTCCCTGCGGGCCAGCAACGGCGCGAAAGCGGCTGAGCGTCTGATGGGCATGGGCGTCGATGTGACCTTGGATTGGGGCGGTGCGCTCCTCTGGGCGAGCACGGATAACGGCTTTGACCTGCGTTCGGCGCTAGGTGATCTGCACGGCCACGCCACGCGTCTGCGCGGGGCAGGGGACACGCCCGCGCTCGAACCCGCCGCCACTGGCGTTGCCCAACTGACCACTGCATTGCAAAAAGCCTACGACCCACGCGGGTTGTTCAACGGGTGATCCATGAAAACTGAATTCACAGCAGAACAGCTCGCTATTCCCGCCATCGCGCGGTCCAATGAAATCCTGCGCTCCTGCGTCCATTGCGGGTTTTGCACGGCGACCTGTCCGACCTATCAAATCCTTGGCGATGAAATGGATAGCCCCCGTGGGCGTATTTATCTGATCAAGGATATGCTGGAAAACAACCGTCCTGCGGACGCGGAAACGGTCAAACACATCGACCGTTGTCTCGGCTGTCTGGCCTGCATGACGACTTGCCCGTCGGGGGTGCATTACGCGCACCTCTTGGATCACGCTCGCAGCCATATTGAGGCGACCTATAAGCGTCCGCTCTTTGATCGGGTGCTGCGCTGGACCTTGGCGCGGATCATTCCATACCCGTCGCGGTTCCGCCTCGCGCTCCGTGCGGCTCGTATCGGTCGCATCCTCGGCCCGCTTTTGCCTGATCCGCGTCTACGCGCCATGCTCGCGCTGGCCCCTGACCGCATCGTGCCGCCCGCCGACCATGACCGCCCGCAAACCCACGCGGCCCAAGGCACGGCCCGCAAACGCGTGGCCCTGATGACGGGCTGTGCGCAAAAGGCGCTCGATTCAGAGATCAACGCCGCCACCATCCGCCTTCTGACCCGCCTCGGCGTCGAAGTGGTCATCCCCGAAGGCGAAGGCTGCTGCGGTGCCATCGTTCACCACATGGGCCGCGAGTCCGAGAGCCACAGCTTTGCCCGTCAGAACATTCGGACTTGGGCGCGTGAAATGGATGGCAAAGGGCTAGACGCGATCATCATCAACACCTCGGGCTGCGGCACCACGGTCAAGGACTACGGCCACACCTTCCGCAACACCGATCTGGCCGAGGATGCCGCCCGCGTGTCAGGCATCTGCCGCGACATCACCGAATTCCTCGCCACGCTGGACCTGCCCGAACAGCCGAAACAGAACATGCGCGTGACCTACCACGCGGCCTGTTCGCTCCAGCACGGTCAAAAGGTCAAAGACGCGCCCAAGGCACTTCTGACCCGCGCAGGGTTCGACGTTGCAACGCCCAAGGATTCCCACCTCTGCTGTGGTTCTGCAGGCACCTACAACCTCTTGCAGCCCGAAATCGCGAACGAGCTGAAATCCCGCAAGCTGGCAACGATCAACGACACGAAACCCGACGTGATCGTGGCAGGCAACATCGGCTGCATGACCCAGATCGGATCAGGCGCAAACGTGCCCGTGTTCCATACCGTCCAATTGCTCGACTGGGCCTACGGCGGACCAAAGCCAGAGTAGGGGACTACTCTGGCCTCGCGCCCTTAGACCGTCAGCAATACCGCGCCCGTTACACCGCCTGCTTCAATCGCGGCATGCGCCTCTGCGGCCTGCGCCAGCGGGAACCGACGCCAGACGTTCGGCTTGATCACACCGCGCTCTGCCGCATCGAACACCGCCTTTGCCCGCATGCGATATTCGGCCTCGGCCACCGCATGGTTGGCGATGGTCGGACGAGTGATAAACAGCGATCCCTTGGTGTTCAGCGTCGACATCTCGACCGCCGCAGGCGCGCCAGACGATGCCCCCATCGACACCATCAACCCACGCGGGGCGAGGCAGTCGATCGACGTGTCAAACGTCGCACGCCCCACGCCGTCATATACCACCTGAACCTTCGCACCCTTGGTAAAGGCGCTCACCTCATCAACGATGTTATCCGTGCCCCAGATCAGCACCAGATCACAGCCCGCGGCCTTGGCCGTCTCAACGCTATGCGCACCAGATACAACGCCGATCACCGTCGCGCCGATTTCCTTGGCGAGTGCGGTCAGGATCTGACCCACACCGCCCGCAGCCCCGTAAACGAGGATCGTATCGCCCGCTTTGACCTCACCCGTGGCGGTCAGCAGATATTCCGCCGTGATCCCCTTGAACAAAATCGCCGCCGCGTCCTCAAAACTCAGCGCATCGGGGATTTTGACAGCCCGCGCCGCAGGGATATTGCGGGCAGAGGCATAGGCCCCAACAGGCCCCAGAATATAGGCGATCCGATCGCCAACGCTGTAGCCCGTGACACCGTCCCCAATCGCCACAACCCGTCCAGCGCCCTCAAGCCCCAACCCATTCGGAACCGCAAACGGCGCGGTGCCCTTGCGCTGCATCACGTCGAGATAGTTGATCCCAATCGCCTCATGTTCGATCCGCAACTCGCCCGCTGCGGGGGCCACTGGCTCTACTTGAACGGCGTGCAAAACCTCGGGCGCACCAGTTGTCTCTAACCTGATGACTGTATCCATTATCGGGCTCCTCCCCTTATTTCTTAAGACGCTAGCGACCGCATTGGCGGGCCACAATCTATCCTCTTGCTGCATCTGGCGCGGCGCATCACTTTTGCCAGTTTTTTCCGAAATTCCATTCTATTGCCGCGCCCCATCCACCGCTTTGCCCCGACATTCCGCCCATAGGCCCCGTGGCTATGCGGTTGAGGGTATCTCCCCCCTTGCAAAACGGACCTTTCCCCTACATAGACAGGCGCTGAACCCCACATAGGCTGCCTTTTCCATGACCGACCTGTCCCACATCCGGAACTTCTCGATCGTTGCTCACATTGACCACGGTAAATCCACGCTTGCGGACCGTCTGATCCAGTCGACGCAAACCGTTGCTGACCGCGATATGAAAGCGCAGCTTCTCGACAGCATGGACATCGAACGCGAACGCGGCATCACCATTAAGGCGAACACCGTCCGCATCGATTACCTCGCTGATAATGGTGAGAAATACGTTCTCAACCTGATCGACACTCCCGGTCACGTCGACTTTGCCTATGAGGTCTCCCGCTCCATGCGTGCGGTCGAAGGCTCGCTCTTGGTCGTGGACTCGACCCAAGGCGTTGAGGCGCAGACCCTCGCCAACGTGTATCAGGCCATCGACGCGAACCACGAAATCGTGCCCGTCCTGAACAAGATCGACCTCCCCGCCGCAGACTGCGAACGCGTGGCGGAACAGATCGAAGACGTGATCGGCATCGACGCATCCGAGGCGCTTCAGGTTTCTGCGAAATCTGGCATCGGCATCAAAGAAACGCTCGAAGCCATCGTTCACCGTCTGCCCGCCCCCAAAGGCGACCGCGATGCCCCGCTCAAGGCGATGCTCGTGGACTCGTGGTATGACAGCTACCTCGGCGTTGTGGTTCTCGTCCGTATCGTCGACGGCGTTCTGCGCAAGAACGACAAAGTGAAATTCATGTCCAACGGCACCGTCCACCACGTGGACCGCATCGGCGTCTTCAAACCCGCCATGCTCGCCGTTGATGAACTTGGACCGGGCGAGATCGGCTTCCTCACCGCATCGATCAAACAGGTGCGCGACACCCGCGTGGGCGACACCATCACCCACGACAAAAAGGGCGCCGAGACCCCGCTTCCGGGCTTTAAGCCGTCGATCCCTGTGGTCTTCTGCGGCCTCTTCCCCGTCGACTCCTCCGAATTCGAGGACATGCGCGACGCGATCGAAAAACTCGCCCTCAACGACGCCTCCTTCTCCTACGAGATGGAATCCTCTGCCGCCCTCGGCTTTGGCTTCCGCTGTGGCTTCCTCGGCCTTCTCCACCTCGAAGTGATCCGTGACCGCATTGAGCGCGAATATAACATCGACCTGATCACCACCGCGCCCTCCGTGGTCTATCACCTCCACATGAAATCGGGCGAAGTGCGCGACCTGCACAACCCCGCCGACATGCCCGACCAGACCCTCATCGACCACATCGAAGAGCCCCGCATCAAAGCGACCATCCTCGTGCCCGATGAATACCTCGGTGACGTGCTCAAACTCTGTCAGGACCGCCGCGGCATCCAGCTGAACCTCACCTACGCAGGTTCCCGCGCGATGACCGAATACGACCTGCCCCTGAACGAGGTCGTCTTTGACTTCTACGACCGCCTGAAATCCGTGACCAAGGGCTATGCCTCCTTCGACTACCACCTTGTCGGCTACCGCGAGGATAACCTCGTCAAAATGTCGATCCTCGTGAACGAAGAACCCGTGGACGCGCTCTCCATGCTGGTCCACCGTGACCGTGCCGAAACCCGTGGCCGCGCCATGTGTGAAAAGCTCAAGGACCTGATCCCGCGTCACATGTTCAAAATCCCGATCCAAGCGGCCATCGGCGCCAAGGTGATCGCCCGCGAAACCCTCTCCGCCATGCGCAAAGACGTGACGGCCAAGTGTTACGGCGGCGACGCCACCCGTAAACGCAAACTTCTGGATAAACAGAAGGCGGGTAAGAAGAAGATGCGTCAGTTCGGCAAAGTCGAAATCCCGCAGGAAGCCTTCATCTCTGCGTTGAAAATGGACGATTGATCAACGCGCTAAGGTGTAGTTACATGAAAGCCGCTCCGGTTCGGGGCGGCTTTTTTGTTTTGGGAGAAGAAATTTTGTCCGACACTGTCTTGCCACGGGTGATTATTGTTGAAGGTAATGACCAAATTTCGTTGAAGGTTAATTTTGGTCGAGCGCCGCTTTTTAAGGAAGGCTGCCAAGCAGAATACGATCTTGAAGTCTTGATAAATGAATGGACTTCTCAAACGGTTACTAATTTAAATGTGACACCGAAACTCGCTGGTCTAGGACGAGCAGTTAGCCTTAGCGCTATGAGTGACGATATTATTGATTTTCTTAGGGGGCTAACGCAAACTTATGAGCGGAAAGAAGAGGTGGATGGACTAATTAGGCATAGTTTCGTAATTCCTGAAGATGATTTGGCATTGGTAGCCAAAATGTTAGATGCAAATCATTCTTTTTTTAGGGCGTCCAAAGCTTTAGGTCGAGCTAGTTTAAGTTCTACAATAGCTGAATTTGACTATTTTATTTCGCGGCTATTGAAAATTGCTTCTGTGCAATTTCGAGATAAATTCATAAATTTGGGTGATACTGTTACGCTTTCAGATTTGAACGGGCTTAATAATTTTGACGAACTCCTTAACTCTCGAGTTCAGAAAAAAATTGAAAGCTTGATAAGCGATTCTCACTATAACCTAATCGAGTGGATTTGCGAAAAGCTTGGACTTTCGAGTTTTGATGCGGTTAAGAAGAGTATCTATTTTAAAAAATTTATGGAGGCTTGTCAGCGTCGGCATTTAATAATGCACAACGGTGGTATCGTTAACGAACGATATTTGCGAAAATGTACTGAGGCGGGTTGGAAAATAGATGATCTACCTCCTGTAGGGGATGAGGTGGAAATTTCTGAAAAATATTTGAGGTCTGCTGCGGCGCACACCTACATGGTTGGTTTCTGTTTCCTTCATTTATTGTGGAATAAAATTGATGGAGCTGATCACCGAAAATCAAAACTGAATATGCTACAAACGAGCCATGAGTTTTTAGAAGGAAATCTCACAAAGCTTGCGGAGAGGGTTGTTGATTTTGCCGAGGAATCAAAGGCTAATATGTCGTTTGATTTACAAATGAAATTTGGAGTTAATCGAGCGCTTTGTTCACTGTACGATCCAAGGTTAGATAAAGAAGAGCAGACCAAGGCAGCTAAGGGTGTTTTAGAAAAATACGATTGGAGTGCTAAAAGTCCAGTATTTGATTTGGCATTGGCATGTGTGCGTCGAGACTTTTCCGACATTGTCGGTTTGGCAAAGTTAGCAAATGAAAGTGGTCTGGGTTACGCGGAGGCAGCAACTTGGGTGGTATTTAAGGAGGCACGTAAAATTGACGGATTCTTAGAGGTTTTTCCCAAGCAACCAATACAATTAGAAAAGCACGATGTCGAACCAGGGTAGGATTTATCAATAACACTCACTTCTTCCGCGTCCGCAATTCCTGCTCGCGCATCAGCATCTCGATCTGGTGGTCATAGGCCGCCCACATCACGCGGCGGCGTTTGGCGT
>JAYPVO010000097.1:0-8041 GCA_038134645.1 Paracoccaceae bacterium
TTGGTGTTGTAGACTTCTGCCATGCCTGCATCGGTCGAACGGCGCGAGAAGATGTTATAATACTGGGGAAAATCATAAACGAGGTGACGGCCTAGGATGGCCATGTCGTGCGCAGTCGACATGTGACCGTTCTGGGTTAGACCGTTCGCATTGCGGAAAGATGTGCGCGACATGCCCATCGATTGGGCCATACGGTTCATCCGACGTGCAAATGCAGCTTCGGATCCTTCGAGCGCGATCCCGATCGCCGTTGCAGCATCGTTTGCCGATTTCACGGCTGCGGCACGGATCAGATAGCGAAGGCGAATTTCTTGCCCGGTGCGAAGGCCCAGTTTGCTGGGCGGTTCAGCGGCTGCGTCCGAGGTGATCTTCACCATCGTATCGGGACTGATCTCACCGCGTTCGATGGCTTGGAACGCGATGTAGAGGGTCATCATCTTGGTCAGTGAGGCAGGGTGGAGGGGGGTGTCAGCGTTATATGATTGGATCACTTCGCCAGTGCGTGCGTCCATCACATAAGTTGCTCCCGGACCCGCAACAGCAACTTGCGGAACCCATGTCGCAATTACCAATGCGACTGACACAAATAGACCCACTAGGGCCCGAAATTTCGGACGACCTGCCACGGTTTGCCTCATACTGCCTCATGGCTCCGGTCTTATGCCGGATGCCTTATAATTGGAGTAAGACTAACACGGTCGGATTCAGCCGAAAACACCTTATTTCAAAGCACTTTCATCGGGTGGTTGAACTGCAACGCCATATTTGGTGGTTGACTTGGCATGACCCGCTATATCGGCGATTGTGGCAGAATTGGGGCGGCGCGTCAGGCGAGTTCACCTATCAATTTGGGCAGGTCACCCAAACTTTCGAGTCGGTGATATCGGGAGTGATTTGGCTCTTCGGCGTGTTCTAATTCCCACGTTAACTCGTGCGGGACGTAAATTCCCCAGCCGCCAGCTTCGATCGCGGGGATGACGTCAGACTTAAGCGAGTTGCCGACCATCATGACGCGGGGCGTCTCAAATCGTGCAAAAATACGTTGGTAAACAGCAGCTGTCTTGTCGCTGACAATTTCGACGGACGAGAAGTAATCCCCAAGGTTGGATTGGGCGAGCTTGCGCTCTTGGTCCAAAAGATCGCCTTTGGTGATCAGTACGATCTGCGTTGAACTGGCCAGTTCGGGGATCACCTTTTCCACGTGCGGCAGCAAATTGATCGGATGCGCCAGCATATCGCGCCCCATATCGATCAAAGCCAAGGTAATGTGGCCAGGTAGTTTTGCATTGGTGACCGACAGCGCGGTTTCGATCATGGAGAGCGTAAACCCTTTGATCCCATACCCATAAAACCGCAAATTGCGCCGCTCGGCTGCCAAAAGTCGCGCCTTTAAATCGTGAGGGTCAACATAGTCTGCCAATAGTTCGGCAAATCGCTCTTGGCTCAACTTAAAGAATTTCTCGTTGTGCCATAGGGTATCATCTGCGTCGAATGCGATCGTCCAACGATGTGGCATGCCTTGGCTCCTGCTGGGGGTTTTCTTAAGCCCTAATAAGATTATATAACGGCTCGGACAGTTACGACCAGTGAGAGCATGAAGCGAACTGACTTCTTTATGATGGCCGAGGGGAATGACGACGATAATGACATCGGCGTCAAACTTGACGTGCGGCCCAAGACCAAGCGTCCGCCGCTGTATAAGGTGCTCATCCTGAACGACGACTACACGCCGATGGAGTTCGTTGTGCATGTTCTGGAACGTTTCTTTGGTATGAACCATGCTCAAGCGTTCGAACTAATGCTCACCGTTCACAAAAAAGGCGTCGCCGTTGTCGGCGTCTATTCCTACGAAATTGCTGAAACCAAAGTGACGCAAGTGATGGATTTCGCGCAGCGTCATCAGCACCCGTTGCAATGCACAATGGAGAAAGAGTGACGCCCCGCGTCACCGTTCACAGATGTCCAAATCCAGATTAGCTACTGCCCTCAATGATGGGCTTGTCGTCCTGCCCGAAGGTCCAATTCGCGTTATGCGTCCTGCCGCGGATTATGACCTGTCGATGTTCGCTCGTGAAAACCTATGGATTGATACAGGGTTCAAACCTGACGCGGTTTCGTGGTCAGGGGCGGGCTACAGCCTCGATCCAGTTGATGCGCCTGTGACGATTGTCGTTGTGCCGCGAGCCAAGGCTCTGGCGCGTGCGATGGTTGCTGAGGCGGCAAAGTCGTCCTTGGTTCTGATCGATGGTCAGAAGACTGATGGGATCGATAGCCTTTTCAAAGAATGCCGCAAATCGCTGGGCGATCTTCCGAGCGTGACCAAATCGCACGGCCGCCTGTTCTGGTTCGGCGGCGAAAACCAATTCGCAGATTGGGCGCTCGGCGATCCGATCAAAGGCGAGAACGGGTTCTATACCAGCGCAGGCGTTTTCTCTGATGGTCAGGTTGATCGCGGGTCGAAACTGCTTGCCTCTGCTTTGCCTGATAAATTGCCCAAACGGATGGCCGATTTTGGCGCAGGCTGGGGCTATCTGTCCGATACGGTTCTGAAACGCGAAGGCGTCGAGAGCATCGATCTGATCGAGGCGGAAAAAGTCGCTCTCGATTGTGCGCGCCTCAATGTGCCTGATGACCGTGCGGCGTTCCACTGGGCGGATGCCACAACGTGGAAAGCGCCCGACAGCTATGGCGGCATCGTTATGAATCCACCATTCCACATTGGCCGCGAAGGAAGCCCCGCTTTGGGCCGTGCCTTTATCGCCAATGCCGCGCGGAACCTCACGACCTCTGGTCACTTGTGGATGGTTGCGAACCGTCACTTGCCCTACGAGGCCGCGCTCAATGACCATTTCAAAGAAGTCAAAGAGATCGGTGGCGATGGTGCATTTAAATTGTTCCACGCCTTCCGCCCAATCCGCTAAGCTCTGACAGTCGACACTCGGGAGAGTCCAATGTCTTTTTCCATCGAAGGTAAAACCGCGATTGTAACGGGCGCTGCAAATGGCGTCGGCTTGGCAATCGGACGGCATTTCATCGAACAGGGCGCGAATGTGATGTTCGCGGACATGGATGAAGCCGCGCTTCAGCGCGAGATCGGGGTGGAGATCGAGGCCGACAGCGGTCCTGCTCGTATCTTTGCAGGTGATCTTCGCAAGAAGCTAACGATCAAGAACCTGCTCTCTGCGACCGTGGATGCGTTCGAACAGATCGACATCCTCGTGAATGCGGCTCGTCAGATCGTCCTGACGGACCCGCTCAACCCTGATGATGACAGTGTGTCGATGTTGCTAGAGCAGAACATGCTCGCAGGTCTACGGCTGTCGCAGGCGGCAGCGCGTCGGATGGTGAAGCTGGCAGAGGGACAGGACAAACCGCAAGTCGGCGCGATCATCAACTTGTCGTCGATTGCTGCGCGGCGCACGCATCCCGATCTTTTGGCCTATTCGGTATCGACTGCTGCGGCTGATCAGATGACACGGTCGCTGGCCGTTGCGCTGGCTCCGCACCGTATCCGCGTTAACTCTGTCGCCTTCGGCAGTGTTATGAGCGCGAGCCTGAAGGGGGCGTTGAAAGAGCATGATGGATACCGCGAAGATATCCTGTGTCACACGCCGCTGAACCGCATCGCAAGCGCCTCTGAGGTATGCGATGCCGTTCAATATCTCGCGTGCGAGGCGTCTGGCTTTGTCACGGGTCAGATCATCACCGTGGACGGCGGGCGCACCCTGATCGATCCCGTCGGATGCGCCGCACACTAACCCCGCTTATTCAGGGTGAATCGCAACGCACTGATTGATGCCGTCTTGGACGGTTGATGCCATCGCTTCGCGGCGTTGGATCAGTGACTGTAGCTTGGCTTGTTCTGCGCTCAGATCGATTGCGACAGGCACGGTGTATTCGCGGGTCATCACTTCATCACATGGGAAGCGAACCTCTTCGCCCGACTGGAGTGTTTGGGTGCAGGTCCGATCAATCGTCACAACTTCGGACTTTTCGCCTAGTGCGTAACCCCGATCAATGTTTGCTTGGGTTTCAGCGATCAGCGCATTTAGGGTCCGCTGGTTCGACGTCACCTCATTGATGCATCTTTCGCGAGGTGTACCACAGGCTGCCAAAGCAACGAGTGGCAAAAGGATCAGGGCAGCACGCATATCGAATCTCCGTCAATTGGTCACACATCTGCGGTGTGGTTTCGCCCTCATATCAATGCTATGGCCGAGTGATATTCAATAGCACGACGAAAGGTGTCCCGATGACAGAGCAAATGGCTGATGAAAAAGCACGCGCATCCGCATGGTTCCGTCAATTAAGGGACGATATTGTCGCGGCTTTTGAAAATCTTGAGGATACGCAGACAGAAGGCCCGACAGCGTCGATGCCAGCTGGCCGTTTTGAGGTCACTGAAACGAAACGTCAGGGCGACGCAGGCGAGGATGCTGGCGGCGGTTTGATGAGCGTGATGCGTGGTGGCCGCGTGTTCGAAAAGGTCGGCGTAAACGTTTCGACGGTTTATGGTTCCTTGGGTGTGGCCGCACAGAAATCGATGGCTGCCCGTGGTGTTCCCGGTGTTGAAGAAGACCCGCGGTTCTGGGCTTCGGGAATTTCGCTCGTAGCGCACATGCAGAACCCACATGCGCCCGCTGTCCACATGAATACACGTATGTTCTGGACCCCTGCAGCGTGGTGGTTCGGCGGTGGTTCGGACCTCAACCCATGCATCGAATATTCCGAAGACACTCAGCATTTCCACGACGTGCAAAAGCAGCACCTCGACCCGCATGGTGACCACCTCTATCCAGAGCTTAAGGCTTGGGCGGACGAGTATTTCTATGTTCCGCACCGTGGTCGTGCTCGTGGTGTTGGCGGTATCTTTATGGACGACCGCAATTCTGGAGATTGGGAAGCAGATTTCGCGCTGACCCAAGACATCGGTCGTGCGTTCTTGCCTGCCTATCTGCCTGTCACGGAAAAACGCCGCAACACGCCTTGGACCGAGGCGGATAAGGATACGCAGCTGATCCACCGTGGCCTCTATGCCGAGTATAATCTTGTTTACGATCGGGGAACCAAATTTGGCCTCGCCACTGGGCACGATGCTAATGCGGTTCTGATGAGCCTGCCTCCGATGGCGAAATGGATCTAACCCAGTCGATCCTGCAATTTGCCTTGGCGTCGTTCCTCATTGAACTAACGCCAGGGCCAAACATGGCCTATCTCGCTGTCGTTGCGGCCTGTGAGGGACGGCGTTATGGCTTTGCGGCTGTGGCAGGTGTTGCGCTCGGTCTAGCCTTGGTCGGGATCGCTGCGGCGCTGGGCGTTGGGGCGATGATCAATGCCTCGCCCGTTCTGTATCAAACCTTACGCTGGGGCGGTGTCCTCTATCTGCTCTGGTTGGCCTATGACGGATGGCGCGATTCTGAGGAAGAGATCGAACATGCCGCGCTGGGCTCGCCGTTGGTGTTGTTCTTTCGGCGTGGTCTGATCACAAACCTTTTGAACCCCAAGGCAGCCGTTTTCTATATCGCTGTGCTGCCTAGTTTCGTTGTCGATGGCGTCGCGGTGATGCCACAAACAATCACGTTATCCATTGTCTATGTCGTGGTTGCCACGGCGATCCATGCGGCGATTGTCGGCCTGGCTGGGACGGCACAGACCCTGCTCGAAAACCCGAGAAAAAGGTTGATCCTGCGGAGGGTCCTTTCTGTCGCTCTGGCCTTGGTCGCGTTTTGGTTTGCGTGGAAAACGCGGGGCTAAAGCAAAACGGGGACCCGAAGGTCCCCGTTTGAAGAGTGTCGGACGATCAGGTTACGCGCCGCGCACCGTATCGATCATCAATTGAACGTTGTCAGGGCTCGCATCAGGTGTGATCCCGTGACCAAGGTTAAAGATGTGCGGACCATTGGACAGCGCATCCACAACTTTACGCGTTTCGCGGATCAGATCGTCGCCGCCCGTGACCATGTGACGAGAGGCGAGGTTGCCTTGAACGCAGCCGCCCGTTTGCACATGAGCCGCCGCCCATTCAGGCGACACGCCGTCGTCGAGCGCAATACAATCGGCACCGATTTTTTCGTGCAGACCTTCATAGCGTTCACCTGCGCCACGCGGGAAGGCGATGACGGGCAAATCGGGATAGCGATTTTTCAGCGCGGCAGTGATCCGACGGGCGGGCTCAACCGCGAAATCGTAGAAGTCCTGACCCTGAAGGCTACCAGCCCAGCTGTCGAAGATCTTAACGACTTCGGCCCCTGCAACGACCTGTTTGGACAGGTATTCGATGGTCGCATCCGTCAGAAGATCGATCAGCGCCGAGAACGTCGCGCGATCTGCAGACTTAAGCGCGTGCGCTGGGCCTTGATCCGGAGTGCCGCGACCCGCGATCATGTAGGTCGCAACAGTCCATGGCGCGCCAGCAAATCCGATCAGTGTCGTTTCTTTGGGCAATTCACGCGAGAGGATTTTGACTGTCTCGTAAACAGGGTTCAGCACTTCATCGATCTGATCAATCGGTTTGAGAGCCTTGAGTTCCGTAGGTGTCGTGACCGTTGTCATCCGCGGACCTTCGCCCGTTTCAAACCAAAGATCGACGCCCAAGGCCTGCGGCAACAACAAAATGTCCGCAAAAAGAATCGCCGCGTCGAAACCGTAACGGCGGATCGGCTGCAAGGTGACCTCTGCGGCGAGTTCTGAATTGTAGCAAAGTGACAGGAAATCCCCTGCTTGCGCACGGGTTGCGCGATATTCCGGCAGATACCGCCCCGCTTGCCGCATCATCCAAATCGGCGGGGTTGGCAGTTTTTCACCGGCAAGGGCGCGCAAGATCGTCTTTGTCATGGTCATTCCTTTTCGTTCCCGTGGTTGGTCGCCAATGACGCAGGGCAAGTCAAGCCATTGCTGGCACGCAAAGGCGCGGCTAGAAAGCGCATATGACCATGATTTTGCCCACACCCGCTGAACCGCTTATGATCGGAACCCGTGGTTCGCCACTGGCGCTGGCGCAAGCCTACGAAACCCGCGCCCGCTTGATGGCGGCCTTTGATCTGCCCGAGGGTGCCTTTGAGATCGTTGTGATTAAGACCACAGGCGATGACCGTTCGATGATTGATGCGGATCGTCCGCTCAAGGAAATCGGAAATAAGGGCTTGTTTACCAAAGAAATCGAAGAGGCCATGCTGGATGGTCGGATCGATATCGCGGTTCATTCGATGAAAGACATGCCTGTCGCACAGCCTGATGGCCTTGTCCTTGATTGTTATCTCCCGCGGGAAGATGTGCGTGATGCGTTTGTGTCGCTGAAGGACGGTGGCTTGGCCGCTCTGCCTCAAGGTGCCGTGGTTGGGACATCGTCCCTGCGCCGCAAAGCACAGCTTCTGAATCGCCGCCCCGATCTGAAAATCGTAGAATTTCGCGGCAACGTTCAGACCCGTTTGAAAAAACTGGGCGATGGCGTTGCGGATGCGACCTTCCTCGCGATGGCTGGTTTGAACCGTTTGAACATGACCGACGTGCCGCGTGTGGCCATCGAGGTCGAAGAAATGCTGCCCGCCGTTGCGCAGGGTGCAATCGGCATTGAACGCCGCGTGGATGACGAACGTGCCGCTATGATGCTGACTGCAATCCACCACACCCCGACAGGGCAGCGACTCGCTGCTGAGCGGGCGTTTCTGGCGGCTCTGGATGGGTCGTGTGAAACGCCAATCGGTGGACTGGCAGAACTGCATGGCGATACCCTGCGCCTTCGCGGAGAGATCTTGCGCATCGACGGTTCAGAGGCCCTCAGTGATGAAGTCTCTGGTCCAATCAGCGAAGGTCCCGCATTGGGTCAGGCCTTGGCTAAAACTCTGCTCGACAGAGCAGGTGGACGCTTCTTTTAAAAGAGTTTCAAGGTCGCCAGAAATGGCGGCTTTGTTTTTTCGTCGGTCGGAATGAAAAAAGCTGGCTTTGCCTCTTGACGCGGACCCCAGCCAATAATATTCCGCCCGCACTTTCGGCGGTGTAGCTCAGTTGGTTAGAGCAGAGGAATCATAATCCTTGTGTCCGG
>JAYPVO010000098.1:0-8035 GCA_038134645.1 Paracoccaceae bacterium
CTTCTGCGAACATGAAGGATTTGTCGAGATAATCCCAATGTTCTTCAAGGGTTTGACCCTTAACCGCAAAGACCGGAATACCCGCATCGGCAATCGCCGCAGCAGCGTGGTCTTGGGTCGAGAAGATGTTGCACGATGCCCAACGAACGTCTGCGCCCAACGCGACGAGCGTCTCGATCAGAACAGCGGTTTGGATGGTCATGTGGAGCGAACCAACGATGCGCGCACCCTTGAGCGGCTTCGATTCACCGAACTCAGCGCGGCAAGCCATCAGACCCGGCATTTCGGTTTCGGCAATGTTCAATTCTTTGCGGCCAAATGCTGCAAGTGAGATGTCCTTAACGACGTAATCCATGGCACCGGGCCCTTTCCAATACAATTGTTGCGGGTCAGATAGCACTGTAGACCTATCCCGACAACTTCGACGGACGGAAAAATAATGGCCGCAAAACAAACCCGCGCTTGGCAACGAATGTTATCGGGTCGCAGACTCGATCTTTTGGATCCAACACCTATGGATATTGAGGTCGAAGACATCGCGCATGGGTTGGCATTTGTCGCGCGTTGGAACGGACAAACGATCGGGGACTACGCCTACTCGGTTGCCGAACACTCGCTCTTGGTCGAAGAAATTTTCAGCCGTGATAACCCTGGGATTGCCGCAAAATGGAAGCTCGCGGCCTTGCTCCACGACGCGCCTGAATACGTGATTGGCGACATGATCAGCCCAGTTAAAGCGGCGGTCGGACCGAACTATGGCGAATTGGACGAAAGGCTGACTGCGGCCATTCACATTCGCTTTGGTCTTCCTGCGAAATTGCCTGCTGAGATCAAGAAGCGGATTAAGGAAGCCGACAAGGTGAGCGCATGGCTAGAGGCAACCCAGATTGCGGGATTTTCCGCGAGCGAGGCCGACAAGCTCTTTGGGAAACTCGACAAACAATTGGTCGCCAAATTGGGCATACGTTTGCGACCTCCTGTAGAGGTTCGCAAGGATTTCACCGCGCGTCACGCGGCCCTTCTTGCTGAAATGTAACGTTTATTTCGGGCTGCGCTTTGCCAGAATACGCTGAAGCGTGCGACGGTGCATGTTCAGTCGACGCGCCGTTTCGGATACGTTGCGATCACACAGTTCATAGACACGCTGGATATGTTCCCAACGCACTCGGTCCGCGCTCATCGGGTTTTCGGGCGGCGGCGGCAGTTCATCGCCTTTTTGCAGCAAAGCGTTAACGATGTCGTTGGCATCGGCTGGCTTTGACAGATAGTCCGTTGCGCCGATTTTCACCGCGGCTACGGCCGTCGCAATAGCGCCATACCCCGTAAGAACAACGATCCGACTATCGGGGCGACGCTCGCGGAGCGTTTCTACAACGTCCAGACCGTTTCCATCTTCGAGCCGTAGATCAACGACCGCATAAGCACTGGGTCGGGCGGTGGCGATTGCTTTGCCTGCAACGACGGAACCAGCTGTTTCAACGGAAAAACCGCGTTTCTCCATGGCCTTGGCGAGCCGCTTCAAAAACGGTTCGTCATCATCCACCAAGAGGAGCGTTCTGTCTTCGCCCAGATCAATGGGTTCGTTATCCATTAGGTCCGCCTCATATGTCGCGCCATAAACAGGTAGCGGGCAGAGGCCTCAAGGTCAATTCTCAGCTACCATTTCGATCAGACACTCCATCCTTTGCGCCACAACCTCGGGCGATTCATTGTGACCGAAAACATCGATCACGCCGTAGCCTGGGATGTTAAAGTAAGACTGAACAGAGTGGTCGACGAGGTAATACTCTGGATCACCGTTTGCTTCTTTTTGGTAATATGTCCGATAGGCTTTGGACGCAGCATCGGTCTGTTCCAGCGTTCCTGTGAGGCCGATCATGCGTTCATGGAAGTTGAATGCGAACTCGCCAACGCGCTCTGGCGTGTCACGCTCTGGGTCGATGGAGATAAAGACTGGCGTGACGTTGATCCCTTTTTCATCAAGGATATCAACAGCCTGAGCATTCCGCATATTATCGAGCGGGCAGACATCAGGGCAGAAGGTATAGCCGAAATACAAAACAGTCGGGCCAGTGATAACGTCCGCATCGGTGACGGTTTCACCATCTTTATTCACCAGTTCAAACGGGCCGCCAACTGCGCTGCCAGCCACTGCCGTGGCACCACACTGTGCGAAATCCTGATCAGGAGCGTTCAATTTCACGACAGCAAAAGTGCCACCAATGAACAACGCTGCAACCGATACGGCGGCTAGTGCAATTTTCTTTTCCATCGAACTCTCCTTTGGTCGCGCATTGATTGCCGCTGCGGGTCCAAATAACAATAGTTCAGCATGACGCAGATTGGACGAAAATGATCCCTGACCGGCAAATCAAACATCACGATCGCGAGAGAAGCAGCTGGGTCCGCCTACGGACCTTGGTCATTTTGCGTTGGATCGCCATTCTAGGTCAGATCACAGCACTGATCGTTTCAGTTCGAACATTGGGTCTTGATATCGAAGTTGGCCTCGCCGCGATGGCTATCGGGGCATCAATCATCGCCAACCTGTTTTCGACCTTCCTCTATCCAGAGACAAAACGTCTGTCCGAACTCGAAGCGATGCTAATGCTTCTCTTCGATTTGCTGCAATTGTGTCTGCTCCTGTATCTCACGGGTGGCTTGAACAACCCGTTTGCCCTCTTGGTTCTAGCACCTGTCACCATCGCAGCGACTTTCTTGCGGTTACGCGACACGGCGATCCTTGGGGCGATCACCATTCTTATTCTGACCGCGCTCGCAGCATGGCATATGCCGCTGCGCACGATCGCGGGCGACATTCTACAAATGCCCGACCTCTTTCGGTTTGGGTTCTGGGTCGCGCTTGTGATTGGCGTGGTTTTCCTCGGCGCTTATGCGCGTCTGATCACCTCTGAAATCCACGAAATGTCTGATGCGTTGCTGGCCACGCAAATGGCGCTCGCTCGTGAACAAAAGCTCACCGACTTGGGTGGCGTTGTCGCTGCAGCGGCGCATGAATTAGGCACGCCGCTCGCGACGATCAAATTGGTTAGTGGTGAGTTGTTGGACGAGTTAGGTGATGATCCAGAGCTCGCCGATGATGTTCGATTGATCGGGGAGCAGGCCAACCGCTGCACGGCGATCCTTCGTTCAATGGGACGCGCTGGCAAAGATGACCTGCATATGCGCCGTGTGCCCCTCGAAGGTTTGTTGCAAGAGGCCGCGGAGCCTCACCTCATGCGCGGCAAACGGTTAGAATTCGTCATCTCGGACGAAACAGAGATGCCAGCGCGACAGCCGATCATCGAACGCCGACCAGAGATCGTGCACGGCCTACGTAACCTCGTGCAAAACGCCGTCGATTTTTCGTCGGATAAGGTGCTGATCGAAAGCACATGGACCGATAAAACCGTCAGCGTCCGTATTTCTGACGACGGGCCTGGGTATCCCTCTGCCATTCTCGCTCGTATCGGGGACCCCTTCATGCGGAGGCGAGAAGACACCAGTCGCCCTGGCTACGAAGGCATGGGGTTGGGGCTGTTTATCGCGAAAACGCTGCTTGAACGGTCAGGTGCACAGCTTGATTTTGCGAACGGTGGGGCGCTCGGTGGCGCATTGGTTGCTGTTACGTGGAACCGCGACTTAATCGACCCGTCCAAAGGGGATCGTGCCGGCGCGTTGGGTGAGAACCTCCCCTTTTAGCGATTAACCCGCAATTAACCCTAATCCGCAAAAGTTCCTTTGTTGCTAACAAAGGATTCGACCGATGTCGGGTATGTATCTTTTTGGGCTGTGCCTTATCTCTGTCGCGGCAGCAGGTTTGATTGTCGCCTTTCTGGCGCGTTTTCTAGACCAAAAGAACCAAAGCGCACGCGCGATGATCCGCGAAGCCGAGGATGAAATCGTGTTTCTCTTTGATGAAACGCGGTTGATTGATGCGACACCATCCGCACGGGCCTTATTGCGTCGCAGGACCACAGAACACACCGACTGGGATCGTTTCTTAGGGTTCTTTGCCTCGAATTTCCCGCAATTACGAACGACGTTATCTTCAGTTCGGTCAGACGGCCCAAAGGTGCTAACGTCCCCATCCGATCCTGATCTGCGGATGGAGGTCGAACTCTGCGATGAAATCGTGCGCGTTTCTTATCAAGAGGGGCTCAGACGCCGAACGGCAGTCGATATCGCAACACTTTCTTCGATCGAGGACGAACTCCATACTCTTCGAGGTATCGCAGAAAGCGCACCGCAGTTGATCTGGAAAAAGGACGACACAGGCGCAATCACTTGGGCGAACCGTAGTTACCTCGACCTAGCGTCTCAGGTCGCAGGATGTGCTGAGGCTGTGATCCCGCCTTGGCCTCCCGCTGATCTGTTTGCCGATCTGACGGTTGAGGGCGACCTTATTCCCGCGCGCCACAGCATCGACCTCGGAACGGGGCGACCGCCCAAATGGTTCGAGGTAACGCAGGCGCATCGTAACGCCGAAACGATCCATTTTGCCGTTGATGTGACAAAGGTGACAAAGGCCGAAGAGACCCAGCGCAGTTACGTTCAAACCTTGGTCAAAACCTTCGCGCAATTGTCGATTGGATTGGCCATTTTTAACAGCGATCGCGAATTGATCGTCTTTAACCCTGCGCTTTACGACCTCACTGAATTGCCTGCGGATTTCCTCGCCGCGCGACCCAAACTCCATGCATTCTTTGATAAACTTCGTGATCAAAAGGACATTCATGTCAGCACGGATCATCGGTCGTGGCGGGAGCAAATCGTATCCCTTGAAAAAGAGGCTCGGTCAGGGCGCTATTCCATGAATTGGGAGCTTCCGAACGGCCAAGTGTACAGAATTGTCGGGCGTCCTCATCCTGATGGGGCTTTGGCATTTTTGGTCGAGGACGTGACCTCGGAGATGTCGCTCACCCGTCGTTTTGAGGCGCAGATTGAGACGGGACAAGCCGTCATGGATAGCCTCGACGATGCCATCGCGGTCTTTTCTGCGGCAGGGACATTAACCATGTCGAACCAGAGCTATCATCGGCTTTGGCACCATACGACCTCGGCACCCTTTGCCAGCTCCACCATGCTTGATGAATCTCGGATTTGGCAGGATGCTGCCGCACCAACGCCAATTTGGACCAAACTGCGCGAAGGCGCTGCGATGGACCGCGCACCTCAGGTTTGGAGCGACACGCTACGCCACAATGACGGTCGAATTTTGGAGTGCAGCACCCGACCAATGCCCGATGGCGCGACGCTCGTTCGGTTCCGGCATACCGGCGATAGTAAGGCTGGACGTGAAGCCGTTATCGCACTTTGGGCTGCGCGGGGTTGATTGCCTCTTGCGGGTGGACAACCAACCCTTAGTTTGGGGCCATGACATTTATCAAAGGCCCGATTTTGCTCCCGTCCGAAACGGACACCGACGCGCTCGCGCAGCGCATCGCACCGATTTTGCGGGCTGGTGATGTTTTGCTCCTCGAGGGTGACATCGGCGCAGGCAAAACCGCCTTTTCACGTGCCCTTATCCGCGCCCGCCTTGGCTACGAAGAGGACGTGCCGTCGCCAACCTTCACCTTGGTGCAAACCTACGAGGATGACGTCGATATCTGGCACTGTGATCTCTATCGACTAAGCCACCCTGACGAGGCGATTGAGCTTGGATTGGACGAAGCCTTTGAAACCGCAATTTGCCTGATCGAATGGCCAGATCGACTGGCCGATCTTGCTCCGAAATCGGCTCTAACGTTGCGATTTGTCGCCGCCGATCCGCACCATGTCACGTTTGTTGGCCCTGCTGATTGGGAAACGCGATTGGGCACAATCGATGTCTGAGGTTTCTGCATTTCTTGACGGAACGCTTTGGCAGGACTGGCACCAAACTCCTGTCGCGGGAGACGCCTCTGCCCGTAGTTATCGGCGGCTCACCAGTCCCAATGGGGAAAGCGTGATCCTAATGATCGCGCCGCCCGAAGCTGGTGAAGACCTTGGTCCGTTTTTGCACATTGCAGACCACCTCGCGGGTATCGGCCTTTGCCCGCCTTCTATCCTCAAAAGCGATCAAGCGGCGGGCCTTGCGATCATCGGTGACCTCGGCCCTCGTCACTTTGCCGATTGGATTGCGGCGGGTGATGCGGATGAGCTGACCCTGTATCAAGCCGCTGCGGACTGTATCCAAAAAATCGGCGCATCCCCTGCCCCAGCTGGTTTGAAAACCATGACCCCTGAGGTCGGTGCTGACATGGTCGGGCTTTATTCCGAATGGTTTGCGCCCAGCGCCGAAGGGTCAAAAATCGCTGTTGCAATGAAGGCCTCGTTAGAGCGGTTAGCGCCTCATCCCTACACCCTATCCCTACGGGATTTTCACGCTGAGAACCTAATTTGGCGTCCTGAAAAACAGGGAACCTATCGCGTCGGCCTGCTTGATTTTCAGGACGCGTTTATGGCGCACCCTTTGTATGATCTCGTATCGCTACTACGCGATGCGCGGCGGGACGTGTCTGATCGAACAGTTGATGCGCTGACCAAAGACGTCGATATGGCAGCGTTTTCGACGATCTCTGTGCAGCGAAACCTCCGCATCCTCGGTATTTTCGCTCGGCTGGTGCAGCGCGACAAAAAGCTGAAATATCAACCACTCATCCCGCGCGTGATCAGCCACCTGAGACGCGATCTAGCTCATCCAGATTTGCACGACCTTTCCGAATTGATCCTTCCGGACCTGACCATATGACACCCACATCCGCTTTGTTCTTTGCTGCTGGCCTTGGCACCCGAATGGCGCCGCTGACCAACGACAGGCCCAAGCCGATGGTGAATGTTGCGGGCAAGCCGCTCTTGTTTCATGCGCTCGATCTGGCGGAGGGGCTCACCCGCGTGGTGAACGTGCATTATAAGGCCGATCAAATCCGCGATGCCGTCCCAACCGAGGTTCACATCTCGGACGAAACTGACCTTCTGCGTGAGACTGGCGGCGGATTGAAACATGCCTTGCCGTTGCTCGGTGAGGGGCCAGTTTTCACGATGAACACCGATGCGGTTTGGCGCGGCGACAACCCCTTTGACACGCTGCGCCAACACTGGCGCGACGACATGGAGGGGCTGCTTTTGCTCGTCAGTAAGGACAACGCGCTGGGCCACTCGGGTCAGGGCGATTTCCTAACTGATGAGGAAGGGCGAATTCGCCGTGGCGCTGGGGCGATCTACACAGGCTGCCAGATCATTCGGACAACTGATCTGTCGGAGGTCACGGAACAAAAGTTTTCGATGTGGGAACTCTGGAACCGAATGCTTGCCCGAGGCACGCTCTATGGTGTCGAATATAATGGTAAATGGTGTGACGTTGGCCGCCCCCAAAGCATCGCGGTGGCCGAAGGGATGTTGAGTGATGATGTTTGAACCGACCGATAAGCCTCGCATTTTTGGCCTGCCCCCTGGGGTGGATTTCGCGGACGCCCTGACCAAAGGCGTGATGGAGCGGCTGCGAGGGATGCCACCTGAAGAGGTCGCCAAGGTTGAGATTTTCCTGAACACGCGGCGCATGCAGCGTCGAATGCGCGAAGTGTTCGATAATGGACCTGCGGGGCTATTGCCACGACTGCGGTTGGTCACTGATCTCGCCCGCGATCCTGTGGCAATTGACGTGCCGCCCCCCGTTGCGAGCCTGCGTCGTCGGTTGGAATTGGCACCGTTGGTCGGCGCATTGCTAGACAGTCAGCCCGATTTGGCGCCGCGCTCGGCGCTCTATGCGCTCTCGGATAGCCTCGCCAAATTGATGGACGAAATGCATGGCGAAGGCGTCGATCCGCAAACCGTGCTAGACCTCGACGTGACCGATAGATCGGGCCATTGGGCGCGTACCCAAGAGTTCATCGGGATCGTCCTGAAGTACTTCGATTTCGCCCAAGAACCACCCGACGTCGAAGCACGCCAGCGAATGGTAATCGAACGCCTCATTGCGCGCTGGTCTGACGCCCCACCAACGCACCCGATCATTATCGCTGGTTCAACAGGTTCGCGCGGCGCGACCGCGATG
>JAYPVO010000099.1:0-7995 GCA_038134645.1 Paracoccaceae bacterium
TGGTCAGCAGATACCGCAGGTCGTCGCGGTTCATCCAACACATATGCGCCACCATGGGATCGGGACGATGTATGGCGGTATGGGCGTTGATCAATTGAAAGAGCTCAAACGCCTACAAAAAGAGAATGAACAGCTGAGAAGAGCTGTTTCTGATCTGACACTCGATAAGCTGATCTTAAGAGAAGCTGCACGGGGAAACTTCTAAGCCCCGCTCGTCGCAGGGCATGTATTGATCATGTTCGCACCCAATTGGATGTTTCAGAGCGCAGAGCCTGTCGTGTGCTTGAGCAACATCGGTCCACACAACGTAATCCCCCAAAAGGGCGTGCGGATGAAGAGAGACTTGTTGCGGATATGATTGAGTTTGCCCGACAGTATGGCCGCTATGGCTATCGCAGAGTGGCCTACCTTCTGAGAGAGGTGGGTTGGTCAGTCAGCGATGGTCGCATTGAGAGGCTGTGGCGACGAGAGGGGCTCAAAGTTCCACCTAAGCAACCCAAGAAAGGACGGCTCTGGCTGAATGACGGTTCATGCGTCCGTCTTCGCCCCCAGTACCGCAATCATGTTTGGAGCTATGATTTTGTGCACTGCAGAACGGATGACGGGAGACCGTTTCGAACCTTAAACATTATCGATGAGTACAGTCGGGAATGCTTGACCATCAAAGTTGAGCGGAAACTGAACTCCACGAATGTGATTGATGCCTTAACAGATCTGTTCATTTTGCGTGGACCACCTGCATACATTCGCTCTGACAATGGGCCTGAGTTCGTTGCGCTAGCGGTCAGAGATTGGATTGCAGCTGTCGGCGCAAAAACAGCTTATATCGAACCTGGAAGCCCGTGGGAGAATGGATATTGCGAAAGCTTTAACGGCAGGTTCCGTGATGAGCTTTTGAATGGCGAAGTCTTCTACACGCTACGAGAAGCCCAAATCATCATTGAAAAATGGAGACAGCACTACAACACAAAGAGACCACACAGTGCATTGGGCTATCGCCCGCCCGCTCCTGAAGCCATCATACAAATGGATCAGCGGCCAAATATGCACTAACTATCAACTTGGACCGGTCAATTGAGGCTGCTCACGGAAACCCTGTCGGAAAGCGTGATGAAACTGCGGACAGGCACGGCAAATATCACGAGCTCCACGCGCAAAATACGAACGGCTTAACGCCCATTTCTGCCGTTGACGCCAGAGCCGAGTTTCACCACAACTTTGCTCATGCGCGACCCTCGTTCAACATTGGTAGATGTGACCCAAACGCCTGATATCTTTGCCTTTGGTTTGGATGCGGCCTTGGTTCGGTTCGATACGACCATGTCGGATAAGGCCAATCGCGCCGCGCTGGCCTTTGCTGCCTATCTTCGGGACAGCCATACGCCATTTCACGAAGTGTCGAGCACGCTCGCCTCTGTGACCGTGCGGTTTGATCCGCTCAAAACCCCATTTGAAGAGGTCGAAGCGCTCTTGCGCGAGGCGTTGATCTCTCGGGACTGGGGGGCGTCCGCTCTCCCATCTGACCGCAAGCTCTGGCGGGTCCCTACCGTTTACGGCGATGACTTCGGCCCCCAATTGACCGAGGCCGCAGACCTAGCTGGCCTATCCATCACCAACGCGATTGATGCATTGAGCACTACGCGCGTTCGCGTCCTCACTATCGGCTTTGCCCCAGGGCTTCCCTATTTAGGGAGCCTGCCACCAGAATGGGACATCCCACGCCAAACCACATTGACGCCGCGCGTGCCCGCTGGCGCATTGGTCGTCGCGATCCGTCAATTTGTGCTCTTCGCCAATGCATCGCCCACAGGGTGGCGCTGGATCGCACAGACCGCTGTGCCGCTTTTCGATCCTGCCCGCAGCCCTGCATCGCTCTTTTCTCCGGGGGATGAGGTCGAATTCTTCGCCCTGCCCGCGTCCCGCTTTGACGAGGTATCAACCGCACCAAACGGCGGCGCGACATGGGAGGCGGCGGAATGACCACGCTCACCATCCACCGCGCGGGGCCTGCGATGACGGTCCAAGACCTCGGTCGCGAAGGATATCTGTCGATTGGCCTCCCCCGTGGGGGTGCCGCTGACCGCAAAGCCCTGTGCGAAAGCGCCGCTCTCCTCGGTCAATCGCCCGATCATGCGGTGATCGAGATGGCGGGCATGGGTGGCGTGTTTTCCGTCAGTCAGCCGACCCTTATTTCCCTGACGGGTGCGCCGATGCGGGCGACCGTGGACGACAGGGTGCTGACTTGGAACGCCTCTCACCTCCTTTTGCCCGACAATCGCCTGACCATCGGTCCTGCACTGTCGGGCGTCTATGGCTACATCGGATTTGGCGGCGGCATTGCGACTGCTCCCGTGATGGGCAGCCGTTCCACCCACCTCACCTGCGGCATCGGCGCTTTGATTGAGAACGGCACGGCCCTGCCCCTCGGCCCTGATCGAAACGCGGATCGTGTTGGAATGATCCTGCCAACGGATAATCGGTTTGAGGGCGGCACCATCCGCTATATCAACGGGCCACAGACTGGGCTGTTTGATGAAGCGACCCGCGCACGGTTCACCCAGACCGAATTCACCCGCGATCCCGCCGCCAATCGCCAAGGTGTGAAGCTGAACGCCGCAGGCTCAGGGTTCGCAACGGCAGATCAATTGAACATCCTGTCCGACGCAATCCAGCCCGGTGACATCCAAATGACAGGCGATGGCGTGCCATTTGTGCTGCTGCCCGAATGCCAAACAGTCGGCGGCTATCCACGGATCGGCACCGTTATTCCGCAGGACATTCCAAAGGTCGCGCAGACCGCAGCGGGTGCAAAAATACAATTCACCTGCATCACCCGCGAAGAGGCGCTATCCTCGTATCAAAGCCCCGCAGGACTGACCCGCGACCTCGCAGCGCTCTGTAAACCGCTGATCCGCGACCCCGCGCAAATGGCGGACCTGCTCAGCTACCAACTCATTTCCGGCATGATCACAGGATGGGACGCATGAAAACGATCGATCTGAATTGCGACATGGGCGAAGGCAGCACCGAGGCCGAAGTGCTGTCGGAACTCGCGATGCTCGACATTGTCAGCTCTGCCAATGTGAGCTGTGGTACACACGCTGGCGATGCGCGTCTTATGTCCCGCGTCATGCAGACCGCATTAGGCAAAGGCGTCGCTATCGGTGCCCACCCTGGGTTTGAGGATCGCGCGAATTTCGGACGGACCGAGATGACGCTCGCCCCCTCTGACCTCACCGCGATCATCCGTTACCAAGTCGCAGCTTCGGACGGTGTCTGCCGTGCCTTGGGCGGATCGCTGTCGCACCTGAAACTCCACGGCGCGATGGCAAACATGGCCTCACGCGACGAAGCAATGGCGCTCACCTGTTACCGCGCCGCGCGCTCCGTCTGCCCTGACCTGCCGCTCATGGTGATCGCTGGCACGGCCCAAGCACGGGCGGCTGCCACCCTCGGCGGGCCTGTGATCTCAGAGATTTTCGCGGACCGTAGTTACGAATCCGACGGCACCCTCACCCCACGCGGGCAAGACGGCGCGGTCATCCACGATCCGGACATCGCCGCGACCCGTATCCTGCAAATGCTTGAGGCTGGCGCGATCCTGCCACGCACGGGCGATCCGATCCCTGTCGCGATCGACACGATCTGTGTGCATGGCGATACCGCTGGTGCCGTGGCCATCGCGCGCAGCATCCGCGACCGCCTCACCGCTGCGGGCTATTCCATCACCGCTAAATAAAGAATGGGGGGCGCTTGGCCCCCCAGTTCCACGGATCGGGTGGAGTTATATACCGCCCGATTGCTTTTTGCCTGTATCCCGATCCGCGTCGGGGGCGAACGCATCCGCCCCTGAAACTCTTAGCTGCAGCCCGATGTGCCGCCGCATGTATTGCACTTCATGCAGGTGCCGTTGCGCACCAGCGTGTAGTTGCCGCAATCCCCACAAGGATCACCCTCGTAGCCTTGCATTTTCGCTTTGTCACGTGCCGACATCGTGGTCACGGTGCCGACGGCGGTTTCCGCCTTCGCGGTGACAATCTTGGTCTGCTGAACCTCTTGAACCGCGGTCGAGCTGAACACATTCAGATCCTGCGGGAGACGCTTACGCAGATACCCCGTCGAAGAGATTTGTTTCAGGACTTCCAACGACTTAGACGCCGCACTTTCACTAGGCGATTTGACGTTCGAAATGCCTTCCTCTTCGCCACGACCCAGATCGTCGAACGCTGCACCTTGCGGCTTCACATGCGCCAGATCGGTGCGGTCGAGGTAGGACACGGCCAACTCGCGGAAGATATAGTCGAGGATCGAGGTCGCCGACTTGATCGAGTCGTTCCCCTGCACCATCCCTGCGGGTTCGAACTTGGTAAAGGTGAACGCATCGACGAACTCTTCGAGCGGCACGCCGTATTGCAGACCAACCGACACCGCGATGGCAAAGTTGTTCATCATCGCGCGGAAGCCAGCACCCTCTTTGTGCATATCGAGGAAAATCTCACCGAGGCTACCGTCCGAATATTCACCCGTCCGCAGATAGACCTTGTGACCACCCACGACCGCCTTTTGGGTGTAACCCTTACGGCGCTCTGGCATCTTTTCACGGTGGCTGCGCACGATCTCTTTGACGATGACCTTTTCGATCACCTTCTCTGCCAGCACCGCAGCTTTTTCCACTGGGTTGCCAGATTCGAGGATCTCTGCCGCCTCTTCGTCATCCTCAACCAGCGCCGCAGCGAGAGGTTGGGACAGTTTCGAGCCATCACGGTAGAGCGCGTTCGCCTTAACGCCGAGGCTCCACGACAGTTCGTAGGCCTTCTGGCAGTCCTCAATCGTCGCATCGTTGGGCATGTTGATCGTCTTAGAGATCGCACCAGAGATGAACGATTGCGCCGCAGCCATCATGGTGATGTGGCTGTTAACCGACAGATAACGCTTGCCTTTTTTGCCGCACGGGTTGGCGCAGTCAAAGACGTTGTAGTGCTCTTCTTTCAGGTGCGGTGCACCTTCCAGCGTCATGGTGCCACAAACGTGGTCGTTCGCAGCGTCGATCTCGGCCTTAGAGAACCCGAGGTGACGCAGCAGGTCGAACGACGGGTCGTTCAGTTTTGCCGCAGGAATACCAAGGGTTTTCTGGCAGAACTCTTCACCCAGCGTCCACTGGTTGAACACAAAGCGGATATCAAAGGCCGATTTCAGCGCGGCTTCGATCTTGTCGATCTCGCCTTGGCCAAAGCCATGACCGATCAGCGCAGTATGGTTGATCGCGGGGGCCTGACCGATCGATCCATGACCGACTGCATAAGCAATGATCTCTTCGATCTCGGCAGAGCTATAGCCCAGCGTTTCCAGCGCGGACGGAACCGAACGGTTGATGATCTTAAAGTAACCGCCGCCTGCGAGTTTCTTGAACTTCACGAGGGCAAAGTCAGGCTCGATCCCCGTGGTGTCACAGTCCATAACCAGACCGATGGTCCCTGTCGGCGCGATCACAGAGACCTGCGCGTTGCGGTAACCGTGCTTTTCACCCAGTGCCAGCGCCTGATCCCATGCCTCGGTCGCGATTTGCACCAGACGCGCGTCAGGGCAGTTCGCGTGGTCGAGCGGAACCGGCTTCACCGCGAGGGCTTCATACCCGTCCGCATTTCCATGCGCCGCGTTGCGGTGGTTACGGATCACGCGGAGCATGTGCTCTTTGTTGCGCTCGTAGCCTTCAAACGCACCCAACTCGCCCGCCATTTCAGCCGAGGTCGCATAGGACACGCCCGTCATGATCGCGGTCAGGGCAGCGCCCATCGCACGGCCTTCGTCGCTGTCATAGCCAAAGCCCATGTTCATCAGCAGACCGCCGATGTTCGCATAGCCAAGGCCGAGCGTGCGGAACACGTAGGACAGTTGCGCGATTTCTTTGGACGGGAACTGCGCCATCATCACAGAGATTTCGAGCGTCACAGTCCAAAGACGGGTCGCGTGGATATACTGCTCAACGTTAAACTCTGCGTTCTTGTAGAACTGCAGCAGGTTCATCGACGCGAGGTTACAAGCCGTATCGTCGAGGAACATATATTCCGAACAGGGGTTCGACCCACGGATTGCACCGTCCTCAGGGCAGGTATGCCATGCGTTAACGGTGTCGTGGAATTGGATACCCGGATCGGCACAAGCCCATGCCGCGTGTCCAACCTGTTCCCACAGATCGCGCGCTTTGACGGTCTTGGAAATGGTGCCGTCTTTGCGGTTGATCAGGTCCCAATCCGCATCATCCTTGATCGCCTGAAGGAAGGCATCGGTCACGCGGATCGAGTTGTTGGAGTTCTGACCCGACACCGACGCATAGGCTTCAGAGTCCCAGTCGGTGTCATAGGTCGGAAATTCGATGCTGGTGTGGCCCTGTTTTGCGTAGTCCAGAACTCGTTTGATATAGGTTTCCGGGATCGCGACTTTCTTTGCCTCACGAACAGCGGATTTCAGGCTCTCGTTCTTGGACGGATCATAGGCATCAGCCTCTGCCCCGTCCCACGTGTTGATCGCCTTAAAGATCGCATTCAGCTTCTGTTCGTGCATCTTCGAACCAGCGACGATGGACGCCACTTTCTGTTCTTCGATGACCTTCCAGTTGATGAAGTCTTCGATATCGGGGTGATCGGCATCGACGATCACCATCTTCGCTGCTCGACGGGTTGTGCCGCCTGATTTGATCGCGCCAGCAGCACGATCGCCAATTTTAAGGAAGCCCATCAGGCCCGACGATTTACCGCCGCCCGAGAGCCGTTCGCCTTCGCCACGCAGCGACGAGAAGTTCGTGCCGGTGCCAGAGCCGTATTTGAACAGACGCGCTTCACGAACCCAAAGGTCCATGATGCCACCCTCATTCACCAGATCGTCAGCGACGGACTGGATAAAGCAAGCGTGCGGCTGCGGGTGTTCGTAGGCAGAATTCGATTTAACCAGTTTCCCAGTTTTGTAGTCGACATAGTGGTGGCCTTGTGCCGGACCATCAATGCCATAAGCCCAATGCAGACCAGTGTTGAACCACTGCGGGCTGTTCGGTGCGGCCATCTGGTTGGCCAGCATGAACCGCATCTCATCATAATACGCGCGGGCATCGTCCTCGGTGGTGAAATAGCCACCCTTCCAGCCCCAATAGCACCATGCACCAGCCAGACGATCGAACACCTGCTTTGCGCTGGTTTCACCCGACATCTCTGCGCCATCCGCAGGAACAGAGCGCCACAGGAACTCTGGCACGTCCTTTTCACGGACCTTTTTCATTTCGCTCGGCACGCCAGCCTTGCGGAAATACTTCTGTGCAATCACGTCAGAGGCAACTTGGCTCCACTTCGACGGAACTTCACAATCGTCGAGCTTGAACACGATCGTTCCATCGGGATTGCGAATTTCAGACGTCGTCGTGCGGAAATCGATATCCGCGTAAGCGTCTTGTCCTGCTTTGGTGAAAATGCGTTCGATCTTCATCGTACCTGGCCCCTAACACACGACCGTCTGCGCGGCCTGCCGAAAAACTCAAAGGCGTGAACCGCCCCAATCCATGATGCCGACTGAAAATGTCCTTGGGCCAAGCGACTTCGTTCAGGGAAAACCCTGTGAGCGCGGCACCTCGTGCCGTTCATAACGATTGGTAGTCTGTCCTGACCAAGTGGCACCACATGTGGTAGCGCCCTACTCGGCAGACACAACCTGACAAAACTACCCCTAGGGGGTCAATCAATTTTTTCGACAAAATGTTGCATAATCTGGGTTGACGCACACAAGTGTTTAAAACCGCTCGATTCATCCACAACCTTGCCCACAGCTTACGCAAGAGTTTTCTCACCTTGTGGCGCCACGAGATGAACTTTGGGTGAGGTGGGTATCCAAATGAGACAGCCCCGCGAAGAATCGCAAGGCAACCACTAACGGCAAATGGACCAGCTATTTTATGGAGTGGTCGGGGCGATAGGATTCGAACCTACGACCTACGGTACCCAAAACCGTCGC
>JAYPVO010000100.1:0-7889 GCA_038134645.1 Paracoccaceae bacterium
CCGGAGCCACAGCAGCGATCGCGGCAAAGCCTGCGAACACTTTGATCATCGCGTGGCCTGCAGTGATGTTACCTGCAAGACGGATGGAGTGGCTAACGGGACGGACGAAATAAGAGATAACCTCGATGATCGCGATGATCGGGCGCAGCGCGAGCGGTGCGTCTTTCAGCCAGAACATGCCGAGGAAGCCGATGCCGTTCTTCACGAAACCGATGAGGGTTACGATGATGAACACGCCAAAGCCGAGAACAGCAGTTACTGCGATGTGCGAGGTGGGCGAGAACGACAGCGGCAGAAGGCCGAGGAAGTTCGCGAAGAAGATGAAGCAGAAGAGCGAGAAGATGTATGGGAAATACTTCACACCGTCGTGGCCGGTGATGTCTTCAACCATCTTGTAAACGAAGCCGTAGAACAGCTCTGCGATCGACTGACCGCGCGACGGCACGATTGCGCGACCGCGGCTACCGATGACGAACATCGCAACAATCGCCAGAACAGCGAGGGCCATCCACAACGTTGCGTTGGTGATGGTGTACCAGTGAACGGGGCCATCCCCGAACAGCGGAGTTACCTTGAACTGGTCCAGCGGGTGGAAAACAAGGCCTGTGCCTTCGCCATGCGCTTCAGTCGCCACGTCAGTTATCCCCATCTTTGCTGGAAGGTTGCTCCAGCAGTTTCCTCTGTAGTTCCTGAGCAGAGCCGATCACGGTTTTAACACCGGCCGCAAAGCCCAGAAAAATGAATATCACCAGAAACACAGGCGTGGTGCCAAAGGCGTAATCCAACCCGTATCCGATGACGAAGCCGATCAGAAGACCAGCTACAAGCTCGGTGACCATCCGCCACGCGTGTTGCGCTTGAGAGTAGTCTTTCTTCATGTGGTTCGTTTCGGGCGCTTTGGCTTTCACCTCTTTGATCCGGCTTTCTAGCGCCTTTAGGCGGTCAAGATCGGTCGGATCAGTCACACGAAAATCCCCTCTGAAGGTTGGGGACTAGCTATGGCCTTAGGACCTATGAGTCAATAAGCCGTGATGTGACAAATCGTTCACATCAAGTTACTGTAAATAAACAATAAAAAACAATAGCCCAATTGCTGTTCGATTCCGCCCGACCCCCATTTACCCCCGAAACCGCCCATTCTTTATATTCAACCAATCGGTTGACCTTTGTGAATGAGACGGCTTAATCGGCGGTTATGGCAGCTACACTCGATACCGTCTTTATGGCCTTGGCCGACCCCACCCGCCGCGCGATCCTGTCGATGCTGCTCGAGGATGATATGGCGGTGACCGATGTGGCCGAACCGTTTGCCGTGTCGCTTGCCGCGATTTCAAAACACCTCACGGTTCTGGCGGATGCGGGGCTAATCTCGCAAGAGAAACGCGGACGGGTGAAATGGTGCAAACTGGAACCCGATGCCCTGCGCGAAGCGAGCGTTTGGATGCAGGGCTTTGGTCAGATGGACGGCGTTGATCTCGATGCGTTCGAGCAATTCCTCGCCTCTGAGGGCGTTATTCTCGCAGAAGAAGAAGCAGAGCAATAAGCGTCATCGCCACGCCAACAAGCACGATCCCCGGCGGGACATAGGCATGGCGGATATATTCCCACGCGATCACCCATGTCGGCACGAGGTAGGTGTAGGCCATGACCTTGGACGATGGCAGGCGCTGGGTCGCAAAGAGCAGCAGTAGCGATGAGACCGATGTCGCAAAGACAGCGATATAAAGGATCGTGATCCAAACGAGGTTCGGAAGGTTCGTCCAATCCGTCAGCAAGAGATCTCGCCATCCGTATCCAGTGATCCAGATAGCGGCAGCAAGCAGGGTGCCGAAGGTATAAGGAATAACGTGTGCCCCACGGTTCAATCGACGCGCAAGCGGTGTGTAGAGCGCATGGGCCGCACAGCCCCAGAAATAGAGCGCTTCACCGCTACCAACCTCAAACGCGAGAAAGGCGTTCAGGTCCCCACGGAAGATCACCCAAACCGCACCCGCACCGCCAATGGCGAGGGCTAGTGCGATGCGCGGGGACATGACTTGTCGCAGCAAGAAATACCCAAAGCCGCCCGCCATGACAGGTGTCAGGGTGAATACGACCGATAGGTTCACGGGCGACGTGGATTTGAGCGCCATGAACATAAGGACAAAGTAGCACGCATAAAGCCCGCCCAAAATCGCGTAACGCCACGGGGCCTTGAACGTCTGACGGCTTCCTTTTTCCGTCAGTTTCATCACGAAGCCAAGGATCGCGACAGCCACCCAGAACCGAACCGTATTTAAGGCAACTGGGGAAATGTCATTGGCAACAGACCCACCCAGCGAAAAGCTCCCTGCGACGGTGGCAGAGAACATCAGCATCGCCAAATGCCCCGCGAGGTGGGGGCGGATCAGTTGACCCACGACTTTGCCTCTTCTTTTAGGAACTTGAGGAACGTCTGCACTTTTGGCGTTCTATGCAGGTCAACGTGCGTGACGAGCCAAAGGTTGGTGGCCCATTCCTCGCGCGGCGGCATGACCTGTTTGACACCTGGCATCAGACCAAATTCATAGGACGGCAAGAACCCAATCCCCGCCCCCGCCGCGATGGCATCCCGCATCGAGCGGTTATCCATCGTGCGATAAACGATCTGAGTCATCGGCACATGAGCCAGAAGCCAGCGGTGGAATGGCGCGCGGCTATCATTGTCGTCATGGCTGACGAACTCGTGCTTTGCGAGGTCAGCGTCGCTTTCTGGCATTCCCATGCGGTCGATGTAGCTTTGGGCCGCAACCATCGCGACGGTCTGTTTGATAAAAGGCTGCACGACGTTGTCAGGCTGGTCAGGCGCGGCACCTGCTCGGATAGCGACATGTGCCTCACCGTATTCAAGACGGAACAGACGGTCGCCAGTGAGGTAGCGTATCTTGACCTCTGGGTTCTGCTTTTGGAACTTCACCATCACTGGCGTCAGCATGGTCGAAAACGATGCGAGCGATGTAACCGTCAGATCACCCGAAACCCCATCGCCATGTCCCTTTAGTCGCGCACCAAGCTGATGAAACTGGTCATCCGCCGCTTTTGCGACCTTCAACAGGTCCTGCCCAGCCTCGGTCGGAGTGTAACCGCGAGCGTGCCTCTGGAACAATTTCACGCCCAAACGCCCTTCGAGAGCATCGATATGGCGGATCACGGTCGCATGGTGCACACCTAAAACGTCAGCAGCGCCGCTGACCGTGCCCAATCGCGCCACCTGATAGGCTGTGCGCACCTCATCCCAATGATCCATGGTAGAAATCCTTAAACCGATCAGTTCAATCTAGCCAATGAGCCGAAAGGCGCAAGGGCAAGGCGTGCTTGACTCACCCCTCCCACGCGCGTAAACGCAGGCCAAATTCCCCGGAAGCCGAGTCTTCCGGTCCCTTCCCTATTCGGGGGGATCGCCGTCCATCAGCGCGTTGCGCCCATGGGCGCGATTGTGGTTTGAGCGGTCGATGCCTATGTAGCGACCAAATGAGTAACGGGTCGCTGGAGGGCCATGGCATGTTTGAAAATCTATCCGAACGCCTTGGCGGAGTGTTTGACCGTCTGACAAAACAGGGTGCCCTGTCCGCAGACGATGTTAAAACCGCGCTTCGTGAAGTGCGCGTCGCACTCCTCGAGGCTGACGTTTCCCTTCCCGTCGTTCGCAGCTTTGTTAAAGCGGTCGAAGCCAAGGCAACTGGCTCTGCGGTAACGAAATCCATCACCCCCGGTCAGCAGGTCGTTAAGATCGTCCATGACGAACTCATCGCAGTTCTGTCGGGTGGCGCAGAAGCCGACCGCCTAAAGATCGACAACCCGCCTGCCCCGATCCTGATGGTCGGTCTGCAAGGTTCGGGTAAAACCACCACCACCGCGAAACTTGCAAAGCGTTTGAAAGAGCGCGAAGGCAAGCGCATCCTCATGGCCTCGCTCGACGTGAACCGTCCTGCGGCTATGGAACAGCTTCAAATCCTCGGCCAGCAGATCGGTGTAGACACACTCCCGATCGTCAAAGGCGAAGATCCCGTCACCATCGCAAAGCGCGCCAAAACTCAGGCGAGCCTCGGTGGCTATGACATCTATATGCTCGACACCGCGGGCCGTCTGCACATCGACGAAGAGCTGATCCAGCAGGCTGCTGACGTTCGTGACGCCGTGAACCCGCGCGAAACCCTCTTGGTCGTTGACGGCCTGACGGGTCAGGACGCGGTGAACGTTGCAACAGAGTTTGACGCTAAGATCGGCGTCACTGGCGTTGTCCTCACCCGTATGGACGGTGACGGTCGCGGCGGTGCTGCGCTGTCGATGCGCGCCATCACGGGTAAGCCTATCCGCTTTGTCGGTCTGGGCGAAAAGATGGACGCCATTGAAACGTTCGAGGCGGAACGCGTTGCTGGCCGTATCCTCGGCATGGGTGACATCGTTGCACTGGTCGAAAAGGCCCAAGCAACGCTCGAGGTCGAACAAGCCGAACGCATGATGAAGCGCTTCCAGAAGGGCCGCTTCAACATGAACGACCTGAAGATGCAGCTGGACCAGATGCTCAAGATGGGCGGTATGGAAAGCCTGATGGGTATGATGCCCGGCATGGCGAAACACGCTGGCAAGATCAAAGAAGCTGGTTTCGACGACATCATGCTCCGTCGCCAGATCGCGCTGATCAACTCTATGACCAAACTCGAACGCGCTAACCCCGATGTCATGCAAGCCAGCCGTAAAAAGCGGGTTGCTGCGGGCGCTGGCCTCGAGGTGTCGGAACTGAACAAGCTGCTCAAGCAGCAGAAGCAGATGGCCGACGTCATGAAGAAGATGGGCAAAATGGGCAAAGGCGGCGCTCTCAAAGCAGCCGTTAAGCAGATGTTCGGCAAAGGCGGTATGCCTGACATGCCTAACATGGACGATCCCAAAGCAATGGAACAAGCAGCCAAGGCACTGGGAAGCCAGTTGCCGGGTGGTAAACTTCCGGGTCTGGGCGGACTTGGTGGCCTCGGCGGTTTGCCGGGTGGCCTCTCTGGTCTGGGCATGGGGAAAAAGAAGTAAGCCATGCAAACGCTCGAAACCCAACGTCTTATCCTGCGCGAGCCGAAGGCTTCGGACATGGAGGCCGCATGCGCCTTTTTCATGTCTGATCGCGCAGCAGGCGTGGGTGGACCGCATGATCTGGGCAAATCATGGCGCGCTTTCGCGTCTGAGATCGGCCATTGGCAAATCCGTGGCTACGGCATGTGGATCGTAACCCGCAAGGGCGATGACACACCGCTGGGCATGATCGGCCCGTGGTTCCCTGCCGATTGGCCAGAAACCGAAATTGGCTGGACCGTTTGGGACCCTTCGATCGAAGGCACAGGCATCGCCACTGAGGCCGCCCGCGCTGCGATCGATCATGCGTGGAACGTTCTGAATTGGGACACCATCGTCAGCTACGTCGGCATCGGCAACATCCGCTCTGCGAACCTCGCGGAAAAGCTGGGCGCTGTGCTGGATGAAAACGCACCACAGCCGAAACCCGATCAACCGTGCTGGGTCTATCGTCACCCGAAACCGGAGGCCGTTCAATGACACGTGCATGGGAAAACGCCCCTGAAGGCCAAGCAGCGGTTGCAACCGACCGTATTCGCGGCGCCCTGCCCCGCATCATCCTTGATCGTGTGACCCTGCGCGCACCGCGCATCACCGATTTTGAGGACTACGCGAAAATCGTCTGCACCGAGCGCGGCAAATTCGTCGATGGCCCAATGGACCGCGACCAAGCGTGGCTCGATTTCAACCAGCTGGTCGCGGGTTGGGTGCTGCGTGGCGCGGGCCTCTGGACCGTTGAGCGCAACAGCGATTTCGTGACCCTTGGCTTTGTGATGCTCGACCATGAGTTCGGCGATCCCGAGCCCGAAGTTGGTTTCCTCTTCCTCGAAGATTACGAGGGCGAAGGTTACGCCTATGAAGCTGCCCGCTCTGCCCGCAACAACGCGTTCAACGCGCTGAGCTGGCCGACACTGGTGAGCTACATCCACCCCGACAACACCCGTGCGATCCGTCTAGCTGAAAAGCTGGGCGCGGTGCGTGACGAGGCCGCTGATTTCGGCGGCTGCATCACCTACCGCTATTCGCCCGATATTCCAGCGTAAGAGGACAGTATGACCGACGCCGTTCAAAAAGCAGCAGCGATCCTCAAAGGCCACCGCGAGTCCATCGACCGTTTGGACGCGATCCTCGTCTTTACGCTGGCCGAACGCTTTAAGCACACCCAAGCCGTTGGGAAGCTGAAAGCGGAAAACGAACTTCCTCCGTCTGATCCCGTGCGCGAAGAGGCACAGATCAAACGGTTGACCGACCTTGCGGAACAGGCCGATCTGGATCCTGAGTTCGCCAAGAAATTCCTGAATTTCGTCATTCAGGAAGTGATTCAACACCACAAACAACACCAATCCTGACGGCCCGCCCGTCACCACGCCATTCAAGGAGATCAACCCATGGCTATGAAAATCCGTCTCGCTCGCGGTGGTTCGAAAAAACGCCCTCACTACGCAATCGTTGCTGCTGACTCGCGCATGCCGCGTGACGGTCGCTTCAAAGAGAAACTGGGCACCTACAACCCGCTTCTCGCTAAAGACAGCGAAGACCGCGTAAAACTGAACGTAGAGCGCGTTCAGTTCTGGCTCGCTCAGGGCGCACAGCCGACCGACCGTGTTGCACGTTTCCTCGAAGCTGCTGGCCTCGTTGCGAAAAAAGTCCGCAACAACCCGAACAAAGCTGTTCCGGGTAAAGCTGCTCAAGAGCGCGCTGCTGCTAAGGCTGCAAAAGCTGCTGAAGCTGCTGCACCGGCAGAAGAAGCTGCTGAAGAATAATAAACGTTCTGCTCGGCCTTTCGGGGCCGAGCAGTCCCCCTTGTCTTTGGGGCTATTTTGTCTGACCTTGCCAGAATAACGACGGGCAATGCCGCACAAAGGAGCCATCGCGCATGACTGGGTTTTCACCCGATTTTCAAAGTGAACTCTGGTCACTGATCCGCATGCGCCGCGATGTCCGTCGGTTCAAACCTGACGCCATTGATCCCGAAATCGTTGACCGTTGCCTGCGTAGCTTTTCGCTCGCCCCGTCTGTTGGTCTGTCCGAACCATGGCGGATCGTGATGGTGAACAGCGCAGAGGGTCGCGCCGCTGCGCGCGAGAACTTCCTCGAGGCGAATGCCGATGCGCTGGCGGGTTACAGTGGCGACGATGCCAAGATTTATTCGGGGCTAAAGCTGTCTGGCATGGATTTGTCCCCTGTTCAGATGTCCGTTTGGTGCGACGCTGGCACGACCAAGGGCAAGGGCCTCGGTGCAGGCACTATGCCTGAAATGAAGGCCTATTCCTGCGTTTCCGCCGTCATGCAGTTCTGGCTCATGCTCAAGGCGCATGGGATTGGCATGGGGTGGGTGTCCATCCTCGATCCTGACCGTTTGGCACGCGACCTAGATGTTCCGGACGGCTGGAAATTGATCGGCTATTTCTGTATCGGCTATCCCGAAGAAGAACATGAAATTCCAGAACTCGAGCGCGCAGGTTGGGAACAACGGCAAGCTCTCCCTGATATGCTGGTAAGGTAAGAGGATCGACATGCCCGAAGATCGCGTTGTCGTAGGTTCTATCGCAGGTGCCTTTGGCGTCCGTGGTGAAGTGCGCCTGAAGTCGTATTGCTCTGACCCCGAAGCCATCGCCGACTATACGCCCCTTTATACCGCGGACGGTCGTAACTTTCCTGTTGTTGTCCTGACGGGCATCACCAACAACGGCCTCACCGCCCATATGGACGGGATCGTCACCAAAGAGGACGCGGATGCGCTCAAGGGCACTGAACTGTTCGCATCGCGCGATGTCATGCCCGACCTGCCTGATGACGAGTTTTACTAC